>CAYNTN010000281.1:0-3427 GCA_964399995.1 uncultured Ignavibacteriaceae bacterium
CCGGTCCCGGTTTCGCGATTGTTCGGACAACCGCCCATCCCCCCTGCTGAAGGAGACCCGATGATCGTTCGTCCGCGCCTGTCTGCGTCCTGCGCATGCGCGTGCGTCCGGGCCTTCCGCAGCGCCCTGAGTGGAGTGGCATTGCAATGATCGAAGTGAACGAGCGCGTGGACGTGGATTCCACGCCGGAGGCGGTGTGGGCGGTCCTGTCCGATCCCCATGCCGTGGTCGAATGCGTCAAGGGCGCATCGCTGGGCGAGAAGGACGAGGAAGGCTGGTACGACGCGGGGCTGCTGGTGGCCTTCGGTCCGGCGCGGGTCACCTTCAAGGCGCGTTTCAAGCTCGATCTGGACCCGGCCACGCTGTCGGGCAAGGTGAGTTCGCGCGGCAAGGACAACCAGGGCGGCACGCGCATCAAGGCCGACATGAACTTCCGCGTGGTGCCGCGCACCGATGCGCCGGGCACCTCGGTGCTCATCGAGGCCAAGACCGAAGTGGGCGGGCGCCTGGCCTCCATCGTGGAATCGGGCGCCTCGCTGGTGGTCAAACGCATGAATGCCGATTTCGCCAAGCGCCTGGGCGCCAGGCTCGCCGGCACGCCGATGGACAAGGACGCCGACTAGCCGGCCCGGCAACGCAGGAATTGCAACACCCGCAGCACCGCAGCAACCGTTTTCAGATGCACCATCCCATGATTGAACTCTTGAAGGAGGGGTTATGAAGGTATTCCAGCGACTGGCTCATGCATTCAAGGCCGAGGGCGTCGATGCCACGTTCGGCATGATGGGCGATGGCAACATGTTCTGGCTGCACGAGATGCACAAGCTGGGCATCAAGGTGCACGAAGTGCGCCACGAAGGCGCCGGCCTCGGCATGGCCGACGGCTACGCCCGCACCTCGCGCCGCGTCGGCGTGGCCACCGCGACCTGCGGCCCGGGCACTTCCCAGCTGGCCACCGCCTTCGTGACCGCCGCGCGCGCCGAGTCGCCGCTGGTGGCCTTCTGCGGCGAATACCCGGTGGGCGACCCCGAGTACTCCCAGCGCCTGGACCAGTCCGCCTTCGCGCATGGCTGCGAAGCCGCCTTCGTGCGCATGGGCGCCGCCGACCAGGCCGATGAGGCCGTGCGCAAGGCCTTCTACATCGCCAAGACCGAGAGCCGGCCGGTGCTGCTCTCCGTCCCGATGGACCTGCAGCAGGAGCAGTGGGAGGACGACGATCCCTACGTGCCTTCGGCCACCATGATGCGCCCCGGCATCGTCCATCCCGATCCGGAGATGATCAAGCGCGCCGCCGACATGATCGCCTCGGCCAAGAAGCCCGTGATTATCATGGGCCGCGGCGCCCAGTGGTCCAACGCCGGCCAGGCCGCCCTGAAGCTGGGCGACCGTATCGGCGCGCTGATGGCCACGTCGCTCCTGGCGCGCACCTACATGGGCGACCAGTGCGAGTACTACGCCGGCATCTCCGGCAACTACGCGCACAAGGCCTCCATGCAGCTCTTCCATGACGCGGACCTGGTGATCGGCGTGGGCGCGAGCCTGAACCGCTACACCCTGGAGAACGGCTACCTGTACCCCAACGCCAAGTTCATCCAGTTCGACACCAAGCTGCAGGTGCTCATGTTCGGCGTGCGCACCGCGGATCTCTACGTGCACTCCGACGCGAAGATCGGCGTCGAGGCCCTGGAGAAGGCCCTGGCCGAGCGCAACTTCAAGGGCACCGGTTACCGTGTGCCCGGCGTGAAGGAGAAGCTCGCCAAGCGCGCCGAGGACCCGGCCGAGTTCCCCATCGACCCGGGCACCGTGGACCCGCGCAAGGCCGTGATGATGCTCGACGACATCATGCCCACCACCGTGGGCATGTTCTCCGGCAGCGGCATGGCCTCGGGCATTTCCAACATGCTCATGATGAAGGTGCGGCCGCTGGCGCAGTCGGGCCACTTCTTCGGCTGTATTGGCCAGATGCTGCCCGCCGCGATGGGTGCCATGGTCGCCATCGGCCACAAGCCGGCCATGCTGCTCGATGGCGACGCGAGCTTCATGATGCACCTCTCCGAGTGGGAGACCGCGGTCCGCTACAAGATGCCCCTGCTCGTGGTGGTGATGAACAACGAGGCCCTGGGCGCCGAGTACTACAAGCTCGACGTCAAGAACATGGACGTCAACACCTCGGTGATCTCCTGCCCGGACCTGGGCAAGGTCTCCGTGGCGATGGGTGGCAAAGGCGCCATGGTCCGCAGCCTCGACGAGCTGCGCGCCGCGGCCAACGAGTGGATCGCCAACCCCGGCCCGATGGTCATCGACTGCCGCATCTCGCGCACGGTGATGAGCATCCCCTACCGCCGGCTGCATTACGGCAAGGACGAGTAATCGTCTGCGGCATGGCGCGGCGCGAGCCGCGCTGCTGCTCCGCGACAAGGCGCCCGTTCCCGCAAGGGAGCGGGCGTTTTGTTTTCGGGCAGGTGCGGGCCGCCTGCGGAGTGCCGGTCGCGTCCAGCGCCGCGAGCGTGACGATCTTGGTGGTCGGCTCGATGTACTGGATGACGTAGTTGTTGCCGTTCAACTGCGTAGTGCCGACAACACCCGCGATGGTCAGGACGTCGCCCTTGTTCAAGCCGGTGACCGATGCCAGCGTGACGCGGCAGGGATTGGTCAGCGCGACAGCGGTGATGTTGATGGCAGAGCCAGTGGTCGTGCCGATGCTGACGGTGCTGCCCTGAGCAGAAATTGCGGTGCTTGCCATGACGTTGGCTCCTTTCTAGTAATGCCAAAGAGAAAAATCGAGAATCACCCGATGCAGTTGCGCGTCGGGTTCGAACTGGTCCTGCTCCAGAAGCAGAACGCTGGTGATCGCGGACGCGCGCAGCGCCGCCTTGATGTTCTCCGCAAGCGTCGTGACTGCGGCGTAGGTCGTGTCGAAGCAGTCAATCTGCATGCGGGTGTTTTCCACGGGAATGCCGTCGGCCAGGGTGTTTTCCGGCTGACTGGCGACGCGCATGTAGACGACGTAGGGCTTCTGGACGTTGTTTGGCGCGACGTTCGGAAATACGCGCCCGCCGACCACTCCGGAGAGGGCCGTGAATACTTGCTCCTGAATCACTTCTTGAGTTCCTGCGCGGCCCGCTCGACGCGTTCAGCCAATCTCTGCTTGATCGCATCGACCGCTTCCATCTTCTTGCCCTCGAACGCCGGGCGCAGGAACGGCTTCGCACTCATCTTCACGGTGCCGAACTCAACGAAGCGCCAGTACCACGCGTCCTGGGAAAGGTTTCCCTTCTTGCCCTGGTTGCGGTACTGCTTGCCTTGGCGCACCGTCACGAAGAAGGTTTGCTTTTGGGGCCCGGATAGCTCCCCGATCTGCTTCATGATGATGGGGGTCTCCTCGTTTTCAGTGCAATAAGTGACGGTACGCAAAGCTAGCACTGGC
>CAYNTN010000282.1:0-3422 GCA_964399995.1 uncultured Ignavibacteriaceae bacterium
GTGACCTTCTCGCTCGACATGCGGCTTGGCGCCCGTGCGGGCTTCAAGCGCAATGAACGGATGCTTTCGCTCGATCCGCGTTACGTCGTAGCATTCCCCGGCAACGGTGTGCTCGAACGCCTCGTCATCGAGGCCAAATCTCGCCGGATCACGGTCGTTGATCGCCGCGGTCCGCTTGGAACCAGCCCAAAGGCACCGTCGCTGTCTACCGACTGACGGCCAAAAGGCCTTCGCGCCAGCGCCCCTGCGGCGCTGGCGTTGTCGGGCCAGAGGAGAGGCCCGCGTCTGTGCCAATGGTGACAGGTGGATTGGCCACCTGATCTCCAGCACAGGAGGATTTTCCAATGGTCGATATGACTCAGGTAATGGCGGATTATCATGAGCGGCAGGCCGAACGCGCCCTGCAAGCCCAGACCGAGACCGAGCATCTGAAGCAAGCCGTGATTGGCCCGCTTTGCGCAGCCGGCATCACCAGGGTCGAGGTGCGCTTCGATGGCTGCGGTGATAGCGGCGCGGTTGAGGAATGCGAATGCTTCGACACCGATATGAACACCGTTCCTTGCCCCGAGGTGGCTATCGCTCCGTTCGAATACCAGGTCGCGCGCGAACCGACCGGCGAGGCGCCCATGCAGCTTGCCGCGGCACTCGATTCCCTCACCTATCTCGCGCTCGAACGGTTCCATCCGGGCTGGGAAATAAACGATGGATCGTGCGGTCTGCTGGTGATCGAGGTGCCCGAAGCCAGCTTCGTGCTCGAGTGCAGCCTGCGCTACACCGGCTACGACGAACACTTCACGGGTCTCTAGAGGAGGGGCATCATGGCACACTGCTATTTTCACGCGCTCTCCTCGGTTCGCAAATGGGGCGGCAGACCTGAGGACTATCTCCCGCTTCACCAGTGGTTCGATCAGTCCAAAGCCATTCTTGCAGACCCCCGGCACCGCGCCTTGCGCCATCACGCCGAGGGCATTTTCATGCTCGAATCCATCTTCGGCGCGACGATCGTCAACGCGGACGGCCGGATCGTTCCGGTGCGTCTGATCGGCGAGCAGCACGTGCGCGAGGATCTGGGCTCGATTCCCTCGTTTGCTGATTGGGCGCGCCTCATCGCCCTGCAGACCTGGATGCTGCGCGGGCAGCGACTGGACGAAAAGTTCGACGGAAAGGAGGCAGACGCAGCACCGGGTGGTGTCGTTTCGCCTACCGGTTTGCACGGCGGGGAAAACCGGTCGGTGCGGATCGCGAACTGACTCTGAACCGCCAGGGCGGAGCAGGGAGACTGGCGAAACGGCCAGGGCACTTGGGATCGAGGTCAGAACCTCCAGTCCAAACATCCAGGACAACCCGTCTCCTTCGCGAACCGTCCCTTGAATCAGCCCCCGGACGAGACGCAACCCGGATCAGGTCCGGCCGTGTTGCCGGGCTTCGCCCGGCTGCCCGCACCACCCGAACCAGTTCCGGGTTCCCCTGCGGTGCGTATCGCCGCCGGCCGCTTCTTCACTTTGGTTCGCAGCCGGGATGGTCCCGGATGCTTGATCAGGAGAAGTATCATGACCAATCTCGTAGTCCTCGTCGGCCGTATCGCCCGCGATCCCGAAACCCGCACGACCCAGGGCGGCACCGACATTACCTCGATCTCGGTGGTCACCGACCGGCCCGCCCGCAAGGAGGGCAAGACCTACAAGGACGAAAACGGCTACACCGCCAAGGACAGCGAATTCCACCGCATCACTTGCTTCAACGGTCTCGGCCAGAACGTCGCCAAGTACTGCACCAAGGGCCAGCTGGTGACCGTCGAAGGGCGCATCCATTACACCCAGTGGGAAGACCAGAGCGGCACCAAGCGCTACGGCTGCGAGATCATCGCTGACAAGGTCGACTTCCTCACCAAGGGCCGCCAGGGCGACAACGATCGCGGCAACGAAGACGCACCTGACATCGAAGACTGAAGCGCCAAGCTTCTCTCGCAAAAGGCCCCGGCGGCTCCTGCCACCGGGGCCTTTTTTGTGTCCAGGAACCATGGCGGGCGCGCGGGGCATCGAACCCCGCGGGCCCGCTTCAGGAAGCCTTGGACGGGGAGGCGAGGCGTTTGAGGCTCTCGTCGATCCCCAGAGCCATCGACTGGCGCATCAACTGCTTGATCTGCGCCGGCTCGAGCGTTTCTGCACCGCAATCGAGCAGCACCTTGCCGAGTTCGGCTGCTGCGCTTTCACGCAGCTTCGTCTCCTCGGCAGCGAGTGCCTCACGCTGGCGTTGCACCTTCAACAGCGCATCGCGTGCGCTAATTTTGGACCGGGCCATCAATATTCCTTTCGCTGGCCGTTGGTCCCCTCCTGGCAAGCGTTGTCGCAGGTCGATGGGTTGTAGGAAATCGTTTTGTGGAGAGGTGGGCGCGATCCGGAGAGGGGGAGGGCTCTCTCGCGAGATGGCCTAGTGTGATGGCGGCTTTGGGGCCGCGTCAAGGACGACGGGGCCCCACCATTTTTATCGCGGCTGCGCCACGAGAAAAATCGTTGCCCCCATCGCCGCTGACGCGGCCGCGTGTTCCACGCGGTCCCTGACCCGTCCCGTCGCCACCATCGCAAACGCCCCTGATGCGAAGCATCGAACATCAGGAGACTTGCCATGATCGTATCTGCTGTCCTTTCGTCCATGCCGCTGGAATTCAACCAGGCCGCGTACCTCGCCGCGCTAGATCGGGCCCATGCCCGGTCCTACCACAGCTACTTCAATCAATACGTCCTGACCGACGACGAAGCGGGGTTCATCGCAGTCGACGAGGGGGATTACGGGGCACTGGCACCCAGGTTGTACGACCGGGTTATCGAGACCGTGCCGAGCAAACTCTGCGACGAAGACTAGGCCGCAGATACGGTCCAATCACAGCTGAGGGGAAGTCCAGGCATCCGGGCTTCCCCTTTTGTTTTGCTTGGATCCCGCGCGCGCAGAAGAAACCGCACGCCGACTATGCAGCGTGCAATGGGCTAAGCGTCGATCTCGGCGGCATCGAACTGGTCTAGCCGCCCTGGCATATCGAGCAACTTGAGCGCAGCCGCAGTGATCGCTTCGGCCTGGGTCGGATAGCATTCCGAGGAACTGAACCCGATCCCGTTTGAAAAGGTGACCGTCGCCTGAAAGCCATTGCCTTTTGGCGTTGCGGACAGAGTTACGCTCGACATGGAATCGCTCCCGTCAGGTTGGTTCTTGCGCGTGAATATACGCCTGGCAAAGGGCATTTCCCATCCACTTTCCGATCGCTGCAGACCGGCATTTCGCGGCAGCGCAGCTCCGACCGGAGCCCTTTTCCATGTCTCCCAATGTCATTGAAAACTGAAGGCAGGATCGAACAAGGCAAGCAGGGGAAATCAGCACACCGTACGCAGTAGCTGCTGCTGGTGAAGCTGAGTTAGATTAGCGAGTAA
>CAYNTN010000283.1:0-3413 GCA_964399995.1 uncultured Ignavibacteriaceae bacterium
TTCCGTTTCAGGAAATAAATGATCTGACAAAAACAATTCCCATTATTTTCGGAAAAGTGAAGAAGCTGAGCGAGTGCATGAAAGAAGAGCCGGACTTTAAAAAATATTTTGAAACAGGCGATACATATCAGAAAGAAGAGAAGAAAAAATTATTTGAGTATTGCACAGTTCTGGAAAATCTTAATAAGAATTCTTCCATACACGCCTCAGGACTTGTAATAGCTCCCGGAAATGTAACGGATTACGTTCCGCTGTCCAAGGTAACCGGGGAGGAGAATGTTTTCTGTACACAGTTTGACATGAATCAGCTTGAAGATGCAGGACTGATAAAGATAGATTTTTTAGGATTAAAAGAGCTGAAAGTACTGTGTAAAGCTCTTGCTCTGATCAATAAGAAGTATAAAACTAATTTAAATATTGACGAAATTCCTCTTGACGACGGAAAGACATATGAACTTTTTTCATCCGGCTCAACCATCGGAATATTTCAGTTCTCAAAAAGCAAGATGCGCGAATCACTTGCCAAGCTGAAACCAAAGAACATAAACGATCTGGCTGCGATGAATGCACTTTACAGACCGGGTCCGATGAAACTGATTCCGGACTTTATTGATAAACGTTTCGGAAGGAAACCAATCACGTATCTTCATTCGAAGATGGAGCATACATTAAAAGAGACTTACGGAATAATAGTTTACCAGGAGCAGGTAATGCAGATTGCGCGGGACATTGCGGGATTCTCACTGGCTGAAGCCGATAACATGAGAAAAGCAATGGGGAAGAAAAATAAGGAGATAATGAAAAAGGTTGAGAAAAAATTCATTGACGGTGCAGTGAATAACGGTGTTTCAAAAAAAGCAGGAACCGAAATCTATAATTTAATTCTCGACTTTGCAGATTACGGATTTAATAAATCACATGGTGTTGCTTATTCCATACTCGCATTTTATACCGCTTATCTGAAAACTCACTATCCGCTGGAGTTTTTAACGGTTTCAATGGCATGCAGAAAGGACGATGAGGTTGAGCTTCAGCAGCTTGCGAACGAATGCCGGAAGATGAAGATAAAACTGCGTCCCCCTGACGTGAATGAAAGTGAAATGGATTTTGCTATCAGGTATTATAACGAAGAAGATAAAGTCGGAGAGATACTTTACGGACTGAGCGCAATTAAAAACGTCGGAGAAAAAGCGGCTCTGAATATTATCAGCGAAAGAAAGGATAACGGAAAATATACCGGGTTCATAGATTTTTTAAAGCGCGTTGACTTGAGACTTGTAAATAAAAAATGCGTTGAGAGTTTAATTTTCTCGGGGGCTTTCGATTCGGTTGAGCCAAACAGAAATAAATTATTTCTCAATCTCGAACGTTCTACAATGTATGCATCCAGATATGCAACAAGCCAGGAAGCAAGAGGTCAGGAAGGTTTATTTGGTGACAGCGGAAATTCAAAAGTTGTGAATCAGGATTATATTATACAGGATTATGAAGAATTCCCTGAAACTGAAAAATACAACCGGGAGAAAGCTGCAATTGGATTTTATATTACAGGTCATCCGCTTTCGAAATATGAGAAGGACATCGAAAGTTTTATTGACCTGACTTTCGGGGAAGATCCGGGCGAACTCGATTTTAAGCGGCTTAAAACCGTTACGATGTGCGGTGTGATAAACGATTCACAGGTGAAACTTTCGAAAAAAGGAAATAAATTTGTCGTGTTCAATCTCGTTGATTTCTACGGTTCGGGTGAGTGTGTCGCTTTCGGTAAGCTTTATGAAACGAAAACACATCTGTTCAGCAATGATAATCTAGTAATTGTACGCGGAACACCGGATGAAAACGGCGACAAGATAAAATTAATGGTAAACGAAATTTACAGTATAGACACTTTTTTGGAACTTTACACAAAAAATCTTACTATTCATCTGAGTGAAAAGAGTACTGATGTTTCGAATCTGTATCTGATTAAAAATACAGTGGAAAGCAACCCGGGCAGTTCAAATTTGTTTTTTAACGTCATGAACACATCCGATTCAAGAGCATTTATTTCAAAAGAGTATAAAATAAAAGCTACAAAGGAATTAATTTCAAACTTGAAAAATATAGTTGGAGAAAATAACTTAAAACTAAATTAATACATTTCATAAATATCTTACTTAAAGAAAGGAATAATTATAATGCCAGCAATAGAAATAACTGACGCAAACTTCGAAGACGAAGTAATAAAATCGGAAATCCCCGTACTCATAGATTTTTGGGCAGTCTGGTGCGGTCCCTGTAAAGCACTTGCACCTATTGTAGAAGAGATCGCAAAGGATTACGAAGGTAAAGTAAAAGTTGGTAAACTAGACATAGATAACAATCAGGCGGTTTCAGTAAAGTATGGAATAAGGAGCATTCCTACAATTTTGATTTTCAAAGACGGAAAAATAGTTGATCAGATTGTCGGCGCAGTTCCTAAAGCTCAGATCCTTGCTAAGCTTGACCCTCATACAAAGGTAGCAGTCAGCTGATTCAATGAGAATCTGACCGGTAATTTTAAACTAACTCTTAAATTATATTTCAATCAAAAGTTTCAGGTCAAAGGGAATAACCTTTGACCTGTTTACTTTTTCTGCTAAAATTTTATCAAACAAAAATATCATGTATTTTTTAAATATTTTCAGAAAAGAGATTATAAAAAAACTTTATATTTTTTTAATCTCAATCAGCATTTTTTCGTGCGGAAAAGAAGACAAAAATGAATCTCAAAGTAACAAAACCGAAACACCAAAAACTGAAACAAATAAATCCGCAGTTAATTTATCCAATGATTTTATTGTAGACTATGACATTGAGGGAAAGCTTAAAGGCAAAATGGTGATATACAGAAACGGTGAAAAGCTGAAGCAAAATATGAATACCGAATTGATGGGATTAAAAACGTCGAATGAAGTTTATATAATTGACAATAATGTTTACAGTATAATTGAAGTAGGGGGAAAAAAGATGGGAAATAAAACAGACCTGACGAGTTATAATTCAAAGAAGAAAACAGCGGAAACTATAACTGACTTCAGGGAATTTGAAAAATCTCTTGAGGGCAAAAAAATTACCGGGACTGAAAATATTATCGGATATGATTGTGATATTTATGAATTTTCCCAGGATGTTTTCCTTTCCGTTTATAATAAAAGATATATATTAAAGATAAAATCGCCTGAGTTTACGGCGACAGCAACAGTTCTAAATACAAATCCTAAATTTTCCGGAAATGAATTTGTGATTCCGGACGATGTTTCTTTCAAAACTCCCGATATGAAAGATTTAAATATGCAGAAAATAGATTCGTTGGTTGAAAAGTATAAGAAGTAGTTACTATGAGTTATGAGCCATGAGTTATGAGCTATGAGCTATGAGCTATGAGCTATGAG
>CAYNTN010000284.1:0-3401 GCA_964399995.1 uncultured Ignavibacteriaceae bacterium
TACGGTGTTTTCGTTGAACTGACAACAGGTATCGGCGGGATGATCCACATCAGCGATCTGAGCTGGTTAAAGCGTTTCAACAACCCGAATGAATATACAAGGGTAGGCAACAAGATAGACGTAGTGATCATGAACATTGATAAAGATAGCCGCAAGTTGCAGCTTGGCCACAAGCAGATCGAAGAAGATCCATGGAATACACTGGAATCTACATTCCCTGTCGGCAGTATACATGAGGGAACCGTTCTGAAGAAAGAAGACAAAGGTGCAATTGTACAGCTGCCTTATGGCCTGGAAGGCTTTGCCCCTGCACGTCACCTGGCAAAGGAAGATGGTAAGTCGATCGTTGCAGATGAAGTTGCCAAATTCATGGTGATCGAATTCGACCGCAATGATAAGCGCATCGTGCTGAGCCATTCACGTCTCTGGGAACAGGTGATCGAGGAAGAAAAACAGGCCGTATTGAAGGAAAAGAAAGCCGACGCCGAGATGACCAAGAAGGCCGTAAAAAACCTGCAGAGCAAAGTAGAAAAGTCGACCCTTGGCGACCTGGGCGTACTTGCGGGACTGAAGGCTAAGATGGAGAATAACGCAGCTGATGCCGCTTCATCAGAAGAGCCCAAAGCGGAGTAATATTTCTTCTGTTCAATAAAAAAGACCCATCCTGCAGATGGGTCTTTTTCGTTATGGGGATCGTTGTCATTCCAGTATCTTAACTTCTGTTCTCCTGTTGAGGGCCCTCCCGGCGGCGGTGCTGTTCTCTGCCACGGGTACACTGAATCCGTACCCCTTTGCGGTAACCCGGCTTTCTTCAATGCCCTTGCTGATGAGGTAATTCCTTACCGTATTGGCCCTGTTCTGCGAAAGCACCATGTTACTTTTGGCCGTACCCACGTTATCGGTATGCCCGCCGATCTCGATCCTTTCATCCTCCTTCCTTACCATATAAGCAACCAGTTCATCCAGTACGGTAAATGATTCGGGCCGGAGGTCGGCCTTCCCGGTCTCAAAATTGCAGTCCTCCAGCACAAAGCTCTTGGCCGGCAGGAACTGGATATCCACTTTAAACGGGTTCTTATAGTAGGCATTGCCTGTGGTGGCAGGAATATCCAGTACGTTATAACTGGTAGAGTCTTTGAAGCCCAGGATAAAGATCTCGTATTTATCTCCCGCAGGCAGTCGGGTTGAGAATTTACCGGTTGAGTCGGTCAGTCCCTGGTATTCCCTTCCATTGGCCATACTGCGGAAGATCACGATCTCGTGGGGAAGGATGTTGTTCTTGAAATCGGTCATGGTCACATTCACAGGGGCGTCTTTCGGAATATTTGCGTTCTGTACATTACCTCCCTGGGCAAGGGCCACAAAGGGCATCAGTAAAGCAAGGAGCCCGTAAAATAATCTGTGTTTCATTGCGAAGCGTTTTGAATTCATTTTAAAGATAATTATTAAATTCAACTTTACTGCTTTTCAATTATTGTGCCGTACCGGAGGATTTTTGTTAAGCATTGGTGAAGGGCATTACAGGCGCTGCTGCAGCTGAATCACCATGCTATCCTTCCAGCTCCTGAAATCCCCTGCCAGGATATGTTCCCGGGCAGCGGTCACCAGCCACATGTAAAATGCAAGATTATGAACGCTGGCAATGGTGAGGCCCAGCAGTTCCTTTGACTTGATCAGGTGCCGCAGGTAAGCCTTGCTGTAGTAATTACTCATTTCACAACCGATACCGTCATCGATCACCGAAAAATCCCTTTCCCATTTTTTATTGTCGATATTGATGATCCCTTTGCTGGTGAACAGCATGGCATTTCTGCCATTCCTTGTGGGCATCACGCAGTCAAACATATCCACTCCCAGTGCAATGCTTTCGAGTATATTCCAAGGAGTACCTACACCCATTAAATAACGGGGCTTCTCCCGGGGAAGGATATCGCAGCAAAGTTGAGTGAATTCGTACATCATTTCCAGGGGCTCGCCCACGCTTAGTCCGCCAATGGCATTACCCGTTGCATTTTTTGAAGCTACGAACTCAGCAGATGCGGTACGCAGGTCCCTGTATGTACCACCCTGTACGATCGGGAACAGGTTTTGGGTATACCCGTATTTATCGGGTGTTGACTCGAATCGCCCGAAACACCTGTCCAGCCAGCGATGCGTAAGTTCCATACTTTTTTTGGCGTACTGGTGATCGCTTGGGAAAGGCGGACATTCATCAAAGGCCATGATGATATCGCCGCCGATCACCCGCTGGATATCCATGGCCTTTTCAGGCGTGAATAAGTGTTTACTTCCGTCAATATGGCTTTGAAACAGTGCACCCTCCTCCGTCAGCTTACGGTTGTTCGCCAATGAGAAGACCTGGTAGCCCCCGCTGTCTGTAAGGAGCGGTTTTTTCCATCCGTTGAATTGATGCAGCCCCCCCGCAGCTTCAAGGACCTCCAGTCCGGGCCTTAGATACAGGTGATAGGTATTTCCCAGTATGATCTGTGCTTTAATATCTCTATCCAGTTGCTGCTGTGTGACCGCTTTCACGCTTCCGGCGGTACCAACCGGCATGAATACCGGTGTCAGGATACTTCCATGATCGGTCTGTATTTGCCCCGCCCTTGCCCTGGTGAGGGGATCGGTAAACTGCAGATCAAATTGTAATGCTGCCATAAATACGGAACACTGATCTTAAATTTTCAAAATATTAATCCCCGATTACTGCTATTTTTGTTACATGAATTTTACCCCATACTGGCAACTGCTTTTCTATTTTTTTTGCCTTGTCACCCTGATACAGCTGTTTTATTACCTCTTCTTTTTCATACGCCTGGCCTTTTACAAGACAAGGCCCAAAGCTGTTTCACAGTCACACCCCGTATCCGTGGTCATCTGTGCACGTGATGAAGCAGCAAATTTAGCAAAAAATCTGCCGGGTGCGCTGGTACAGGAATACCGTACCACCCATGAAGTGATCGTGGTTGATGATAATTCATATGATGATACAAAGTATCTGCTGGAAGAATTTCAGCGGATGTACAAACAACTGCACATCGTGCAGCTCAAGCAGGAGGCTAAGCTCATTCCGGGGAAAAAATTCCCCCTGAGCGTGGGAATAAAGACCGCCAGGTACGAGATCGTATTGCTCACCGATGCAGATTGTGTACCGGCCAGTGAATTCTGGATCGACAAAATGCAGCAGGTATATGATGATCAGACAGAGATCGTGCTTGGCTATGGAGCCTTCCACAAACAAAAGGGAATATTGAATAAGATCGTGAGGTGGGAGACCTTTCATACGGCCCTGCAGTACTTTTCCTATGCGCTCGCAGGCCTCCCGTATATGGGTGTGGGAAGGAATCTCAGCTATAAAAAAGAACTCTTTTACCGGCACAAGGGATTTACGGCGCATAACC
>CAYNTN010000285.1:0-3395 GCA_964399995.1 uncultured Ignavibacteriaceae bacterium
AAACTTTACAAACTTTACAAACTTTACGAACTTTACAAACTTTACAAACTTTACACACTTTACAAACTTATAACTCTACACACTCTACACACTCCACACACTCTACACACTCTACACACTCCACACACACTCCACAGACTCTCAGCTTAATTTAACTTTCCTCACATCCCTGATCGGCTGTCCGAGAAATCTTTCACTTATCTCCTTAAATTTTTTCTGAAAATCAGTCACATAAAATTTATGCTGTCCGTTTTTCTTTTGCGGATTCAATAATTTTTCCTGAATAAGAATTCTCTTTACCTCTTTTGCTGCTTCCTCTCCCGAGTCTATTAATTTAATTTTTTTCCCGAGTACCTTTGAAATAGTTTTTTTCAAAATCGGATAATGAGTGCATCCGAGTATAAGAGTATCTATATTTAATTTTTTAAAATCCAGCAAATACTCTTTTGCTATCATCTCCGCAATTTTATTTTCAGTCCAGCCGTCCTCAGTCAGCTGAACAAACAAACTGCATGCCTTCGAAAACACTTCAATGTTTCTGTCAAACTTATGAATCTGTGTTTTATAAGCATAGCTTTGTATTGTTCCGAGTGTACCTATTACTCCGATCTTGAAATTATTTGTCTGAGAGATAGCAGCCTTGCATCCGGGCTTGATCACGCCAAGGACAGGTACTTTTGAAATTTTCCTCAAGTAAGGAAGTGCAACCGATGATGCCGTGTTGCATGCAACAACAATCATTTTAACATTTTTATTCAAAAGAAATTTTGTAATTTCAATTGAATATCCGGTAACTGTCTCTTTTGATTTTGTTCCGTAAGGAAGCCTTGCTGTATCACCAAAGTAAATTATATTTTCATTGGGCAGAATTTCAAACAATGATTTTGCAACGGTCAATCCTCCGATACCGGAATCAAAAACACCAATCGGACTTTTAGGGGAATTATTTTTTTTCAAATACTGGTTTGTATATTCAACTGCAAAATAATCAATTAATAATTTTGAAAATATGTATGAAAAGTTACTTAACTTAAACACCGGCAGACCGATTTTTGAAATGACTGAAATATATTTATGTTATCAAATATCGGTCAGACAGTTTTTACTCAAGAGTGTCCTTGTCAATAAGCAACGGTAATGTATTAATCCTATTAAAATTAAAACATTTGAACAAAGAATTATGATAAAATTTATTCTACAATCTTTACAAACTTTACAAACTTTTCTCACTCTACTCACTCTACTCACTCTACATACTCAACCCTTATACTCACAATGGCAATGGCAGAATCCTTTACCGCAGGGAAATATTTTATTCGGATCATTTTATTTAAATTCAAATACAGGTTGGGCGTGCGGTGATGGAGGAACAATTATTAAAACAACCAACAGCGGAAATAACTGGTCAATCAATTCAACTCAGACTAAAAACAGCATCAGGTCTGTCTTTTTTATAAATGAGAATACAGGGTTTGCATGCGGACTGTCCGGAACAATATTGAAATCAACCAACGGAGGAAACAACTGGGATAAGGTAATTTTAAATGTAACAGGGAATTTATTTTCAGTTAGATTTCTAAATAATACTACCGGGTTTATTGCCGGTGATACAGGTCTGATATTAAAAACTTCAAATGCAGGACTGAACTGGTCGAGGAGAACTACCAATGTTTTCAGAACTCTTACGAGCTGTGCTGTGAAAGATTCCATAGTTTTATCTGCAGGATTGAATGGAACTCTTGTCAGATCCTCTGACTACGGAGAAACTTTTCAGATCATTAATCCTAACAATATAAATTATTTATTTGATGTAATGTTTAAAGATGCAGATACTGCATTCATTGCAGGAGCATACGGAACTATACTAAGATCCGTTAACGGTGGTCTGAACTGGTCGGGGACATCAACCTCCACTAACAGATGGTTTTACTCAATTTCTTTCGGAGATGGAAATACAGGATTTGCATCAAGCGATTACGGAAATATTTACCGGACGTCAAACGGAGGATCGAGCTGGACAGGATTCGTAACAACCACCTCGGAGTTCCAGTATTCAGTACAGGCATTTAGTGTGGAGGATGTCATAAGTGTAGGAAATAAAGGAACGATCATAAAATCATTCAATTCGGGTGTCAACTGGTCAGATTACTCTTACGGATTCAGAAATACTTTATTCTCGGTTGATTTTTACGATATGAATATGGGGATGAGCTGCGGCGCACAAGGAACTGTCGCAGTTACATCTAACGGCGGGATAAACTGGCAGAGAATTCAGGCTGCAGGGGATAATGATTATCTTAATGCAATTGATTTTTCAGGAAGCAGCGTGGGATATTGTGTCGGAGAAGACGGACTTATTTTAAAATCAGATAACGGTGGATATAACTGGTCTCAGCTTAACTCCAATACTACTAAAGGACTTTACTCATTGTATTTCTTTAATGAAAACTCCGGTTGGGTATGCGGGGACTCAGGCGCTTTAATGAGAACATCCAACGGCGGGAATAATTTTTTAATTGTGGATGCTTCAAGAGAATCTTATATCAGCGACATTACATTTATAAATCCAAATACCGGATGGTATACTTCAGGCGAAAGGAAAATCTATAAAACTACAAACGGAGGAGATAACTGGACAGTACCTCATTCAAATACCCTGTCCGGCGGAGTCGGAGCTGTTCAGTTTGTCAATGAAAGTAAAGGTATCGCTTTTACATTTGATAACAAAATATTGCTTTCTTCAGACGGCGGGATAATTTGGAATGAAACAAGCGTTCCCCCCAATAATTATCTCAACAATGTATTTGCAACCGATGAAAATAATTTCTGGGCAATAGGAGATTTCGGATTTATTTACCATTCGACTGACGGAGGCCAGAGCTGGTTTGAAGAAAGCAATAATAATTTTGACGGAAGATTATTCGGGATTTACCTTTACAATAATAATAACGGCTGGATAGCCGGAGGAAATGGTCTGATAGCAAAATATGCAAATACGATGAGTAATGTTGCTTCAAATTCAAACACTTCAGTAATAAATGCCTATGCACTTTACCAGAATTATCCGAATCCGTTTAACCCTTCAACTGTTATTCGTTACTCATTATTCGAAAATCATTTTGTAAGTTTAAAAGTTTATAATGTCCTGGGTAGCGAAATTGAAACACTTGTAAATGAAATTCAAAATGCCGGTGATTATTCAGTCCGTTTGGATGCATCGAATTATCCAAGCGGAATATACTTCTATAAACTTGAGTTGAACTCTTTTTCTGAAACCAGGAGTATGCTGCTTCTGAAATGATTAATTGGGAATTAACTTTACAAACTTTATAAACTTTATAAACTTTATAAACTTTACAAACTTTACAAACTTTACAAACTTTACAAACTTTACA
>CAYNTN010000286.1:0-3390 GCA_964399995.1 uncultured Ignavibacteriaceae bacterium
TTAACAAACTTAACAAACTTAACAAACTTAACAAACTTAACAAACTTAACAAACTAAACAAAAAGAGATCTCATTCCTTTAACGGAGTAAGATCTCTTTGATATCCAATTAACCAAATTAAAAAACTCACTTTGTCAAAATCATCCTTTTTGTCTGAACAAACCTGTCTGACTGCAGTTTATAAAAATAAACTCCGCTTGAATAATTTGACGCATTCCATTGTACAGAATATGAACCCGCATCCTGTATTGTGTTAATCAAAGTTGCTACTTCCTTACCAAGTATATCATATATTTTAAGTGTAGTAAATCCGTTTGCTGCGAGTTCGTAATTAATTGTTGTTGACGGATTGAACGGATTGGGATAATTGTCGCATAATTCATATTTATAAGCAGGGAGTGTTGCATCAAAAGGTGATTCACTCTTACCTGCTGAACTTACTTCTGTTATTCTTCCTTCCGGTCTATAAAATAGTAATCTCAGTTTTCTGACATAATCCTTCAACCCTATATATTCCGGAACAGGAAGTATCTGTATATTCTCAACATCAACACCTCCAAGAGAAATCAATATTCCCAGCAATCCTTCATTTACCGTTACCGAGTATTTTTTATTCGGTTTCAGCGGCTTACCCTCAATTCTTACTGTACTGAATATGACTCTTTCACCCACGGCATTTTCAGGATTGTATTGAAATTTCATTCCGGAAACCTGCAGGAAAAAGTCATCATCTATTCCAATCATTGACAATCCTACTTCAAGACCTTTTATTAATTCTGAGCCTCTGATATCAAAAGTAGCCAGCTTAAAATCCAGACCGCTGGCAGTGTCATAACCGTAGCTCACTGCTCTGAATACATCCGCGCTGGTTATTGCACCGCGGTAAATCTTCTCTGCAATCAGTCCGTCTGCTGTGATTCCGATTTTGGTTCTTGTTTTGTTCCTGTAAGAGTCAGTGATAAGATTTCCCATTGGGGTATCCTTAATCAGACTGTTTGGCTCGTTTTCAGTATTTATATCTTTAAACGCAAAACCGTCAATCGTATGATAGACATTTCCGAATTGCTGTGTGATTCCGAGCTTCAGTTCATCAATTACAGCTTTTATTTCAGGAACTGCGGGAATACTTGCATTTACAGGGATTAACTCATAATTGTCTAAGGTTACATTCCCGTTTTCAAAAGTGAATTTAAGCTTACCTATGTTCTGATAATATGAACCCGCCTGACAAATATAAACCGGCTTGTTTTCGGGATTCATGACTACAACCGGCTGTTCAAATACAAAATGATCATGTCCTCCGATGATAAAGCTAATTCCCGGAATGTTTGCTGCAAGCTGCTTATCAATTGAAGAACCGAGATGTGACAGAAATATTATTACATTACATCCCAATCCCTGTAATTCAAGAACCTTTGTATAAGCAATTTCAGCTACATTTTCCTGTATTACAACAGGAAATGCATTGCTCAGAGGAGAGGGGATTGTCATTCCAAATATTCCAACCTTCACTCCACCGAAATCTTTGATTGTATGAGGCTGAATGAAAGTTGACAGAGGAGGATAACCTGTGAGATCAAGATTTGCTGATATAACAGGGAAAGATCCGTTTGCGAATCCGGCTGTCAGAACGTCGTTTAATGTTGACGGACCGAGATCGAATTCATGATTTCCAACTGTCAGTGCATCAAATCCGATCATATTCATTATCTGAAGTTCCGGAACTCCGAAGTATGCATTAAAGAAAAAATCTCCAACCGAAAGATCACCGGCATGAAGAGTTAATACATTTGTTTCTGTTTGTTTTACCATTCCTATAACAGACGCTGCTTTTGCAATGCCTCCGAGCGTTCCTTCAAGATTACAGTTTTTCGGACCTACGGCATCAAGATGCGAGTGGCTGTCATTTGTGTGTAAGATAGTTATTGATGTTCCCTGTGCATGAGTTATATTTGCAGCAGAGAAAATAAACATTACAATAATGACCAAAATACCTGATAACTTATTCATTTTTTAAATTCTCCTTTCCGCAATTGCGGTAAATTGTTTTTTACTAAATTAAATTGAACTGATCAGTTCGGTATTCAATGTAAAATTAAATATTATTTTAATTCCAATTGTCAAAGAATTGTCAAAAATGTTGATAGTTGATAGTTGATAGTTGATAGATGTTGAGTTGATGAGAAATTATGATTTTACAATTGTAATAGACCAAGATGCATATCGAGTGAGATAAACCGGGGAAGCTGTAGAATCATTAAAAGATGCTATAAAACTTAACATCAAAGATCGTCCGGAAATCAGTGAATCGGTTTATGCTTGTGATATTACAGCTGAAGAATTAATAAACCCAAATTTTTCATTAGAAACATTTTTTACCACTTAGGCACTAAGTTCACTAAGGGATTTAGAGTAAATTGAAATGTAAGAAAAAATTCTTTGTGAACTTAGCGAAAACCTTTGCGTTCTTTGCGTTTCTTAGATGTTTGAAATTTTCTATTGAAAAATCCGGGATAAAATAAATTCCCTCCCATAAAAAGTTAAAGCTATAAAAATAAAAGGAGTTACAGGTTAACTAAGAAGGTTGTTAAAGAAAGCTTACCGGTTGTTAGTATTACTTAATGAACTTGTACCCTGCCGAATGATATGTGAGCAGGTGTTTTGGGTGTGAAGGATTTATTTCAATCTTTTTGCGCAGCATCAGGATGTAATTATCCACTGTCCGTGTAGTTGGAAAATTCTCATATCCCCAGACTTTATCAAGCAGGTCGTTTCTTGTGACTATCTCTCCTTCATGTCTGATAAAATATTTCAATACTTCATATTCTTTCAGAGAGAGGTCAATTTTCTTGTTTTCTTTTTTCGCTTCCATTTTGGCAAAATCAAGAATTACATCATCGAATTCAAATTGATCAAATTCATTTATTATTTCGGATCTTCTTCTTAAAATTGCCTTGACACGCGCAATCAGTTCTTTTATGCTAAACGGCTTGGTGACATAGTCGTCTGCACCAAGTTCAAATCCGATCACTTTATCCGCTTCCTCAGCTTTTGCAGATAACATAATAATAGGATAGTTATATCCATTCAGCCTGAGATCACGGCAAATTTCAAAACCATTCTTATTCGGCAGCATTATATCAAGTAAAATCAGGCAGGGTTTCATACTTAAAGCCGTCTGATAACCCTTCTCTCCGTCATTCTCTGTGAGCGTATCATAATTTTCTTTCTTAAGACTCATCTTAAGCCCTTTTGAAACAGCAGGATCATCTTCTATAATTAATATTTTATTCATGATTATTCAAATTACAAATACACAATTAAACACATACTCCCCACTCAACCACTCAACCACTCAACCACTCAACCACTCAACCACTCAACCACTCA
>CAYNTN010000287.1:0-3318 GCA_964399995.1 uncultured Ignavibacteriaceae bacterium
GTGCTATCATAATAAATAAGATTTGATGCACTTGGTACACCAGCATAAAACTCATTATTGTTTGATGTCATGGCGTACTTAGGCAATCCGGCATTAGAAAGAATTCTAAACGCAATTGTTAAACCGCCCGAAGTTACAGATGTGTTAATCAGAATATTATTTCTTAGTTCAAATGTTCCTGTGTTATTTGCATAGACTGCATATGTCTTTGCGCCTGCACCGATTGATCCAGCATTAATATAAACGGTGTTATAAGCTGCAAATACATTGGGAACTTCGCCGGTTGTTGTTGCTGTACCCCAGAACATCATTCCAGCAATAGCTGTTGAGATTATTGAACTCGGCGTGCGCAGGTCAGAGACCATGTTATTGAAAATGTTAAAATTATAAGTTGGTGGAGCCGAAGGTCCATTCCCCGCATATATTCCAACTGCTTGTGCTGAATCACCAGCAGCTGAAAGATCATATATATTATTTCTATACATACCGCCGCTATAACCTCCTAAAACATATAATCCAAACACAGTTCCATCTCCAGCCGCTCCTGTACTTGTTACCGAAAGATTACGGAAAACGTTATCACGGACATAGGTTAAAAACGTATTTCCATTGGCGCCGGAAGTAGATCTATAACCAGCAACCTGAGCTTTACGATAGGTTGAACTTGATACTGTTAAATTATATGCTGTATTATTATTGATGGTTATAGATGGTGGTGGGTTGCTATTCAATGCAATTCCATCAACCGTAATATTTGCTGTTCCGGCTGCTCCAGAGTGATTATAAGTTATATCGTGAACTGAATTGTTATAAATAGAATATGAACCAGAACTCGCAGATATACCTGTCACAGCACCGGCCGGTGCATTTTTCGTAAGATTATACACATTATTGTTGGCGATATAGTTAGTACTATTGGCAGCGTTCGCATCATTTATGCCATATAAAGTGGAAATACCTGTTACATTAAAATCACGAATCGTATTATCGTTAATATCAGCACTATATCCTTGACTATTATTGATTCCGGTTGTGGATGCATTTCCTAAAGTGGCACTAGTATTAGTAACAGTGAAATCATGAATTATATTATTTTTAATCGAAACAGTATTAAAAACCGTAGTGCCACCAATACCATTGTTAATACCAAATACAGTAAGATTGAAAGCTCCGCTTACTGCCAAAGATATATTATTATTATTTATTTCTACACTCTGCTGCTGACCTGCTTGAGTATAAATTCCATAAACTGTCGTAGCGGCAAGTGCAGTTGCACCCGTAAGTGTTACGGTGTTATTGTTTACCTTTAACAAATTCTGATTGGTTGCGTGAATTCCATAAAACGTACCGCTGGGACCAAAATCATAAACATTGTTTCCACCACTGACACCAATTTCATTATTCTGATCGTAAAGTAAATATGGCGCTGTTGAAGATGCAAAACCATTTAAACTAATTCCATAAAAAGAATTATGAATTATATTACTGTAAAATTTGCAATTGCTCATTGCATCGCTGGTAGCTGTAATTGTTAATGATGTTGTGGCATTGTAAATATGATTCCCAGAATAAATTGCCTTAGAAGCAGTGTTAGCTTTGTTCAGTGAAACATCACAATTTCTAATCGTAACGTATTGGCATCCATCGAAGGGCGCGGTGTTTTGTTTTTTAACCAAAGCATAGCCCCACTCCATTTGAAGTGTGGCAGTTGTATTTAATGGATTTTCTTTTAAATCAATTCCATTGAAAGTAATGTAATCACCGCCTTCAATGTAAATGATCCCATCGGTAGTTGTAGTTGTGCCCCCATTAAATGCAGTAACTATTGGATTAGCACCCCCACCAGATTTTTGAAAAACGATTGGATTAGCTGATGTTCCAGTTGCCGTAATCCTGCCTGCAGTTAATGAACCGAATGTTTCGGTATGACCTGCGGCAACATTGAATGTAACACCCCCTGCACCAACTCCCGAAGTATTGAGAGCTGTAATCGCAGCTGCTATTGTAGCATAGTCTCCAGGGATCGATTTAGGACCTGAAAGCTGTGCAAAGTTAATGCTTGCTGCGAAAAACATTAGAAAAAGTATTATGATCTTTTTCATTTAGTTCCTCCTTTATGTTGTTTATAAATTTATTTTAGTTATTTAATTAAAGTCATTTTCTTTGTGAACGATGCTTCATCTGTTGATAGTTTGTAAATATACACTCCACTGGAAAGATTAGAAGCATCAAATGGTAATTCATAATTTCCAGCAGGTTTTATTTCATCAATTAACGTAGCTACTAACTCGCCTATAGAATTAAATAGCTGTAATTTTGTTTTAGATTGTTTTGCCAAGCTAAATTTAATTGTTGTAGCTGGGTTGAATGGATTTGGATAATTCTGAGATAGTGAAAAATTTCCCGGTGCTCCAACTTCGATTTCTGAACCAAGATAGTAAAACTGATAAGTACCATCATAATCAATTTGTTTGATTCTGTAATAATATGTCCCGTTTGTCACGTTCTTATCTACGAATGAATAATTAGTTGTTTGTGTTGTTGTTCCTTTGCCTTCGATAAAACCCAAGTTTAACCAATTATTAAAATCTTCACTTCTTTCAATAGCAAATCCTCTGTTATTTTTTTCTGTGGCTGTGGACCATCTGAGTGTAACGCTGCTGCCATTAACATTTGCGAGGAAGCTCGATAGTTCAACTGGTACAACTGCAGCGGCATATCTAAACACTTGCCCATAACCTGCACTTACCCAAAAAGAATCGGGGTGGGACATGTAAGCACCATAAACAGTCCAGCCGCCTGCATTCATAATTGTCCAGGATTGTCCACCATTAGACGTTTTTTCAATTAGTCCTAGCGTTCCAACTTGGACTCCATTGTTTTTATCAAGCCAATACGACCCGAATAGACTGCCGGTCTGAACTGGAGGAAGAACTTCTGTCCAATTTGTTCCGCCATCAGTAGTTTTAAAGAAACTTCCCAAGTAACATGTTGCATAGACATTATTTGCATCAAAAGCTTTAATCCTAATAAAATTACCAGTTGCACCCGGAACAATCATTGGAGTCCAATTTAATCCTCCATTTGTTGTCTTATAGATTTCGCCAACACCTCCAGTAACAAAATAGCCGATACTTGTATCAACCATATCTATATGGATAAAATATCTCATAGGGTTGGGAGATGGAGTTTGATTTGTCCATGTTGCACCGCCATCTGTAGTCTTCGCAATAAAGGACTCTTGAAATGTTCCAGGATATCCACCCACAACCCATCCCACATTTTGATTTAAGAAATCCATGTTATTCATAAAATATT
>CAYNTN010000288.1:0-3308 GCA_964399995.1 uncultured Ignavibacteriaceae bacterium
ACGTGATCCGGCAGGTCAACGGCGTGCCGGTCGCGATCGTCGGCCAGGCGTTTCCCTACACGCCGATCGCCAACCCGCGCTACTTCGTGTCCGAGTGGACGTTCGGCATCCAGGAGCAGGAACTGCAGAAGGTCGTCGACGAGGCGCGCTCGAAGGGTGCCGCCGCCGTCGTCCTGCTGTCGCACAACGGCATGGACGTCGATCTGAAGCTCGCCTCGCGCGTGACCGGCATCGACGCGATCCTCGGCGGGCACACGCACGACGGCGTTCCGGCGCCCACGATCGTCGCCAACCGGAGCGGGAAGACGCTGGTCACCAACGCGGGCAGCAACGGCAAGTTCCTCGCGGTGCTCGACCTCGACGTGCGCGGCGGGAAGGTCGCGGATTTCCGCTACCGGCTCGTTCCGGTGTTTGCGTCGCTCCTCCCCGCGGACCCGGGCATGGCCGCGCTGATCGCGAAGCTGCGCGCGCCGTTCGCGGCGAAGCTGGACGAGCCGCTCGCCGTCACCGAGACGCTGCTCTTCCGGCGCGGCAACTTCAACGGCAGCATCGACCAGGTGATACTCGACGCGCTGCGCGCCGAGAAGGACACGCCGATCGCGTTCTCGCCCGGCTTCCGCTGGGGTACGACGCTCCTGCCCGGGCAGGCGATCCGCCGCGAGCACCTGATGGACCAGACGGCGATCACCTACCCGTACACGACGGTGAGCGAGTTCAAGGGGTCGATGATCAAGACCATCCTCGAGGACGTCGCCGACAACCTGTTCAATCCCGACCCGTACTACCAGCAGGGCGGCGACATGGTGCGCGTCGGGGGCCTGCACTACGCGATCGATCCGAACGCGGCGATGGGCCATCGCGTCACGCGCATGGAACTGGACGGGAAGCCGATCGAGGCGGACAGGACCTACAAGGTCGCGGGCTGGGCGCCGGTCGCGGAGGAGGCGAAGGCCGCGGCGACCGAGCCGGTGTGGGAACTGGTCGAGCGCTACCTCAAACGCGAGAAGACGATCCGCGCGCGGCCGCTGGAAGCGCCTCGGGTGATCGGCATGGACGGCAACCCGGGCAGCGCGTAGCAACCACGGAGGCGGAACATGGATCGCGAGACGGTCGACGGCGAGATCACTTCGGGCGCATCGGGCGCGTTCGCGCGCTGCGGCGTCGTTCTCGCCGTGCCGGCGCTGCTGCTCGTCGGGAGCTGCGCGGCGAGCGCCCAGGGACCGAAGCTGCTGTTGCCGATGGCGACGCTGCAGACGGCGGCCGCGTTCGACGCCGCGCGCGCCGCGTTCGAGCATTGCCGCAAGGCGGGCTACACGGTGACGGTCGCGGTGGTCGATCGCGGCGGTCACGCGCTCGCCGTGCTGCGGGATCCGCTCGCCGGACCGCACACCGTCAACACCGCGATCGGCAAGGCGTCGACCGCCGTGAGCTTCCGGATGGACACGGGCGACCTCGCGCGCGAGACGCAGTCGGGGCGGCCGCAGTCGGGGATCCGCGACGTGCCGGGCGTGGTCGCGGTCGGCGGTGGCCTTCCGGTCCAGGCGAAGGGCTCGCTGGTCGGCGGCATCGGCGTGTCGGGCGCGCCCTCAGGGGACGCCGATGCGATTTGCGCGAAGGCAGGCGTCGCCGCCGTCAGCGACAACCTCGAACTCGAGTGATCGAAGGACAAGCAGGGTGACCCTGCTCATTCCGTTCCGTGGCGCGCGCCGGTTGCCGCACGACGCGCGAGCGACTCGCCGATCGGTCGTTCGAGCAGCGACTCGACCGCGCTGCCCTTCTCCTTCAGCGCGTCGAATTCCTCCTCGATCGAAGCCTCCGACTGTTTCGCGCGCTTCGCGAGGAAGCGCTTCAGCCCGGACGGCAGGTCGCGCTGCTTCAACAGGCCCGTGATCCACTGGATCGAGGCGTCGGCGAACGCGCGCAGCGCGATCAGGGTGCCCGCGAGTCCCCAGGGCCCGAACAGGCCCGCCGCGGGGAAGCCGAGAATGAGGCCGATCTGGGTGACGAGGACGCGGATCGACGTCTGCCCGACCGAACGGGAGAGGTCGGCGAAGCTCCACGAGGCGATGCGCGGCAGGTCGATGAGCAGGAACACCGTCTGCACCGCGGCGGCCCAGGCGAGCGCGATCCGGGCGTCCGCCCGGCCGAGCGGACCGGCGATGTCGAACACGAACACGAGTGCCAGCACGAAGACGCCGTGCGCCACCGTGAAGATCGTCGTGATCCCGAGGAAGTGTCGCAGGTAGGTGTTCGGGCCGCCGAGCTCGCGCAGGACGTCGTCCGCGTTCGCATCCTTGTCGGACACCACCGTCGTCGGCGCGTAGTGCCCGGTCATCGAGGTCGCGCGACGGTGCGCGACGATGCGGATCGAGCCGGTGAGAAGGCCGAGCACGGTCTCGAACCAGAAGAGCACCACGAGCGTGGCCGGGGAGCGTCCGGTCCACACGACCTCGACCAGAGGGATCGCGCCCATCAGGAGCGCGTAGGCGAGTGTCGCGACGAAGCTCATCGGCGGAGGCCGGCCGGATGCCTCGACGATCCGGTGCCGCGACGGGGTGCGGCGCGCTTCAGCGCACGGTGACGCGCGCGAAGCGCCGCTTCCCCGCCTGCACGACGACGGTCGCGCCCGCGGATACGGTGACGGACTTGTCGGCGACGACCTCGCCGTCGAGCCTTAGGCCGCGCCCGGCGATGAGCCGCAGCGCTTCCGAGGTCGAATCGACGACGCCGGCCTGCTTCGCGAGATTCGCGACCGCGATGCCCGCGCCGCCGGTTTCGATCGTCACCTCGGGCATCGACTCGGGCATCGCGCCTTCGCGGAACCGGGCCTCGAACGAGGCGAGCGCGCGCTCCGCGTCGGCCTGCGAGTGGAAGCGCGCGACGATCTCCTGCGCGAGCGAGACCTTGGCGTCGCGCGGATTGCGGCCCGACTCGCATTCGCGCTTGAGCGCGGCGATCTCGCCCATCGGGCGGAACGACAGGAGCTCGTACCAGCGCCACATGAGTTCGTCGGAGATCGACATGAGCTTGCCGAACATCGCGTCGGGCGCCTCGGTGACGCCGACGTAGTTGCCCTTCGACTTCGACATCTTCTCGACGCCGTCCAGGCCCTCGAGAAGCGGCATCGTCAGCACGCACTGCGGTTCCTGTCCGGCCGCCTTCTGCAGCTCGCGCCCCACCAGCAGGTTGAACTTCTGGTCGGTGCCGCCGAGCTCGATGTCGGCGCGCAGCGCCACCGAGTCGTAGCCCTGCATCAGCGGGTAGAGGAACTCGTGCACCGCGATCGGCTGGTGACCGGTGTAGCGCTT
>CAYNTN010000289.1:0-3308 GCA_964399995.1 uncultured Ignavibacteriaceae bacterium
ACCGCTGCCAGCGCCTGCGCCGCCGTCGCGAAGCCGAGGCTGTCGTCGAGCTCGATGGTGTCGTCCGCCGGCGTGAAGTCGCCGATGCGGTCGGCGTCGACAGCGATGCCGCCGGGATAGCGGAACAGGTCGGCGCCGGGGCCGCCGGTGATGCTGTCGTCGCCGCCCTCGGGAATGATCACGTCGTCGCCGGCGCCGCCCTCGAGCGTGTCGTTGCCAGGGCCCGCGATCAGCACGTCGTTGCCCGCGCCGGCCAACATCAGATCGGCGCCGCTCTCGCCGAGCATGAAATCATTGCCCGCGCCGGCGAGGATGGTGTCGTCGCCCGCGCCCGCGAACACGCTGCTGCCGCCTTCCGCCACGTCGATGAAGTCGGCATCCGTCGGGCCGTCGAGATCGCCCCCGGCGATGATCAGGTCGAAGCCGCCCCTGGTCGAGATCACATCCGGGCCCGACAGGCCGAAGACGATGTCGCCGTCATTGCCGCCCTCGATGCTGTCAGCGCCGCCGAAGCCGATCAGCGCATTGTTGCCATTGCCGCCGAAGATCAGATTGTCGCCGAAATCGCCGCCGATCAAATCGTCGCCATTGCCGCCGAAGATGGTGTCGTTGCCGCCGCCGCCGAAGACGTTGTCGTTGCCGTCGCCGGCGTCGATGACGTCCGCCTCGCCGTCAAGGAAATTGCCGGGGAAGTCGCCGAGGATGAAATCATTGCCCGCCCCGCCGAGCAGCACGTCGCTGCGCTCGTTGCCGAACTCGGTGTCGGCCCCGCCCTCGCCGCGCACCGAATCGTTGAGCGCGCTCGCCACCAGGAAATCGTCGCCGGCCGTGCCGTTGACGGTCTGCCCGTCGATCGCCGGCAAGGCTGCCGTGTCGAGGTCGAGGATCGTACCCTTGGCCGTGCCCGCATTCGTGCTGATCGTCGCCCCGCCCGTCGGCGCCGACAGCCGCACCAGGAACGCCTCGTCGATCTCCAGCGCCGCGTCGTCGAGCAGCGGCACGGAGAAAGTCGCGCTGGTCTGACCCGCCGGGATCGTCACCAGCGCGGAGGTCGCGGTGTAGTCGGCGCCGGCGAGCGCAGCGCCGTTCAAGGTGCTCGCCGTCACGCTCACCGCCTGCGTCGCCGCCGCCGACAGGCTGATCGTGAACACCAGGTTGACATTGCCTTCCGTCGTCGCCGCGTCGGCGATCGACAGAACCGGCGGCGCGTCGTCATTGACGATCGTCCCCGTGGCACTCGACGGCGCGCCCAAAGTCGCGCCGACCGGGTTGCTCAGCGCCACCGTGAAGGTCTCGTCCGCCTCGTTCAGCACGTCGCCCAGCACCGGCACCGCGAAGGTCGCGCTCGCCTGCCCCGCCGCGATCGTCACCGTCCCACTCGCCGCCGTGTAATCGATCCCCGCCGCCGCAGTCCCATCCGCCGTGCTCGCCGTCACCGTGGCCGGCTGCGATGTCGCGCCCGCGCGCGTGATCGTGAACACCAGATTGTTCGCGCCGCTGTTACCCTCGACGATCTGCGCATTCGCGATCGTCAGGGTCGCGTCGTCATTGGTGATCGTCCCCGTCGCCGTGGTCCCCGCCGTCGCGATCACCGCATTGCCCGGGTTGCTGAGCGTGACGGTGAAGGTCTCGTTCGGCTCGACCACCGCATCGCCCGCCAGCGCGACCGTGAAAGACGCGCTGGTCTGCCCGCCGGGGATCGTCACCGTCTGCGACTTCGCGGTGTAGTCGCTGCCCGCCGTCGCCGTGCCGTTGGCCGTCGTCGCCGTCACCGTCACCGCAGCGAATGTCGCCGCCGACAGGCTGATCGTGAAGGTCAGGTTGGTCGACCCGCTGTTGCCCTCCGCGATCGCCGCATCGCCGACCGTCAGGGTCGGGATCTCGGCCACGAAGACGTCGGTATTGCCGTTGGTGTCGTTCGGCACCAGGTTGGCGCCAAAGCTCTGGAAGGCGATGACGCGGCCATTGCCCGAGATGACGGCAAAGTCCGCGTCATCGACTTGAGAGCCGTCGGAGGCGAGCACCCGTCCGATCGTCTGCGTCTGGCGGTCGAAGACGAAGCTGTCGATCGCGAAGCCATTGGTGTCGTTGGGCACAAGATTGTTGGCGGTCCCGGAAAAGGTGACGAACCGGCCGTCCGACGAAAACGAATGGGAGCCGCCAGAGCTTCCGTCAGCCTGGACGCCGCCATTGCCCACGCTGATGCGCTCGATTACATCGGTCTGGCGGTCGACGACGAAGACGTCTTGCTGGCCGTTGGTGTCGTTCGGCACCAGATTCGTCGACAAGCTTGCGAAGGCGACCAACCGGCCGTCTGCCGACAGCGTACCGACGAAGGAGGCGTCATTACCCAGGGTGCCGTCGGCGGCCACGCTGACACACTCGACAGTGGCGGTCTGGCGGTCGTAGACGAAGATGTCGTTGAAGCCACCGGTGTCGTTCGGCACCAGATTTGTCGCATCGCTGGTGAAGGCGACGAACCGGCCATCGTCGGAAATCGAGTTTCCGAATGAACCGCTATTGGCCTGAACGCCGCCGTTGCCGACGCTCACGCGTTCGGTCACATGCGTCTGGCGGTCGAAGACGAAAGCATCAAACTGGCCGTTGGTGTCGTTCGGCACCAGGTTGGTGGCGCCGCTGCTGAAAAGAACGAAGCGGCCATTGCCGGAGATAGCGCCGACAAAGGAGAAGTTATTGGCTTCAGCGCCACCGGGGCCGACGCTGACACGCTCGATCGTGTCGGTCTGACGATCGAAGACGAATACGTCACGGACGCCATTGGTGTCGTTCGGCACCAGATTGGTGGCCAGACTCTCGAACGCGACGAATCGCCCGTCGTTGGAGAGATAGGGGAGCGAGGAAAAGGAGTCTGCCTGCCCCCCGCCATTGGCCAGGCTGACCCGCTCGATCGCGCCGGACTGCCGGTCGACGACGAAGACGTCCCTCTGCGTGTTGGTATCGCCGGGCACCAGGTTGGCGGCGCTGCTGTCGAATGCCACGAACCGGCCATCGTCCGAGATCGAAGGGAAAAATGCCCCGGTGGTTGCCTGAGCGCCGTTCCCGTCAACGTCCACCCGAGCGCTTGTGCGCAGATCGATCATGCGAGCCTCCCCCTTGGCAGCATGTGTGTCTCCATCCTGCCCACGACTTCCGGCGCAGGTCTTTCTGCTATGTGCAATGGATCGTGGTGCCGGATGCTGCCTGTGTTTGAGTACGATGAAGCGATACTATCATTGCGATTCGGACGGACAAAGCAAGCCGTTTACACGATGACGAAATCCGCCGTCGTCAGCGCCGAGGCTTGCAGC
>CAYNTN010000290.1:0-1976 GCA_964399995.1 uncultured Ignavibacteriaceae bacterium
CCATGAAGTGTCGGGGACGCGGTGCCGCAGCCGCGTTCTCGGCCTTGCTCTTCGCACTGTCATCGGCCGCCGCCGGACAGACGCCGGGCGACCGGCCGATCCGGCTGGTGGCGCCCTCCGCCGCGGGGTCCGGCCACGACCTGTCCACGCGCATCCTGGCGGACGGTCTTGCCGCCGAACTCGGTCAGGTCGTCATCGTCGAGAACCGCCCGGGGGCCGACGGCATCCTGGCGGCCGAACGCGTGGCGACCGCTGCGCCCGACGGCACCACGCTGCTCTCGGGACTGGGTTCGCAGTTCGCGATCAATCCGGCGATCTACGCGCGCCTTCCCTACGATCCACAACGCGATTTCGAGCCGGTGTCGCTGATCGCGCGCCAGACGCTGTTCATCGCGGTGAACCCGACGCTGCCGGTGTCGACGCCCCAGGAACTCGCGACCTGGTCGCGCGCGCATCCGGGAACCATCGATTACGCGACGGCGACCAACACCTTCATGCTGGCGGCGGAGTCGTTCAAGCACCGGACCGGCGCCGACATGATGCACGTGCCCTACCAGAGCGGCGCGCCCGCGATGAATGCACTGGTGTCCGGCATCGTCGAGGTGTCGGTCATCTCCGCGACCAGCGCGATTTCGTTCGCGAAGGCCGGCAGGATCCGGGTTCTGGCCGTGATGGGGCCGGCACGGGTGCCGCAGCTGCCCGACGTGCCGACGTTCGCGGAACTGGGCCTACCGGAGGACGTCCCCGTGTGGAGCGCCCTCGCCGCGCCGGCCGGCACGCCGAAGGCCGTCGTGGAAAGGCTCCACGCAGCGGTGGTGCGCGCGCTCGCGCGGCCGGAGATCCGCGAGCGGTTTCTCGCCGGCGCCGAGGTTCCTGTGGGAAGCACGTCCGCGGAACTCGCGGCAACCATCGTGCGCGACACCGAGCGCATGAAGGCACTCGTGAAGGCGATCGGCCTGCCGCCGAAGTGACGCTTGCGGTCGCCGGCCCGCCGACGGTCAACTGCCGCGCCGGGCGCCGGGATCCACGACCGTGCGGACGTAGTGCACCAGGGCCGCGCGGTTCAGTTTCCCCTGGGCGGTGCGCGGCAGGCCGGGCACGCGCAACACGACGGCCGGTGCGGGCAACCCGTGCGCGCTGCGGAACGCAGCTTCGATCGCGGCGAGGTCGATCTCACCGCTGGTCACGACGGCAGCGTGCACGCGGTGCTTGCCCAGCGCATCGGGGACGCCGAATACTGCGGCATCGACCACCCCCGGAACCCGAAGCAGCACCTCCTCGAATGTCTCAGGCGCGAACTTCGAGCCGCCGACGTTGATGAGGTCGTCGGCGCGGCCCTGGATGACCAGCGTGCGATCTTGCGTCACGGCACCGACGTCGTTGGGGTAGAACCATCCGGCGACGAACTGGCGTGCGGTCGCCTCGGGGTCGCGCCAGTACTCGCGCGCCATGCCCGGTCCGCGCATCCGAAGCCGACCGACCCGGCCTGGCGGCAGCACCGCGCCGCGTTCGTCGATCGCCTGGACGTCGATGTCCGCGAGCAGAAAGCCGGTGGCGCCGTCCGTGTCCGGCATCGCGGCCGCGGCGCCGGCGGCGATCGGTCCGATTTCGGTCGAGCCGTACATGCACACGATGCGATCGCACACACGCTCCGACGCGGATCGCAGCAATTCCCGGGTGAGCCGGCTGCCGGAGAGCACGACATGCTCGAGCGAGGGCGGCTTCGCGCCGGTTGGCCGGCGCGCGAGCGTCTGGCCGATGGCGTAGGGTGACAGGACCAGGACGTTGACGCGATGCCGCTCGACCAGGGTCAGCGCGTCGTCGTCCGGCCCGAGCAGCACGACCGTACCTCCGGCTTCGAACACCGAGAGCGCGTAGCCGAATCCGAGGCCGCCGGGGCCGCTCACGCAGAGCAGGCGCACGTCGTCCGGCAGGGGAAGGCCGATGGTTCGTCCCCAGCGGGCGGCGTACATCGC
>CAYNTN010000290.1:2076-3261 GCA_964399995.1 uncultured Ignavibacteriaceae bacterium
ATGCGTGCCGAAGCGGTCGGGAACGCCGAACACCGCGGCCTCGGCCACGCCGTGCACGCGAAGCAGCACTTCCTCCAGCAGTTCCGGCGCGAACTTCGATCCGCCGACGTTGATCAGGTCGTCGTTGCGGCCGCGGATCACCAGGATGCCGTCGTCGGTCACCATGCCGATGTCGCCCGGGTAGTACCAGCCATCGCGGAAAGCGCGAGCCGTGGCATCCGGGTTGGCGTGGTAGCCGACGGCCAGGCTTTCCGAGCGCGTACGCAACAGGCCAGCGGTGCCGCGGGGAAGCGGGCGGCCTGAATCGTCGACCGCCTCGGCCTCGGCGCCGGGAAGCAGGAAGCCGCTCGCCCCGTCGATGCCGCGCAGGTCGCGCCCGAAGCCACTGGCGATGGGACCGGCCTCGGTCGATCCGTAGAGGCAGACCACCCCCTCGCACAAGCTCCCGGCGACCTGGCGCACCATGGCGGCCGACAGGTACGAACCCGAGAGAACCACCTGCAGGAGCGACGCCGGCCTGAGCGCATCGATCGGACGTTTCGCCATCAGCGTCGCGACCGCGTAGGGCGACGCGACGAGCAGGTTGACTCCGTACCGGTCGATCGTCGCGGGTACGTCCTCCGCGTTCGACGCGATGACCACCGTTCCTCCGGTCGACAGCGTGTGCATCGCGTACTGGAATCCGAGTCCACCGCCGGGCCCGCTCGTGCACAGCGTCCGCACATCGAGCGGCAGTGCGTGCGTTCCCCTGATCAGGATTCGCGCGATCATCTGCGCGTGCGTGACCGAAACCGATTTCGGCACTCCGGAGGTTCCCGATGTCGACTGCAGCACGAACGTCGAGGCGCCGCCCGGATGCATGGGCAGCGCCTCGCTGCGCGGCGGCGGCGTCCACCACGAGCGGTCGGCGACGATGGTTCCTGCGCGGTGGTCGCGGCCTTCCAGGTCGATCTGCGCGGCGGCGTCGCCGATGGTCGACGACACGATGCCCGCGCGCCCGAGCCCGAGGCGCAGCGCGAGGACCGCGAACTGGGCGCGCGTGGCGATCCTTACGCTCTCCCCCGGTCGCAGGCCAAGCGCGAGCGCGCGGGCTGCGATCGCGTCCACGACCCGGTCGAACTCCGCCAGCGTGTAGGTTCGGCCTTCCGGTACACCGGGGATCGCCTGTCCGACGATGACGGCCGG
>CAYNTN010000291.1:0-3228 GCA_964399995.1 uncultured Ignavibacteriaceae bacterium
ACGAGATCGACGGCAGCCTTGGCGCCGATTCACTCGATGGCGGCGAAGGCAACGACGACATCCTCGGCGGATCAGGCGATGACAGCCTAAAGGGCGGCGAGGGCAATGACGATCTCTTCGGCGGCACGGGCGACGATACGCTGGTCGGTGGCCCGGGCATCGACGAGCTTCTCGGCGGCGACGGCGTCGACCAGTCGGTCTACTTCGGGCCCCGCGCGAGCTACACGGTCAGCGTCGGGCTGGACAACGAAGGCGGGCCGGACAGCATCCAGCGCGGCCAGAACCAGTATCTCGTCATCGACAATGCCGGCGGCGACGGACAGGACTCGCTGAACGGAGTCGAGCAGCTGGCATTCGCCGACGGCATCGAGGGCCAGCCGGTCTTCGTCAGCCTGCGCAGCGCTTCGATCAGCGAGGGCAATGCCGGAGCCAAGCTGCTCAACTTCAAGGTCAACCTGTCGCAGGCGGCGCCGCAGGCGGTCAACGTGCAGCTGGCGACGTCGGACGGCAGCGCCGTCGCCGGCGTCGATTACACCGCCAAGACGCAGACGCTGAACATCCCGGCGGGCGAGACCAGCGGTGTCTTCTCGGTGTCGATCCTTGGCGACGCCAGCATCGAAGCCTATGAGAGTTTCAACGTCACCATGAGCAATCCGGTCGGCGCGCGCTTCTTCGGCGGCATCGAGACGCGGACCGCGACCGGCACCATCGCCAATGACGATGGCGGCATTTCCGCCAGCGACGACGTCGCCGGCACCACCGCCTCGACGGCCACCCTGCCGGTCGGCGGGTTCGTGCAGGGCAATATCGAGACCGGTCCAGACAAGGATTTCTACCGCGTTACGCTCCAGGGCGGCGTCAAATACGTCATCAATCTGGAAGGGGCGGCGACCAATGGCGGCAGCCTGGAGGACCCATTGCTGAGTCTGCGCAACGCTGCCGGCACCCAGCTGGCGAGCGACGACGACGGCGGCGAGGGATTCAACTCCATGCTCGCCTTCACGCCGCAGGCGACGGGCGATTATTTCGTCGTCGCCGACGGCCTCGGCAGCGACACCGGCACCTATCGCCTGAGCCTGGCCGCGCCCAACGACCTGCCCACCGTCTCGATCGGCGACTATTCCGTCGTCGAGGGCGACACCGGCGGTCTGGTCGTGCGCTTCGTCGTCTCGCGCTCTTTCGTCACCGATCAGGACACGAGCGTGTTCGCCGCCACCGCCAATGGCAGCGCGGTTGCCGGGCAGGACTTCCTTCAGACCTCGGGCGTGGTGACCATCCCGGCGGGTCGGGCGCATGCGACCTTCGACGTGCCGATCATCACTGACACGGCAAGCGAAGCCGATGAAAGCTTCACCATCGCGCTGTCCAATCCGACCGGCATGGTCCTCGGCGCGGACGCGACGGCGACGGGCCTGATCATCAACGACGACCTGGCGACGCTGAGCATCGGCAATGTGACTCAAGCCGAAGGCAATGCCGGCGCCGGCAATTTCGTCTTCACGATCAATCTGTCGGAACCCGCGGCGCAGACGGTCAGCGTGACCGCCAGCACCTCGAACGGCACCGCGCTCGCCGGCAGCGATTACACCGCCAAGAGCCAGGCGGTGACGATCCCGGCGGGCCAGAGCAGCGCCACCTTCACCGTCACGGTCAATGGCGATGCCTCGATCGAGGACAATGAGAGCTTCACGGTGACCTTGAGCAACCCGTCCGGCGCCCAGCTCGGGCCGCAGGACAGCGCCACCGGCACCATCCTCGACGACGATCAGGCCGGCGTCCTGTCGATCGTCAACGCCCAGAAGGTCGAGGGCAACAACGGCGCCAGCGACCTCGTCTTCACCGTCAATCTGTCGACGCCGGCGGCGCAGGCGGTCAGCGTCACCGCCAGCACGCTCGACGGCATCGCGCGCGCGGGCAGCGACTTCGCCGCCAAGACGCAGGTGCTGACCATCCCCGCCGGTCAGACCAGCGCCACCTTCGCCGTCGCGGTTTCCGGCGACGCCGCGATCGAGACCCTCGACGAAACCTTCTCGGTCGCGCTGTCCAACCCGGTCAACGCCAAGATCGCCGCCGGCGGCCGCATCGCCACCGGCACCATTCTCGACGACGACGGCCTCGCCCAGGGCCTCGCCGATGGCGGTTTCGTCCAGGGCACGGGCGTCGCGGATTTTCTCGTCGGCACGCCGCTGAGCGACGTGATCAACGGCCAGGGCGGCGCCAACACGCTGCTCGGGCTCGAGGGCGGCGACACCATCCTCGGCGGCTCGGGCGGCGATTTCATCGTCGCCGACGAGTTCTTCTTCACCGGCAATGACTCGGTCGATGCCGGCAATGGCGAGAACTTCGCCTTCGCCGGCGGCGGCAACGACACGCTCAAGGGCGGCGCGGGCAACGACCTGCTCGCCGGCGAGAACGGCGACGACCTGATCCAGGGCGGCGACGGCGACAACGCGCTCTACGCCGGCGACGGCACCGACACGCTGATCGGCGGCAATGGCGGCGACATCGTCTTCGGCTTCTTCGGCGACGACGCCATCGTCACCTTCGGCGGCTTCGACCTGATCATCGAGGAGCCGGCCGATAACGGCGGGCGCGACTTCATCGATGTCGGCGCCGGCGGCAGCCAGGTCTTCGCCGGCGGCGGCGACGACACGGTCTTCGCCGGCAATGGCGACGACTTCATTCTCGGCGAGGGCGGCGCGGACTACATCGTCAGCGGCAATGGCAACGATGCGCTGATCGCCGGCCCCGGCAACGACACCCTCGACGGCGGCGGCGGCAATGACGTGCTGATCGCCGAGGGCGGCAACGACCTCATCACCGGCGGCGCCGGCGCCGACACTTTCCGCTATCCCGGCGGCATCGCCGTCGGCAATGACCGCATCACCGACTTCGTGTCCGCCGACGACACCGTCTCGCTCGGCGTCAGCCTCGGCTTCGCCAGTCCCGGCGCGGCGCTGGCGGCGCTGACGCAGAACGGCGCCGACGCGGTGCTGACTTTCGCCGCCGGCGCCGGCTCGATCACCTTCGCCGGCATCTTGACCTCGTCCTTCACCGCGGCGGACTTCGCGATCGTGTAGCTGTCGATCGCCGTATCGATGCAGGGGCGACGCATGCGCCGCCCCTGCGATGCGCCCGAGCGGCGCCCTACCTTCCCACCGCATAGCCCTGCTGCAGGCGCGGCGTCGCGGCGGCGCGCAGCACCTCGCCGTCGCGCTTGGCGGCGCA
>CAYNTN010000292.1:0-3211 GCA_964399995.1 uncultured Ignavibacteriaceae bacterium
TTAAAAATGGATTTAGCATTTTTAGGAGCCGGAGTCGGAGCCGGATTAACAGTAATAGGAGCCGGGATTGGTATCGGCAGATTAGCGGGTTCAGCTTTGGAATCAATAGGAAGACAGCCTGAAGCAGTTGGTGAAATAAGAACAACTATGATCATTGCAGCTGCTCTTGTTGAAGGGGTTGCGCTTTTCGGACTTGTTATTTGTATTTTATTGGCTACAAAGTCATAAAAAAATTATCAACTCTTAAATTTACACGGGGGCATAATTTCTTCCATGTAAATATTAATTTAAATTTTAAATAGATTCAGATAATGATTTATTATCTTACATTACTATATAATTATTCGATGATCTTTATGTTCAGCGAGCCGGGACATGAAAAGCCGAGTCTGCTATCCGTAAATCCGGGACTTATTATCTGGCAGATAATAATCTTCATAATTCTATTGTTTATCCTGAAGAAGATCGCCTGGAAACCATTGCTGCAGGCACTCCACTCACGTGAACAGGGAATCCGCGATTCAATTGAACAGGCAGAGCAGCTGAAAAAAGATTCAGAAGAGCTTATGCAGCAGAATAAAAAAATTCTTGCCGAAGCCAACACACAATCTATGAAAATTATTAATGAATCAAAGGATGCCGCCAATAAACTTCGTGAAGATCTCATGGCAAAGGCTCAGGCTGATTCAAGAAAGCTTATAGAGCAGGCAAAAATTGAAATTCAGCAGGAAAAGGATAGTGCAATGGCTGATTTAAGAAATGAGGTTTCAGACCTCGCCATTAAAGCGGCTGAAAAAATTCTTAAGGATAATCTAGATGAAAACAAGCAGAAGAAAATTGTAAACGATTTCATTTCACAGATTCCCGGCAATTAATTTTATGAGAAAATAACTTATGATCACTAAAGCAGCAAGAAGATACACTATAGCGCTTTACGGAATTGCCGGGGAAAAAGGCAGCCTCAACGAAGTAGCTAATGACATTACAAAAATATTGGCAATCATAAACTCAAACAGGGATCTTGAACTTTTCTTCAGGAGTCCTATAATAAGTAAAAACAAGAAACTTACGCTAGTAAAAGAAATTTTTGGAGGTAATGTATCACAGCTCACAATGGATTTCATGATGCTGCTGATCAACAGGCGAAGAGAAGCTTTATTGCAGGGGATCTTCGAAGATTTTATTAATCTGAAAAAAGAAAAGGAAGGAATTGTTGACGTGCTTGTGAAGACTTCCGTCCCTCTTAACGATGATGAAAAAGCAAAGATGAAACGGAAAATAGACGCATATACAAAATTGAAAAGCGATCTCACTTTTGAGATTGATCAATCCATCATAGGAGGTTTTGTGGCAAAGATTAATGATACGATTTTAGATGCAAGCATCAAACGGCAGTTAGAAAAGCTTAAGCAGAAGTTCAGAGAAGGTGATTTTATACTTAACTAGTTGAATGTTAAAAGTTGAAAGTTAAAAGTTTTTGAATCCAAAATTAATAAAAGTTACATTAAAAATATTCAGGAGAAATAAATAATGGCAGAAGTAAAATCAGATGAAATATCCGCGATACTAAGAAAACAATTGTCCGGGTTTGAGACAGAAGTTGATGTATTCGACGTCGGAACTGTATTATACGTAGGCGACGGAGTAGCAAGGGTTTACGGACTTTCAAAATGCGAAGCGGGTGAACTTATAGAGTTTCCGAACGGAGTTTTCGGAATTGCTTTGAACCTTGAAGAAGATAATGTTGGCTGTATATTGTTCGGTGAATCTTCATTAGTAAGGGAAGGTGATCTTGTAAAGCGGACAGGAAGAATTGCTTCAATGCCCGTTGGTGAACAAATGCTGGGAAGAGTTATTAATCCGCTCGGTCAACCCTTAGATGGCAAAGGGGAAATTCATACTGATAAATTTTTACCGCTCGAAAGAAAAGCACTCGGTGTAATTCAGAGACAGCCGGTTAAAGAACCGCTTCAGACGGGAATAAAAGCAGTTGATGCGATGATCCCGATCGGAAGAGGTCAGCGGGAATTAATTATCGGCGACAGACAGACAGGAAAAACTGCGGTTGCTATAGATACAATAATAAATCAAAAAGGCAAGGGTGTTTATTGCATTTATGTTGCTATCGGACAGAAAGGATCAACAATTGCGCAGGTCGTGAAAAGTTTACAGGATGAAGGAGCAATGGAATATACAACTGTCATTGCCGCTGCTGCTTCCGATCCTGCACCTTTACAATACATAGCAGCATTTGCGGGAGCTACGCTGGGAGAGTATTTCAGAGATTCAGGGAGACACGCTTTGGTGGTGTATGATGATCTGACAAAGCAGGCTGCATCATACAGAGAAGTATCATTATTATTGAGAAGACCTCCGGGACGGGAAGCGTATCCGGGAGATGTATTTTATCTTCACTCAAGATTACTCGAGAGAGCATCAAAACTATCTGATGATCTCGGCGGAGGAAGTCTCACGGCTTTACCAATAATTGAAACACAGGCCGGAGACGTTTCAGCTTATATTCCCACTAATGTTATTTCCATTACAGACGGACAGATTTATCTTTTATCTAATCTTTTCAATTCCGGAATTAGACCGGCTATTGACGTTGGTATTTCAGTGTCACGGGTCGGAGGTAATGCTCAGATAAAAGCTATGAAAAAAATTGCAGGAACGCTGAGACTTGACCTTGCTCAGTTCAGAGAGCTTGAAGCATTCTCAAGATTCGGTTCTGATCTTGACAAAGCAACCATGCAGCAGCTAAGAAGAGGTGAAAGACTTGTAGAAATATTAAAACAAAAGCAGTACTCCCCTGTCCCGGTGGAAAATCAGGTTTTGATAATTTTTGCAGGTACAAAAGGATATCTCGATGAAATTCCTGTTCAATACATTAAACAGTATCAGGATGATCTTTTCTCTCAGGTTGAGAATCTTCACCCGGATATTCTGAAAAGTATCAGAGACACAAAAGACCTCACTCCGGAGAATACTGAAATGCTGAATAAAGTGTTAAAAGATTTTACGGAAAAATTTAAATCGTCGGTAAAGATTTGAATTGTGAATCGTGAATCGTCAATCGTGAATCGTGAATCGTGAATCGTGAATCGTGAATCGTGAATCGGCAATCGTCAATTGTTAAAGGTGATGCTAAAACTTAAAATCTTATAAATCTTATAAATCTTATAAATCTTATAAATCTTATAAATCTTAT
>CAYNTN010000293.1:0-3206 GCA_964399995.1 uncultured Ignavibacteriaceae bacterium
TTTGAGATTCCAATCGAATCAGTTTTCAGTGAAGAAGATAATTTGAAGATTTTAAGAAAAATAATTAGCTAAGAGTTCATAAAGTTCATAAAGTTTTTAAAGTTTGTATTGCTTGTAAAGTATTCTGGCTGTTCTCCCTGTTTTAAATTGCAAATGCAATATCAATAAATTATATTGCATACGAATTTGTTCTTAAACGTTCTGACTTATGGAGAAAGGCGGAGGGATTAGGCCCGATGAAACCTTGGCAACCGTCATCCGCAATATGCGGACAGAAAGGTGCTAATTCCTATCCTGATAACAATCAGGAAGAGATGAGTTGGAAGACTAAATATTAAATGATTTTTAAAAAATATTGAATCTCTTCTAACTAAAAGCGGAAGAGATTTTTTTTTAGGAATGTTGCAGATGCATTAGTAGTAATATATTTAACATATAAGTTAAAAGAAAATTTTCAAAAAATTTTAAATAATATTTAAACAAAAAAAAATAAGATAGGAGAATTAATTTAATGCCATATTTATTTACTTCTGAATCGGTTTCAGAAGGACATCCGGACAAAGTAGCGGATCAGATTTCAGATGCATTGATAGATAACTTTCTTGCATTTGATCCTCAGTCAAAAGTAGCATGTGAAACACTTGTAACAACGGGTCAGGTAATGCTTGCAGGCGAAGTAAAATCAAAAGCGTATTTAGATGTACAGACAATTGCGCGTGAAGTAATCAGAAAGATCGGTTACACAAAAAGCGAATACATGTTTGAAGCTGATTCATGCGGAGTGCTGTCGGCGATTCATGAACAATCCGGTGACATCAATCAGGGAGTAGACAAGAAAAAGAAAGAGGAACAGGGAGCCGGAGATCAGGGAATGATGTTCGGATATGCGACGAACGAAACTGAGGATTACATGCCTCTCGCGCTTGATCTTGCTCAGAAGCTGCTGATTGAACTTGCTGGTCTTCGCAGAGAGAACAGACAGATAAAGTATTTACGCCCTGACGCAAAATCACAGGTTACTCTTGAATACGATGATAACAATAAGCCAAAGCGAATTGATACAATTGTCATTTCGACGCAGCATGATGATTTTGCAAGCGAATCTGAAATGCAAAAGAAGATAAAGAGTGATATAATAAATATTCTTATACCGAGAGTTAAGGCAAAATACAAAAAATACGCAAAGCTGCTTAGTGACAAGAGAATAAATTATCATATCAATCCTACCGGAAAATTTGTTATTGGCGGACCTCATGGAGATACAGGGCTTACCGGACGTAAAATCATTGTAGATACATACGGCGGGAAAGGAGCACACGGCGGAGGAGCTTTTTCCGGGAAAGATCCATCGAAGGTTGACAGATCGGCAGCTTACGCTACAAGACACATTGCTAAAAATTTAGTTGCTGCGGGAATTTGTGATGAAGTATTGGTTCAAGTCTCTTACGCAATTGGAGTAGCAAAGCCAATGGGGATGAATGTAAATACATACGGAACTTCAAAAGTCAAAATGAGCGACAGTGAAATTGCCAAAAAGGTAATGGAAATTTTCGACATGCGACCGTACTTCATCGAGCAGCGTTTTAAATTGCGCACTCCGATTTACAGTGAGACTGCAGCATACGGACACATGGGACGCAAAAATCAGAAAGTCACAAAAACATTTGTAACTCCCGAGGGCAAAATAAAGAAAGTTGAAGTCGAATTGTTTACTTGGGAAAAACTGGATTATGTGGATAAACTGAAGAAAGCTTTTAAGCATAAATAAATATCTGAAATGAAAAAGGTATTTAAAATATTTAAAAGTCACGAGGAACAGGAAATTGCAGAAATAAATTACTGGAAAAGAATACCCCGTGGTAAAAGGGTTGAATCGTTGGAAAAAATAAGATTAAATTATCTTAGAATGAAATATGGAAGAGTACCAAGACTTCGAAGAGTTTTTAAGTTTGTTAAACAAACATAAAGTTGAATACCTTATTGTAGGTGGCTATGCCGTAACTTTTCACTCGAGACCAAGACTTACTGAGGATCTTGATATTTGGATTAACAAAACTAAATCAAACTCTAAAAGAGCATTTGCAGCTGTTAAGGAATTTTGGTTTGGTAAAATTGATCTTGTCCCAGCGGATTTCATGAAAGATGACTTAATACTTCAAATTGGATACAAACCAGTAAGGATAGACATTTTAACAAGTTTAGCCGGATTAAACTTTGATGATGCTTTTAGAAAAAGTATTGAGGGACTTTTTTATGGAAAAGTAAACGCTAAATATCTGGACAAAGAAAGTTTAATAAAAAACAAAACACTGGCAGGACGACGCAAAGATTTTGAAGGAATAAATTGGATTAAAGACAGTTCTAAGAAAAGAAAGAAATGAATGATTTTATATATGGATTCTTTTACCCGTTCAAAAGTGTAAAATTATTTTTTAAATATCCGAAACTAATAGGATACTCAATTGTCCCGATAGTGATCAACCTGATCATTTACGGGACAATTTTTTTTTACTCTTACAAGTATATCATGGGAATGTCGGAAGATGCTTTGGAAGTAAATGTTTCTAACAGCATTTTATTTGAGATCATTAAGACATTTTTGAAAGTATTTTATTTTATTTTAATACTTCTTATTTGCTATTTCCTGTTCGTGATATTCGGCGGAATAATATCGGCTCCTTTCAATGAAAAGATATCGGGATTTATTGAAGAAAATATATACAATAAGAAGGTTGTCAATGAATTGCCTTTTATTAAAGAGGCGGCAGAAAGTATAAAAGCGGAATTAAAGAAAATATTATTTTATCTGTCGGGAATAATTCCATTATTTTTCATTAACTTCATTCCTATGATTGGCAGTGTAATTTCATTTACGGGAGGTCTGGGTTTCTCATTCTTTTTTAACGCTCTGGATTATCTAGATTATCCGCTGACCAGACGAATGAAAGGGTTCAGGGAAAAACTCAAGATCGTAAATTCACAAAAGCTGCTCACATATGGATTCGGTGCAATTGCGTTTATACTTACCTTTATCCCTGTAATTAATGTGTTTATGAAGCCAATACTTGTTGCTGCTGGGACAAGCCTGTTTTATGAAAAAGAATATCTTGAAGTTAAAAGTTAAAAGTTAAAAGTTAAAAGTTAAAAGTTGAAAGTTAAAAGTTAAAAGTTAAAAGTTGAAAGTTAAAAGTTAAAAGTTAAAAGTT
>CAYNTN010000294.1:0-3190 GCA_964399995.1 uncultured Ignavibacteriaceae bacterium
CTCATACCTCATACCTCATACCTCATACCTCATACCTCATACCTCATATCTCATACCTCATACCTCATATCTCATATCTATCTCAAAATATTTTTATCCGGGGAATACTGATAATAATTCCGTGATTCAGCCGAATAAAATCCTTTGTCATCACCTTTTCCTTTGACTATTTCCCATATGTTCTTATCCCAGAAGACCGGCTTTTTTTCGACTTCCAATAAATAAGAGGAATCGTTCAACTGCTTTATTTTATACTTTGATTTGTGAGACTGATTCAGCTTCGGACCTCTGATAATATAGTATAAAGTATCATTATCGAATCCTGCAATGAATGCCAGCGAGTCTGCATCATGAAAGTAAACATTGCCTTTGAACGGGTCATTGTTTTTTCCGCATCCGGAAATGGCAATGTAAATTGTAGCTGTTAACAAAAGTGTAAATACAAATTTCATTTTTTTTATGTTGGTTTATTTTATTAAAATCATTTTTCTTGTAACTGAATTTTTTCCCGAGGATATTCTGTAAAAATAAACTCCCGCGGGAAAATCAGATGCATCAAATTCAACATCATAGTTTCCTGCATTTTGCTTTTCATTAACAAGTATAATAAGTTCTTTACCTCTGAGATCAAAAATTTTCAATGTTACAAATCCAGTATTATAAATACTGTAGCTGATGATTGTTGTCGGGTTAAATGGATTTGGATAATTCTGATAAAGCTGAAAGTCACTCACAACTTCTGCAGGATTCTCAAATATTGACACAACTAAATCCGAATCTGAAACTGAAGAGTATCCGTCGTAAGAGCCGCCTGTATATTGTGAGTATAACTCTGAGCTTTTAATTATAAAACCAATTAAAAAAATTAGTGTAATATTTTTCATGATTCAAAAATTTTAATTTGATGTTCGCGCGCATCTGAAACCCCTGTGCCCTGTTCTGTCCGGTATAGTTGAAGAAGCATAAAACCGGTCTGATACTCTCGCTCTTAGTATACTCCTGAACCAGTTTCCCATTCTGTAACCGCTACCTTCAGCGCTTGCAGGCGGCCAGTTTAAAACATTTGCATCTCCGTTAATTGTCAGTAGTCCGTCTCCGTTTAATCCGTTGAATAATCTTCCGGTCACATTTCCTATGGATACATTCCTTTCCCAGCAGTTGCCTGTCATTTCCATTACTCCGTAATATGAAGCTCCTGACTCAACCCTTCCGGATGTTGATGTTGCAAATATTCCGACTCTTACAGGACCTCCTATCGGCTGACCGGCTCCCCCGTCAATTAAATTATAATTGCAGTTTGCATTATCCGGTAATGCTGTTTCAGTTCCTGAACCGTCAACCCCATCCATTGAAGTCATCTGAACAAAAGAATTATTTCCCCACGCACATTCATCTGCTACTGCATTCAGTGGTCCTCTTGAAATTTTTTCTATCTCTAGTTCTGTCATCGGTCTTAATCCTATCCAGTCTGCGTAAGCTGCACCGTCTGCCCACGACATGTAATTATTTGCCCTGTCCGGTGCAGTTGTAGAATAAACATTACCAATCTTCTGTATAGCATTTCTTTCCATTCCGAAAGTGTTTGAAAATCTGAATGAAGCCTGCAGCTCGTCAATTGAATTAAGGAAGTCTGTATATTGCTGTGAAGTGACTTCATACTTCATACTGTAAAAGGAATTGTATCCTTTTGGAAATTCCACCGGAAGTGTTTTTGTAGTTGTGTTGTTAAAATCATCCGGATTGAACATTCCCGTGCCGTTTCGGTTATTTAAACTGTTTGCTCCAAGCCCTCCGAGTGTAATGCTGTTTTCACTGACTACTCTGTAAGGGCTTACATTATCGAACCCGCATAACTGTCCGAAAATGTTTGCGGTGGTTCCGTCACCAACATAAAAGCTGTCCTGTGGAATGTAAACCATCTCAACAGCAAAAATTGCTAATGAAACAGAGTCATGACTGTTGTGAATATTTTTGCCGTTAAAAAAGAGTGAAGTGTTTCTGAAAAGGTTTGTACCCGTTCCGTTATTTCTTTTAAAAAGAAATACTCCCATTGAATCTGAAGAGGTCTTTATTTCACAGAAAGGGTCAAGACTGTGATATCCTGATGATGGTGTAAACTTTGCCGGAAACCATACATTAGAACTTCTCAGTTTATACTTTGCAAAAAACCATATTGCATCATGATTATGAGGAGCAGTGTAACCGGTGCCTTTAATATCATTACGCCATGAGTTTTCCCAGTAGATCGAATCTACATTTATTAAAATTCCCATTTCTACATTAGTTCCGATAAGACGAAAATCGGACATTCTCAGATTATTTGAAAAAATTACTGAAGCATTGAATGTTAAAAGAATTACAACAGATAAGATTGTATATTTTTTTATCATAAATTTTTATTGCATTATAAGTCCGCCATCGACGCAAAGTGTCTGGCCGGTTATGTAGGATGATTCATCTGATGCAAGAAATTTCACTGCATTGGCAATGTCATTTCCCGTTCCGAATTTTTTCAAAGGTATAGAATTCAAATAATTTTGCTTCACTTCTTCGCTGAGTTTGTCTGTCATTTCCGTTTCAATAAATCCCGGAGCAATGGCATTAATGTTAATATTCCTAGATGCGAGCTCCTTTGCTATCGATTTTGTAAATCCAATTACACCGGCTTTTGATGCAACATAATTCGCCTGACCGGCATTACCCATTATGCCGACAATGGATGTAATGTTAATTACTTTCCCGTAACGCTTGCTCATCATGCTTCTTGTTACTGCTTTTGTCATACTGAATACACCTTTAAGATTAGTATCCAGTACAATATCCCAGTCTTCTTCATTCATTCTCATCAGCAAGCCGTCCTTTGTAATCCCTGCATTGTTTACAAGCACATCTATCTTTTCAAATTCTTTAATGATTGAATCAACGATTTCCTGTACCGATTTCAAATCCGAAACATCACATTTGAAATGCTTTATGCCCTTTGAATTAAAATAATTTTCATCAATAGCATTTTTGTAAGTCACAATCACCGTTGCACCGGCATCCGCAAAAGATTCAGCAATTGCTTTCCCGATCCCTCTCGAACCTCCCGTTACTAATACAATTTTTTCTTTGAAGTCCATTTTTTTTAATTAGTAATTACTAATTACAGACTTCTGAAAAACCAACCAGCCATGTCATTCCCGCGTGC
>CAYNTN010000295.1:0-3178 GCA_964399995.1 uncultured Ignavibacteriaceae bacterium
ATTGACGAAGCGGTAACTTTTATTGAAAACGTGCCCGCCATTTACCGCAAAATCAAAACGCTGCATGATGTCGGGCTGGGCTACATCACGCTGGGGCAGCCGGCTCCCACGCTGTCGGGCGGTGAGGCGCAGCGCGTGAAACTCGCGGAAGAACTCAGCAGGAAAGACACCGGCAACACGCTCTACATCCTTGATGAACCCACCACGGGTTTGCATTTTCAGGACATCCGCATGCTGCTTGATGTGCTCGGCAAGCTGGTGGAGCGCGGCAACACGGTTTTAATAATAGAACATAATCTTGATGTGATTAAAGTGGCTGACCACATCATTGATTTGGGTCCCGAAGGTGGCGACCGGGGCGGTGAAATCATCGCGCAGGGCACACCCGAAGAAGTGGCGCGGGTGAAGAAAAGCTACACGGGAGAGTTTTTAAAGAAGGAGCTGAATTAATGCAGTCGCCAACTATTTCACGCTGAAAACTCCCTGCCGGGTTTCGTTGCGCGCAGTCAACCGCAGGGAATATAGTCCTGTGTTCAACCCGCGCAAATCAATTACTGCCGCTGGCTGCGCAGCGAGGTGCAGCGAGCGCTGGAGCTTTCCGTTCAGGTCAAAAATTTCAGCCTTCACCGTTCCGGAAAAAATATTTTCAGGCAGCGCCACACGCAGAACATCTTCAGCAGGATTTGGAAAAATCTGAAGGGCATTGTCCGGACGGGTTTCTCTAACGGCTGTCGGAAGCGTGAGCCATGATTTCCCGTCAAGCTGCCACTCCGGTTTTGTTTCAGGGTTGATGCCGGAATCATAAATAAGATGGTGGATAGCAGTTACCGCAATGTCGGGTTGTATGGGCGATTGTTTCAGCAGCGCAAGGTCAACGCAGGATGTATCGAAAATATTAATAAGCTGGCAGTTGTATGTTCCCGGGTCAGCCGCATTGATTTGCTCCTTCGGAACAGCGGCACCGTTTGCAATCCACCAGATATGTCGTTCTTCAAAAGAGTTTCCCCCGTGAAAAAAACTGTTGCCGCCATGGTCGGTAACCAAAAGAATCAGCCAGTTTTCACCGGCATAAGTCGGTCTTGCATACAGCGAGGCTAACACGATTCCCACCGCGCTGTCAACGAGTTCAATCGCGTTGATATATTGGGAGTTTGAGGGCGAGAACGTGGTGGAATGTCCGGTGAGGTCCACCTTGTCGAAATAAACGAAAAGCGCGTCAAGCGTGGTGTCCTGCAGTTGAATAACAGCCGAATCAGCCGTTGGAAACGTGCTGCCGTCAGCCACTTTAATTTTTTTATCCCAGCCGTCATTGTAAAAATCATCGGCAAGCGGGTCCCACTCCACCACTTCCACGCAATTCAGCCCCGGCTTGATTTCTTTCGCGCGTTGCGGAAAAGCCGGGTAATCGTTGAAATCGCTTCCGCTGAAAGTATTGTTTGTAACTCCGTGTTTGTTCCAGTGTACGCCCGTAAGTATCGTTGACCATGAAGGTCCCGACCAGGTGATTCCAACGTGCCACGAATCGAATGTATAAAGAGCGTTGGCAAGCAACCCGTCAATATTGGGAGTGTTTGCCTGCTGCAAAGCATCGGAGCGGCAACCGTCAATGCCGATAAGAAGCACTTTCCTCTCCTGTGCTGCGGCACAAAAAAACTGGGTTACAAAAAGCAGGATGGCAAGGGCGCGTGATGGTGTCATAGGCAAAAATCCAAAAATAGCACAACGCCTGTCGTTTATCGCGGCAACCTATTTATTATTTTTGGCGAAACAGATTCCGATGGGCAACAAAGAGGCTTTCATTCAAAAAATTCAGCAATCTTATTCTTCTGCCGAACCGCACATCTATCTCGGTGCGGGAGTTTTAGAGCAGGAAATAATTGCTGATGCGAAAATCAACTTGCCGTTGCGCATGATGAACCGCCACGGACTTGTTGCGGGCGCAACAGGCACAGGGAAAACCCGCACACTTCAACTGATTTCCGAGCAGCTTTCTGATGCGGGAGTGCCGGTTTTTTTGCTGGATGTGAAAGGAGATTTATCCGGCATGAACAAAGCAGCTGTTGCCAATCCGAAATTGGAAGAGCGCGCGCAAAAGCTTGCGATAAGCTATGCTCCCACAGGCTTTCCGGTGGAGCTCTATTCCTTGAGCGGCAAGTTGGGCGCGCCCATGCGGGCAACAGTGATTGAGTTCGGACCGATTTTACTGTCCAAAGTTTTTGAGCTGAACGACATTCAGTCGGGAACGTTGTCGGTGGTGTTTAAATATGCCGATGACAAAAAACTGCCGCTTGTTGATTTGAATGATTTGAAGAAAGTGCTTACCTACCTTGCAGATGGTCCGGGGAAAGAGGAAATCAAAGATTCTTACGGAAAAATTTCAACGGCAACTTCAGGAACAATTCTGCGCAAAATTGCCGCGCTCGAACAGCAGGGTGTTGGAAACATTTTTGGCGAGCCTTCTTTTGATATTGATGATTTATTCGAGCGCATTGACGGCAGGGGCGCCATCAGCCTGCTGAATATTTCTGACGTGCAGAGCCAGCCTGCCTTGTATTCCACTTTCCTGCTGAGCCTGCTCGTGGAAATTTATAATTCCATGCCGGAGGCGGGAGATTTGGACAAGCCGAAACTTGTTTTCTTCTTTGACGAGGCGCATCTGCTTTTCAAGGATGCTCCCAAAGCGTTTCTTGAACAAATTGAGCAGGTGATTCGCCTCATTCGCTCCAAAGGCATTGGCGTTTTCTTTTGCACACAATCACCGATGGATATTCCGGAAACGGTGCTGGCTCAGTTAGGAAACCGCGTACAACATGCGCTGCGGGCGTTCACTCCCAATGATGCCGAGAATCTTCGCAAAACGGTAAAGACCTATCCCCGCTCCGAATTTTATGAGATTGATAAATCGCTCACCTCAATGGGTATCGGGCAGGCGCTGATAACGGTGCTGAATGAAAAAGGAATCCCGACAGAGGTGGCGGTAACGCACCTTGTTCCTCCGCGCTCGGTGATGGGACCGTTGCCCGAGAATGAATTCCGCGACTTGTACCTCTCTTCCGATTTTTATAAAAAATATGCGGAAGCAATTGACCCGCTGAGCGCTCAGGAGGTGCTGGCAGAAAGGCTGAAGCAGCAACAGACACAAACCGAACCTGCGGCTGCTCCGGCTTCTCAAAGAAAA
>CAYNTN010000296.1:0-3161 GCA_964399995.1 uncultured Ignavibacteriaceae bacterium
GACGTTTGACGTTTGACGTTTGACGTTTCACGTTTCACGTTTCACGTTTCACGTTTGACTTCCAGCGCAGACGAAATCACTTCAAATGTCCTGTCATACCTGTACTGAATCCCCATATGACCATCGTTAAACTCCTCATGTAGATATTTAATTTTTTTCTTTTTTAATTTATCACAAAATATTCTCGCTCCTACATGCAGATTGAATTCATCTTTGATTCCTGCATCGAGATAAATGAGCTTCAGCTTTTTTAAATTGTTTGCATATTTGTCAACCATTCTAACCGGATCATGCTTCAGCCATTTGTCAAAAACTTTCGTATCCAGTTCACCGGTATTTATATCAAAAGGCAGATCGAAATTATATCCCTTCGTTTTCAGAGCTTTCAGGTTGGGAGAATAACAGCTCGCCATTCCCAAGTTATTAAGAATATTATGAAAAGATTTCGGCTTCGGCTGTTTGTAGTTTAATTCATTTTTGATAAAATTGACAACTGCTTTATGTCCCTTTCCGTAATGCTCGATGTCAGTAATGAATTTGGGAAAATCCGGCATGTAACAATATTCAAAACACATATCGCCCGCTGTCGAACACATCAGTCCGAATACATCGGGATTTCTCATAGCGAGGACAACTGTTCCATAGCCTCCGCTTGATTTACCGCAAATTGCCCTGCTTGAACTTTTGTTCACAGTACTATACTTTTTATCAATATATGGAATTAATTCTTTAATAATATAATCTTCATAGTTTCCCGTCGCTTCAGAATTAATAAACTGGCTCCCGCCGTACTTTGTAATACAATCAGGCATTACGACAATCATCTCTTTCATTTTTTTTGCCGAGATCAATCTGTCGAGGCGCTGCTTAATATTCTCGGAAAGAAAACTTTCATTGAGCTGCATGATACCTTTACCCGTAAATCCTGAGATCAGATATACCACAGGATATTTTTTCATTGACTTTCCGTAAGACGAAGGCAAATAAACCGGAAAATACCTTTCGCTCGGATCACCCAATGGGTTCCCTTTCAGTATTTCACTATCAAACTTCTCTAAAACGATTGTCCCGGTTTTTTTCATTCTCATTAAATTTTTATTTTACTACAGAGATTCTGATTTCGTCTAGCGTCTCACGTCTTGCGTCTTGCCTGAACCAAATCTTCTTTAACCGTGATTTTCACATTCGACTTCTCACCCTTCATCACCCGGACATCAAACCCCGCATTTTCCACAATCGCGGCTTCATCTGTACCGGTAAAGTTCTCATCCATTGCTTTATCAAATGCTTTTAATAAAATACTATATTGAAATGCCTGCGGTGTCTGTATCGCCCATACATTATTTCTGTCAAGAGTTTCAGTTACAATATTATTTTTATCAACTCTCTTTATCGTTTCATTAACAGGTATTCCTAATATGACACACTTTTCTTTTTCTGCAGTCTTTATCAGTTCTGTAATTTTCTTCTTACTTATGAATGGTCTAACTGCATCATGAATAAGTATCAGATCTTCCTTCTTACATTCAAGATTTAACAGCGCATTATAAACCGAATCCTGCCTCTGCTTCCCGCCCTCAACTATCTTTTTTACTTTTTTGAGATTATACTTCTTAACTATTACACTAAGTTTTACAAAGTATTCCAGCTGTGTTGAAATTACTATTTCATCGATTAAACCAATGTTATTGAATTTTTCTAAAGTATGAGCAATGATCTCTTTTCCGTCAACCTTAAAAAACTGCTTCGGAATTTTTCCGCCGAATCTCGCTCCGGAGCCGGATGCCGGGATAATTACTTTTACTTTCAAAAATTAGAGATATTATAAATTTAACCAATCAACTAAATTAACCAATTAACAAATTAACCCAATCAACAAAATAACCAATTGACACAATCCCAGACGGAACCTTAAGATAATTTTAAAATTAATCAATTAAATCACTTATTACGATATTAAAAATTTACACTGTGACGATTATCTAAGTAATAACACTTAGTGAAAAAGTGTATTTTGCCCTATTGAAAATGCTTTATGAATAAAATAGATTTGTATTATGAGAAAAACATTTCTTATTCCTTGCCAGGGGTAAATAACTAATAAATGGAGTAAGCCGAAAATCCATTCTAATTTAAAGAGTAGGCATAAAAATTTAAATTACAATATCATGTTAAAAATAACAGTTGATCTGTTTTCAGGTCGTCCAAATCCTTCCTGGATCATTAATGATAAAAGAGGAGATGATCTGTTAAAAAAAATTACAAGAAAGACAGAGATAATTTCAAAGCCAACCGGCGGGTATGATGGACTAGGCTTCAGAGGCATTACACTCGAATTAATGGGAGACGAGGAGAGCACAAAGAAAATTCCGTCTGTTTTTAAAATTGCCAACGGAACAGCAAGAGATCAGAAAGCAAGCATTGAGATTGCAAGGGAAATAGTCGAGCAGATGACACGTTATGAAAGATCGAGCATGGATATTTTCGGATTAACTCCCATTGATCCTAGAATTCAAAAGATTATTTTAGGGAGCATTGAACAATATGAAAGAGACCTGAAGAAAATAAAAGAATATATTAAAGTAAAAATAAAATGGCCGCTCTCACGGATCAGAGTAACCGTAAGTGACAGGGATTGTAAAGTATGTAAATATGAGGAGAGCAAATTTAACCCGGATTTCTGGAATGCTGATTCTTATGTCAGGGCAAATAATAATTGCTATAATTACGGAAGAAACTGGAAGACCAATACTTTTGCACAGCCGGGACGCGCATCAGGAGCAACTGCAAGTTCGATGAGCTGTTCAGCGGTCAGAACCGCCGCAATGAATGACGGCTTAAAAGAAAGATGTGATTGTCTGCCGCAGTCGGAATATCCAAGGAGACTGATGGCATTAGTTATCGCGCCGGGAGTTGACTATCACTGGTACAGAAAACAAACAGGCGGATTCTGGGGACATAAACCCGGAGGAACGGCTGCAAGAAATTACGACAACAGCGGTGCTTTAATAACCAATCCGGAAACCTGTGACCGCGGCGCCGGGACGTGGCTGAACTATACTGACTTTTGCGGCTATTTCTATGCCGGTAAAAGTGTTATTATAAGTTAATAACTCAAGTTGAGCGGTTTTTCTAAAAAAGTTAGAATACGCCACGAATTT
>CAYNTN010000297.1:0-3153 GCA_964399995.1 uncultured Ignavibacteriaceae bacterium
GAGCCGGCATCGGTGACGGAGACGGTCAAGGTGAAGACCGGCGTCGCCTCGAAGTCGAGCGGCGCGCTGTCGGCGACCGTGATCTCGCCGCTGGAGGGGTCGATCGCAAAGGCCCCGCTTGCGTTGCCGGAGACGATCGCAAAGGCGAGCGTGTCGGCGGCATCGGGATCGCTCGCCGCCGGCGTGCCGACGGCGGTGCCGGTCGGCGCGTTCTCGGGCAAAGTGAAGCTGGCGTCGGCGATGCTCGGCGCCTCGTTGACGTTGGTGAGGGCGATGATGATGCTCGCAGTGTCGACCAGGGAGCCGGAATCGCTCACCGTGACGGTCAGCGTGAATGCGGGATGGGTTTCGACGTCAAGCAGCGCGCTGTCGGCGACCGAGATCGCTCCCGTCGTGGCGTCGATGGCGAAGGCGCCGGCGGCGTTGCCGTCGCTGATGGCGTAGATCAGCGTGTCGCCCGTATCCGGATCGCTTGCCGCGATCGTGCCGACGGTCGTGCCCGGTGCGGCGTTCTCGGCGAGTGCGAAGCTGGCATCGGCCGCGGCCGGCGCCTCGTTGACGTCGGAGAGGCTGATGATCGCCGTCGCCGTATCGGCGAGCGAGCCGGCATCGGTGACGGACACGGTGAGGGTAAACCGCGGCGAAGCCTCGAAATCGAGGGCGGCCGGATCGGCGACCGTGATCGCGCCGGTGGCGGCGTCAATGGCGAAGCCGCCGGCGGCATTGCCGCCGGCGATGGCATAGGCGAGCGTGTCGCCGGCATCGGGATCGCTCGCCGTGACGGCGCCGACCGCGGCGCCGGCCGCGGCGTTCTCCGGGATGGCGAGGTTTGCATCCCCGGCCGTCGGCGCCTCGTTGACATTGGTGAGGGTGATGGTGATCGCGCCGACGTCGGTGAGCGAGCCCGCATCCATCACCGCCACCGTCAAGGTGAAGCTCGGCGTCGTCTCGAAGTCGAGCGCGCTGGCGTCGGCGATCGTGATTGCGCCCGTGGCCGGATCAATGACGAAGGCGCCATTGCCGGCGGTGATGGCGTAGCTCAAGGTGTCGCCGAGATCGGGGTCGGCGGCAACGACCGTACCGACGACCGTGCCATTAGGCGAATTCTCGGCTACGGCGAATGTGCTAGCGGCCAGGACCGGCGCGTCATTGCGGTCCGACAGCGCGATGATCACGGTCGCGGTGTCGGACAGCGAGCCTGAATCCGCGGCGCCGAAGGTGAGGGTGACGACAGAGGCGGTTTCGAAGTCGAGCGCCGCGCCATTGGCGACCGTGATCTGGCCGGTGGCGGCATCGACGGCGAAGGCGCCATCGGTGTTGCCGGCGATGATCGAGAAAATGAGCGTGTCTCCCGCATCGGGATCGCTGGCGACGAGGCTGCCGACGATGGTGCCGTCGGCGACGTTCTCGGCGATCAGGAAGCTCGCATCGGCGAGAAGCGGCGCTTCGTTGACGTCGGTCAGGTCGATGACGATCGTCGCGGTGTCGCTGAGCGAACCGCTATCGGTGACGCTGACCGCGAGAGTGTAAGTGGGGGCCGCCTCGAAGTCGAGCGGGGCGCCATTGGCGACCGAGAGCTCGCCGGTGACGGCGTCGATGGTGAAGATGCCGGCGCCATTGCCCCCGGTGATCGCAAAGGCGAAAACATCGCTCCCATCCGGGTCGCTTGCGGCGAGCGTGCCGACGGGCGCGCCAAGGGCGGCGTTCTCGGCGATCGAGAAGCTGGCTTCGGCCAATGTCGGCGGCTCGTTGACGTCGGCGAGGTCGATGATCATGGCGGCAAGATCGGTAAGCGAGCCAGCATCGGTCACCGACACGGTCAGGGTGAAGCGCGGCGTGGCCTCGAAATCGAGCGCTGTCGGATCGGCGACCGTGATCGCGCCGCTCGCGGCATCGATGGCGAAGCCATCGGCCGCGTTGCCGCCGGTGATGGCATAGACGAGCCTGTCGCCTAGATCGGTATCGCTCGCGACGACGTTGCCGACATTGCTGCCGGCCACGGCGTTCTCGGCGATGACAAAGCTCGCATCCTCGGCGATCGGCGCCTCATTGACGTTGGTGAGGCTTATGGTGATCGCGGCGACATCGCTGAGCGAACCCGCATCGGTGACAGTCACCGTCAAGGTGAAGCTCGGCGTCACTTCGAAGTCGAGGACGCCGCCATTGGCGACCGAGATCGCGCCGGTGGCCGGATCGATGGCAAAGGCGCCTGCGCCGTTGCCGGCGGTGATGACGTAGGTCAGCGTGTCGCCGGGATCGGGGTCACTGGCGGCGACGGTGCCGAGGATCGTGCCGTTCGATGCGTTCTCGGCGAGGATGAAGATGTCGTCGGCGGCGAGGGGCGGATCATTGGCGCCGGACAGCGCGATGATCACGCTCGCCGTGTCGGACAGCGAACCCGAATCCATAACCCCGAAGGTGAGGGTGAAGACGGAGGTGATCTCGAAATCCAGCGCCGCGCCATTGGCGACGGTGACTTGGCCCGTGGCGGGATCGATGGCGAAGGCGCCGCCGGTGTTGCCGGCGATGATCGAGAAAGCCAGCGTGTCTCCCGCATCGGGATCGCTGGCAAGGAGACTGCCGACGACGGTCCCGTTGGCGGCGTTCTCGGCGAGCAGGAAGCTCGCATCGGCGAGGATCGGCGCTTCATTGACGTCGGTGAGGCCGATGATCACGGTGGCGGCATCGCTCAGCGAGCCGATGTCGGTGACTGTTACCGTCAGGGTGTGGGCGGGGGTCGCCTCGAAGTCGAGTGGCGCGCCATTGGCGATCGAGAGCGCGCCGGTGACGGCGTTTATCGTGAAGATGCCGGTGTCATTGCCCGCGATGATCGCGAAGGCAAGCGTGTCGCTCGCATCCGGGTCGCTTGCGACGAGCGTGCCGATCAGCTGACCGTCCGGGCTGTTTTCGGCGAGGGCGAAGCTCGCATCGGCAACCGCCGGCGGCTCGTTGATGTTGGTCAGGGTGACGATCACGCGCGCCGTGTCCGTCAGCGAGCCGCTATCGGTCACGCTGATGGTCAGGGTTATCGGCGGTGTAGTTTCGAAATCGAGCGCGGAGCCGTCGGCGACGCTGATCGCGCCGGTGGCGGGATCGATCGCGAACGAGCCCGCCGCGTTGTCGGCGACGATCGCGAAGGTCAGCGTGTCGCCG
>CAYNTN010000298.1:0-3127 GCA_964399995.1 uncultured Ignavibacteriaceae bacterium
TGGAGTGTATGGAGTGTATGGAGTGTATGGAGTGTATGGAGTGTATAGAGTGTATAGAGTGTATGGAGTGTATGGAGTGTATGAAGTGTATGGAGTGTATGGAGTGTATGAAGTGTATGGAGTGTATAGAGTATGTTGAGTGAGTTTTGTTGCCGTTGTTTGTGTTCAACAGAAAGTGTCGAGGTAAGTTTTAGTTAAAATTCACTCTTTCATTCACTCGGATACCAGACTTCAATTTCCCAGTTCTGGTAAATCATTGTTGCGCAGAGTGTATCTTTACAATAATAGTTTCTTACTAAAGCAGGCCATTTGCGGCTACCTTTTGAGAGAAGTATCAAATCAAAATCTTTGTTGATTATTTTTCTGTTATTTTCCAATAAAAAATCCTTTTCACGCTGAGCAACTCCTGCTGAAGCGCCTAACTTTAGGCTAAGCGGGCTGATGCCTCTGACAAAAAATTGAGAATGTCCGGAATTGTAAACAGGTTTGTTTTGCTGAATCATAATGGAAACAACTTCCGGAGAATTGAATGTATAATCGCTTTTCTTTATAATGTCTTCGATTTTTTCAAAACATTCTGAGGATTTTGCAAAGTCGTATTCTGCGGTTTGAAACTGATTATTCAAAGTAAAGATAAGTAGAATTGATGCGACAATGTTAAAGAGTTTATTATTCGCTGCTTTAATAATTAAAAAGGTAGACAGAATTAGAAATGGCGACACAAGATGGAACAGATACGCTCCTCCTCCATTTCCCTTATTCCCTCCCATCTTTATAATAAAAATAAATAAGCCGAAGAGTGCTGCAAAACTAAAAAGCAAATCGCATTTAGTTCTGATTACAGGTTCATTACGAAAAATGTTTAAGCTTTTTATCAATAAAAATTTATCTCTAAAAAAATTAAATAGAATTACGGAAGCTTTTTCTGATTTCCGGTAAAAATATTTTTTTATTACGGTGAGAAATGATAATAAAATGATTATCAGCAGAATAATATTGACATTAAAAAAATAAAATAATTGGTCCTTCATGTGCAGATAATTATAACCGGCATCATTCCACTGCTGAAAAATAACATTGTTATAATATGATTCATAGTTTAACACTACAGAGATTAATATTATGGAAATCAAAAGAAAGAAAAATGAAACAAGTGCATATACAATCGATTTTCGCTTACTTATAAATACAAATAAATAAATAAAAACTATCGGGATTGCAACTACATAGTATGGTTTTGTTAAGAATCCAAGCATTCCGAAAAGGATGCTCAGAATGCACGAAATGTATGTAAAATTAAACTTCCATGGTATTATAACTCCAAGCAATAATAAAAATATTCCCAACCCCTCAGGACGTGCAATTGATATTAAAGCGTTATTAATTAGTGACTGATGCAATAAGACTGCTGCTGTAAAGCAAAATAGCGGATTTAACTTTTTTGAAATTAACGTAATGAAAACTAAGAAACAGGAGAGGAATATGAAGACATATGTAATCCACCTATGAATGGAAAGAGAGTTTCCAAAAATTTTTGCAAAGGGAGAAACAAGTAAGGGGTAAAGAAAACCATAATCATAAGTTTCCTGCGGCTGATGTTTCATTTCGAAAGGATTTTCATTGCTGATATAAAGATTAGTAATGCAGAGAACTGCACCTTCTCTGTATTCATGCTGGTAGGGAAAATTTATAAATTGAATATGGGAATTAACTGAAGTTACTAATGTATATGCACTGAATAGAAATAAAGCGGTTCCCGTTAAAATGTTAATAAATTTTTTTATAATAACTGTATGCGTATTTTTCAATATTAGTTCCAGTTTATATGCCGCTATTAACTAGTAAAGTACGTCAAAGTAATTATAGCAGGGGTTAACTTCAAGTATTATTATTTCTCGAATCGATCCGGCGATCTCAAAGAAACTAAATGTATGCATTTGTTAATATAAATTCTGATATTGTATAAACCGAAATTGTTCAATAGAAAATTAAGAAAGTACTTAAACGCAAAGTGCTCAATGCACTTACTGAAAGACCGCAATGAATTCTTTCTTACAATTTAAAATTTCATTCAAACCCTTAGTGCTCTAAGTGGTCTAAGTGGTAAAAAAGTTTCCATTGAACAATTTGGGATAAATCATCCTCTTTCACTCCTGTTTATAAAAAATTGGAAATCTCTCATATCGGAATAAACTAATCTGTAATCAACCAATTAACCAATAAACAAATTAACCAATCAACCAATCTGCTTCTTCTTTACAACCTTTTTCGAAAGTGCATAGAAAACCGGAACGAGATATATCACTAAGAAAGCCATTCTTAAATGAATGAATGATAATATAAAAGAGATTGAAAATAAGACTATTGGTACAATGGACATCATACGAAATCTTTTCTTTAATCCCGGGCTTAGCTCATCTCTCATAATTATTTTTTTCTTCATGGCATATTCCCATTGAAGAGAGAGTAATAAGGTTATACAAAAGAGGTTTATGAGGTAGATCCAAAAGGCGAATTGCGAATGGGGATATTCCTCTTTTAAACGCACTGTGAAAGGAACAAACCCTGTCAGTAAAAGGAAGATAATATTTATGATAGAAATGGTCCTGTCAATCGATGAAAAAAAACTAAACTGAAGCTGGTGTCTGAGCCAGAATGTTCCCAGTATTACAAAGCTTACCACATATGCTTCAATTGTAGAAAGCAGATTATACATAGCACCGGGAAGTTCCTGGGAATCAATGTTTTCGGGGATCTTCAGATCTATGATCATCAGTGTCATTGTGATGGCAAACATAGCATCACAAAGCCCGGCAAGTCGCTCCTTAGGGAACTGCGATTCCTCTTTTTCATCAATCAAATTTTTGAACCTTTCTTTTTTTATTTTTTGTAAACCTGACTGGTTTACTTAGTGAGATGCTATATAGCATTTAACAAATTTTCAATTATGAGTAAATTTACTTTTATTAATTCAAAACAAAAATGGGAAATATTATAACAGTTGAAAACGGGAATCTGAATGTACCGGATTATCCTGTAATTCCTTTCATTGAAGGAGACGGGATTGGTTATGAGATCTGGAGCGCATCACAATATGTATTTGACTCGGCAGTTGAAAAAGCATATA
>CAYNTN010000299.1:0-3112 GCA_964399995.1 uncultured Ignavibacteriaceae bacterium
AGTTTGTAAAGTTTGTAAAGTTTGTAAAGTTTGTAAAGTTTGTAAAGTTTGTAAACTTTACAAACTCAAAACTCTTTACTCACACTCTCCACCCAGTTTTCACAATAATAAACTATAGACTTCACAACCTTCTCATCAAATGGCGAATCCAGTTTTGCAATCTTCAGCAATTCAAAGAAAGACCTGCTCCCTCCGGCTTTGCAGAGATTCAGATAATCTGCCCACGCGACGTCTCTGTCGTGATTGAATTTTCTCCAGAACTGCAGAGCGCATATTTTTGCAAGACAATAATCTATGTAATAAAAAGGCGATCTAAATATATGTCCCTGATGAAACCAGAATCCGCCGCGTTCAAGGAATTCATTGTCAGCATAGTCAATGTGCGGAAGATATTTCCTTTCGATCTCTCTCCAAATTTTTTTCCTTTCGGCGGGAGTTGCATCAGGATTATCATAAACATAATGTTGAAACTCATCGACAGTAACTCCATAAGGCAATAAATGAATTGACCCGCTGAGATGCGAGAATAAAAATTTATCCGTGTCTTCCTCAAAGAAAAGCTGCATCCACGGCCATGTAATGAATTCCATACTCATAGAATGAATCTCAGCTGCATCCATTGTCGGATGATAATATTCGATAAACCCAAGATCCCTGCTTTCATAAGCCTGAAATGCATGCCCGGCTTCATGAGTCAAAACACGAACATCATGTGACGTTCCGTTCATATTGGAAAAAATAAACGGACTCTCATGATTAAAAATATAAGAACAATATCCGCCGCCTGCTTTGCCTTTCCTTGTAAAAAGATCCATCAGATCATGTTCTGTCAAATGGTTAAAAAATTTTCCTGTTTCTTCAGATAACTCCTCATACATTCTTTTGGCTTTATCAACTATCCATTCGGGCGGACCTTTAGGAACCGGATTGCCATCCTTAAAACCATAACCTTCATCATAATAAAAAGACTTCTCTATTCCTATCCTCTTGTTCCTCATCTGCTTGAGATTCTGTGCCAGGGGCACTATGTATTTCTTAACAGAGTTTCTGAATGATGCAATATCTCCTATCTGATAATCAGTCCTTCCCATTCTGTCCTGACCGAGCATAGAAAAATTTTTGTAGCCAAGTTTTTTTGCAATTCCGGTTCTTAATTTTACAAGGTCATCATATATCCTGTCAAATGTACTTTCATTATCTTCAAAGAATTTCCATCTGGCTTCACTTGCATTTTTTCTGACCTCTCTGTTGGGTGACTCCAGGAATGGAGCCATGCCTGCAATATTTCTTTCTTCTCCTTCAAAATTAATTTTAGCTGAAGCAATTAGTTTTACATACTCTGTGATTAGCTGATTTTCTTTTTTCAGATCTTCAGTAATTTCAGGGCTATAAATTTTCATTGTCAAATCAGCATGGCTGAATAACAGTTTACCTGTTCTCTCTTTTAATTCCTTACTGAATCCGGACTCTAACAATGCTTTATAAAATTTATCCCTCATCCCAAAATAAACCGGACCTGCATTATCAAAAAATTCACGCTCTTTCCCGTAAAAATCATCTTTAGTGTTAATCGTATATCTGATGGATGCAATATTCCTCATAGATTCGAAATCTTTTCTGACAGCATTTATCTTTTTCAAGATTTCAAATTGTTCTTCCGGACTTTTTGAATTCTTAAAATCTTTCAGAAGAAGATCAAACTCTGATTCCAGTTTTTTCAGATCAGGTCTTTTGTATTCAAAGTCTTTAAATTTTAATGACAATTTTATCTCCTTTTTTGTTAAATGTTTACCACATGAATCAGCACGAATTTTTTAAAATATTCTTTAAATACTAAAAAATTTTATCGGTGAAAATTAGGGGAATTAGTGACAAAAAGGAAGTTCGAAATTTTAAAGCAATCAGCTTAAAATTTAACACCTTCAAGAAATAATTGCGGATTAATTAAGATTAGTGAAATAAATTTTTAAAATTAGCTGCAAAACTTTTAGTTAATATCCGAGATTATATTTCGTAATTGCCCGCATGTACTGAGCTCTTTCAAACGAACTCGGATCACTTACTTTCTTCTGGCTCATGCTTCCGATCATCTGGGAAACAGATTCATATTCCTTTACCGTAAGCCAGTTCACGAGATCATTTTTAATTGTTTTAAGATGACTGATCCCGTTCTTTAATAAAGATGAACAAAACATAGTTACATTCGCTCCCACTAAAAGCATTTTCACTGCGTCTTCACCGCTATGTATTCCGCCGGTTGCAGCAAGATCAGCATGTATGTTTCCTTTGAGAATTGCGATCCATCTCATCGGAAGCCGCATTGCCGCAGGACTGCTCAGAAGTAAATTTGGAAATACTTCCATGTTCTCAAGATCAATATCAGGCTGGTAGAATCTGTTGAACAAGACAAGCGCATTGGCTCCTGCTTCATCAAGCTTCTTTGCCATGTTTGCCATATTTGAAAAGAACGGACTTAGTTTCACGGCGACAGGAATACTCACTGCTCCTTTTACTGCGCGAAGTATATTCAGGTAAGTATGTTCTACTTCTTCTCCTGATAAATGTATATCCGTAGGTATATAATAAATATTTAATTCGAGTCCGTCAGCTCCTGCCTGTTCCATTTTCTTTGCATACTCAGTCCAGCCGCCTTCAGTAGAACCGTTCAGGCTTGCGAACACAGGAATATTAACAGCATCCTTTGCTCTCCTTATATGTTCAAGATATTCCTCAGGACCGGTTTTATATTCATCAAGTTCAGGAAAAAATGATAATGACTCGGCATATCCTTCCGTCCCGAAAGTTGTGTGATAATCTAATTCAAGTTGTTCAAGTTTTATCTGCTCCTCGAACAAAGAATAGATAACCAATGCGCCGGCTCCGCAGTCTTCCATTTTTCTTATGTTATCAATTTTTTCCGATAACGGAGATGCAGAGCAAACCAATGGAGAGCGAAGCTCCATTCCCATGTATTTAGTTCTGAGATCCATAATAATTAAGTTGAAAGTTGAAAGTTAAAAGTTGAAAGTTAATTTGAAATCTTCACTTATATAACTTCTCTGTCCCGTCCTAAAAAAAGTTGACAAAAAAAATAGCAAGACAAAATACTTGA
>CAYNTN010000300.1:0-3081 GCA_964399995.1 uncultured Ignavibacteriaceae bacterium
CTGTGTTCGATCTTTATTCTTCTGTGTTCGACAACTCCTGTCTGAACTAGTCCATCGAGTGCCAGGCCAAACTCTTCATATTTCATCCTTACTGAATCGATGTAAATGGCGTTGGTTCGCTCGTAGAGCTGGGTCCATGTGAGGGCGGTTGTTGGGTAGCGCCTCAGTGTGGTTATTATTTTTACCTCCGGAGCCGGTCCGTCCTTTTTTAGTTTCCTCCGGAAGATGGAAAAGAGTCCCATGTTTTTTCTCCTGTATAGTTTTCAAGGTGCTTTTTGCCCGCAAAAACGCAAAAGTTTTCAGGGCAAAGTTAGGGAATTATACCAAAGTTTATGGCCTATAACAACCGAAGTTATGAGATTTGGTAGGGCTTGAAGAAATATCTACACAAACGTAGATTATTTTTGCCTTGCAAAAAGCGAACCTGGCCTTGGCAGGGCCGGAAGGAATCGAACCCTCACTAAGAGTTTTGGAGACTCTTGGTCTACCATTAACCTACGGCCCTAAGTGTCGTCTAGAAGATTGGAATGCTATCTAAAAACTATTAAGATAGCAAAGAAAATCTTCGCAGAGCAAATTAATTAGCTCTATTTTACCTTATTTTGAAGCGGAAATCAGCCTTTGGTCTCGCGGTGGAGGGTATGCTTTCGGCACTTGGGACAATGTTTTTTGGCCTCAAGTTTGTCTTTGATATTGGTGGTGTTGCGAGACAGAGTGTAGTTTTGACTTTTACATTCTGAACACTGCATTACCGCATTTATTCGTGCACCTTTTTTCGCCATGACCCATATTATAAACGAAAGGTTGAGGGTAATTCAAACCCAGAAAGATATTTTCTAAGGAAGCTTTGTTTGCGGTTCTCGAACTTTGCTCTGCGTTTCTAATAAAATGCTATATAATAGGTAAAGAGTTATGTCAGAATCACAAGAAATTCAAGTTGAGGAGACGGAAGAGGAAAAATTAGCCAGGCTGGAGGGAATCTGGAACCGGAAAATGTCAGAGGACCCTGTGAATTTTTATGATATGGTTGGAAAACTTGTGGATGAATTGAGAGAAAAATACCCCCGTCAAAAGTGGTCTGAAGTAGGGCTTTATCACACGCTTGTGGGTAGCAGCATTATGGAAGGTCACGCTCCGGAATCATTCGACGCGCCTGGAGGGGAAATTGAAGCGTTTTTAAATTCTCAGGATACTCCTACCGATAAGGGTTAGCCTCGTTGCGGATGGTTTCGTAATTTATTCCAGGGTGTTGCTTAAATTGCTTTTTTTGGTCATTTGAATTGTTGACCCATCCTACAATAGTAAATATTACAGCTACAATAATAAGAGCGATTTTGGTATTTTTGTGATTCCACGAGATGTTAAAGCTTGGGTATTTGTCGGACATGCCCAAAAGCCAGGCATAACTGGCAATATTAGTCCGAGTCGCATCAAGCCCTAGCTCATAGATACTCTCGGGATATTTACCCGATGAAAGCACGGGTACCCACGATCCTAGCATGCCGATTGAGGCTGCGCTACGAATTACTCCGGCAAATATTGCAAACGGAATGATCGTAACGATTCTCACCATGCCCCCAAATACCGGGATTGCAAATAAACGGTTTGGGTTTTTGATCATACCCATTTCCACTTTCCACCCTTCGTTTATTTCCAAGTTAAAACCTGGGTATTTGTCAGTTACACCCAAAAGATAAAATGTCATTTTGGAGACCAGGCGGAAAAGCCCCATATTGAGATTGTATGAAGTGGGCATATATTCGCCGGTAAAAAGTACGACAAACGAGTTGACCATACTCAGTATCATAGTAATCCATGACAAAACAGCGATTTCTATGAATACGGGAATAAGGAGAATGATCTTGAGTAAAATTCCCAGAACAGGGATAGCCCAAAGTTTGTCAGGGGTTTTTGGTTGTGGAATGTTTATCTCCGGATAAAAATCACTCTTGGCCATCAATTTCATTTAAGCAGAAACATGTTGAGACTTCAATAAAATGAGCCTGAGGTGGGAATCGGACCCACGACTTCAGTCTTACCAAGACTGCGTTCTGCCACTGAACTACCCAGGCACGTCGGATCCAAATTAGCTTGACGTCTGTTGGTAACAGACTAATCGCTAACTTGATCCTTCTTTTCCAAATGCAGTCGCATTTGGGTAGGAAATTCTCGGAGCCGAGACAGGGATTCGGACCCTGGACCTACTGATTACAAAACAGTTGCTCTACCACTGAGCTATCTCGGCACGTCGGATCGAAATTAGCTTGACGTTAATTATGCAATTAACTAATCACTAACTTGATCCTCCTTTTTCAAATACTTTCGTATTTGAGTTAACTTTTTTTAGGTCAGCACTCTCTTCGCTGAGTGCTGGGAGAAGGATTCGAACCTTCGTAGCCTTGCGGCAACGGTTTTACAGACCGCTGCATTTGTCCACTCTGCCATCCCAGCCCGTCGCAATGGATTACACTTTGTCAGTTTTTGCTTCGCAAAAATTCCATCATTTCATCATTGCTCCTCTTCAAAACGCTTTGCGTTTTGGGAAAAACAAAAGTTGCGACGAAGGAATTATATCAATTTAATGGCTGAATATTAAGTCAGAGGCTCATTTGCTTTTTATTCTCCAATCCACTAAATTCTTCCCCATGATTGAAAAAGAAACAAGTCAGTTGGCCTTTTCCGGTGAGGGTTGGACCAACCCGGAGTTGACGCCGGAGGATTTTAAGGGGGCTCTTCAGCGAATCGACAAGGTTGAAGTAGTTAGATTGGATGGAGCAGGCTATATCTCTCATGCTTTTATTGATGAAAGTGGACAAAGACAGTACTATATTCTGATCGACTCGCAGCAGGATGCACCGCAGGCGATTTCCGACTTCCCGCTGATCACGGCCAGGGGCTGACCATGCCCGCCCTTCGCCGCGTCAAGACCTTTTTCACCGCGGGCGAGCTGTCGCCCGAACTGATGGGCCGGCCGGACCTGCGCGCCTACGAGAACGGCGCCAGGTTCCTGCGCAACGTCTTCATCCTGCCCACCGGCGGCATCGTGCGCCGCCCGGGCCTGCGCCACCTGGCGGCGTTGCC
>CAYNTN010000301.1:0-3070 GCA_964399995.1 uncultured Ignavibacteriaceae bacterium
CGCATCTTCGAGGCGGCAGGGCCGCGCATCGTCGAGAACTTCCTCGATATGTCGCACTTTCCTTTCGTCCATCCCGGCACGCTCGGCGACGAGGCAGGCGTGACCGAGATGGAGGATTATCGCGTCGCGACCACGGATGACGGCTTGATCGCCACCGATTGCCTCTATTGGCAGCCCCGCGCCGGAACCCTGGCGACAGGCGGCGAGAAGGTCACCTATACCTATCGCGTCCATCGGCCGCTGGTGGCCTCGCTCGAGAAGCTCACCGGCCGGCCGGGCGAGATGCACATCCTTCTGGTGGTCAGCCCGATCGAGGAGTTCCGCTGCAGGGCCTGGAAGATCACAACCATCAACGACCCCGCCACCTCGGACGAGGCACTGCACGCCTTCAACGTTGCCGCCTTCGACCAGGATAAGCCGATCGTCGAATGCCAGCGGCCAAAGGCGATGCCGCTCGACCCCACCGCCGAGGTCCATCAGCGCTGCGATGCGCTCTCGGTGGCCTATCGGCGCTGGCTGAAGGCGCAGGGCCTGACCTGCGGCGTCACGCCTTGATCCGGCTCGCGCGCGCCTGCTTCAGGCTCAGATAGTCGAAGGCGGTGACGATGGTGGCGCCGTCCCGGTAATTGATCGTGATGCGCTTCGAGCGATAGCTGCGGGTGATGTGGACGATGCCCAGCTTGCGATGCGGCGCAAGCGGCTCGGTCAACGTCAGGCCGGGCGCGCCGATGCGCGGATCGGCGAGCCAGCACAGCCAATTGCACCAAGCCGGCAGGGGATAGAACGGAACCTTGTCGAGATAGATCGCGACCATCAGCGCGGCCTGGTCGCTGACGATGTTCGGCGCGCGCTGGAACACCTTGCGCAGACGCTTGCGCCAAGCGGCCCATAGCGGCGATTGCGAGCGGATCGCCGCCGCGCCGGAATTGAGGATCGGCAACGGTTTCAAGCGTCCGGCGATCTTCGCGCCGAAGCCCTCGCTTACCCAGCGCTCCATGATCAGCGACTGCGTAAGCGGCTTCTCGGGCTCAGCGACGTAGCAGCGATCGGTTTCCGGGACCAAGGCGACACCGCGCTCCTTGGCGCCGAGACACAGAAGGTCGAGCGCCGCCAAATCCTGCACCCAGCAATCGGCGTCGAGCCAGACATAGGTGCCGAAGCCGGGGAAATAGTCGTTCATATGCGCCTTGACCATGCGCGACAGCAGGAAGGGTCGCGGCAGGTCGTCGCGCTCGATCGGCATGAGGAGCGGCGGGTCATTCAGCACCCGACAATGCGCCGACAGCTCCTCGATCTGGGCCGGCTCGAGGCCGAGATCGATCAGTCGGATTGGCGTTTGCCCACGCCCCGCCGCCGCCTCGAGATCGCGAATCGAGTGGATCAGCCCCTTGACGAGGACGAAGTAGTCGGCCGAGGCGGCGGTGACGATGACCGTGTCGACGAGCATGGAGCGTGGATTGAAACACGAGTCGCAACGATGTCGAACGATAGCAGCCTGTGGGGACGGGTTTCAAACCACTCCAACACGGCGCAATTCCTCGCTCAAACGATCTCGAAATCAGCCGCGGTCAAGGACGCCTTGTTGACGCCGACAAACGTGATCGACTGACCGGCGGCGAAGGCGAGGATGGCATCGGGACCGACCTGCTGCACGGCGGCGAGCGCGGCGGCTGCGGTGGCGAGGCCAAGGCTCGCGGGCAGAATGAGCGTGTCGACGGCGGCGAAGTCCTCGATTCGCGCCGCGCCGGCCTGCGCACCTTCGGGATAGAAAAATCGATCGCCGCCACCGCCGCCGAACAGCGTGTCGTCGCCGGCATCGGCGAACAGCGTGTCATTGCCGCCGCCGCCATCGATCATGTCGTTGCCGCCGCCGCCGCTGAGCACGTCTGCGCCGCCGCCGCCGATGACGCGATCCTCGAACCCACCGCCGAGAATGACAGCCCCGCCGGCGCCGGCGCGGACACGCACCGCCGCCGTGGCGAAGGTTGCGTCCACTGCCTCGAAGCCGACGACCAGCGGCCCGCTGCCCGAGTTGTTCTGGTTGTCGCCATTGCCGAGATTGATGTCGAACAGCCCGGCGCCAACGACTTGCAGGACCAAGATGTCGATGCCGGACCCTCCGATCGCGACCACATCGTTGGCGCCAACCTCGATCCGGTCGTCGCCGAGCCCTCCATCGAGGACATTGGCGCCCGGACCACCGACCAGCCGGTCATTGTCATTGCCGCCGACCATCCAGTCGTCGCCGCTACCGGAATAGAGCGCGTCGTTGCCGTCGCCGCCGGTCAGCGAGTCGGCGCCCGAATCGCCGAGGAGGATGTCGTCGCCATTGCCGCCGATGACGCTGTCGACGCCGGCGCCGCCAAAAGCGACGTCGTTGCCTTCGCCACCATCGACGCTGTCATTGCCGCTGCCGCCCGCGTCCGCCAGCAAGATATCGTTGCCGGCGGCGCCGATCACGGCATCGCCGCCATTGCCGCCGATCAGCGTGTCGCTGCCGCCGTTGCCGTCAAGGCTGTCATTGGCATTGCCGCCGACGATCAGGTTGCCGTCGCCATCGCCGATCAGCGTCGCGCCATTGATGCTGATCGGCCCCGGAGCGCCGAGAGTGGAGACCGCGAGCGTCTGCCCCGTGAATTGCACCGCTTCGACGTTCGTCAGGGAGGCGTACTCGACGCCGCCTTGACTTTGGCGCAGGACGAGTGTCGGGCCGCCGAAGCCGAGAAAGCGATAAGCGATGAACGCGGATGCGACCATCGCGAGATCGTTCCCATCGCCGCCGTCCAGCTCGTTCACGCCGAGGCCGCCGGTCAGCGTGTCGTTGCCGGCGCCTCCCGCGATCGTGTCATGGCCGTCGGTGCCGTCGAGCTGGTCGGCGCCGTTGCCCCCACTAAGATTGTCATTGCCGTTGGCGCCGAGGAGCGAATCATTGCCCTCGCCGCCGGCGAGTGCGTCGCCACCATCGCCGCCTTCGAGCGAATCGTTGCCATTGCCCGCATCGAGCGTATCCGCTCCGTCACCACCAGCGAGTTGATCGCCCTCGTCGCCGCCACAAAGCGAGTCGTCGCCA
>CAYNTN010000302.1:0-3045 GCA_964399995.1 uncultured Ignavibacteriaceae bacterium
ATGAACTTAATGAACTTAATGAACTTAATGAACTCAATGAACTCAATGAACTCAACGAACTCAATGAACTTAATGAACTCAATGAACTTAATGAACTCAACGAACTTAACAAACTTAACAAACTTAACAAACTTAACAAACTTAACAAACTTAACAAACTTAACGAACTTAATGAACTTAAGTAACTAACAAACGAAACTAATTTGAAGATACTTATTACCGGCTCAAACGGGTTGCTTGGTCAGGCTATCAGCTCTGTCTTTTCACGAGAAAGTGATTATGAGATAGTACAAACTTCGGCAGAAGAAAAGAGTTACCTCGATTACGGCTTTACATACCGCACCCTTGACATTACAGTTAAAGATGATGTTAAAAAGGCAATTGAATTTTATGAGCCGGATGTAATAATTAACTGTGCAGCATTTACAAATGTAGACAGGTGTGAAACCGAAAGGGAGATGTCGTGGAAAATAAATGTTGACGGTGTAAAGAATCTGATTATAGGAGCAAGACGAAGCAATTCAAAGATCGTACATTTCTCTACTGATTATGTATTTGACGGAAAGAACGGACCTTACACTGAAGAAGCTGTTCCAAATCCGATTTCATTTTACGGAAGGGAAAAGCTTGCAAGTGAAAATGCTTTGATAACCAGCGACATAAAGTCTGCAATAATCAGAACGCTAGTATTATTCGGAATTGGAAATAACGTAAAACCTAATTTTGCACTTTGGATGCTTGAGGAATTGAGGAATAACAGAAGCGTAAATATAGTGACAGATCAGATAAGCAATGTGACAATGATTGATGATCTTGCTTTCGGGACTTTGAAAATTGTTGAAAAGGACTGCACTGGAATTTATAATATCGCAGGAGCGGATATTCTTTCAAGATATGATTTTGCAATGAAAATGTGCGAAGTTTTTAAATTGAAAAAGGAGCTAGTGTTTCCTGTTACTACTGCAAGTCTGAATCAACCCGCTCCGAGACCTTTAAAATCAGGGCTTATAACTTTGAAGATGGAATCTGAATTAGGATTCAAGACAATGGATTCGCTTGAAGCCTTAAGACTGCTAAAGGTTCAGCTTGGTTATTAATTTTCATGAATTAAAAAAAAATTAATTAATGCTTGATATAAAATTAATCCGCGAAACACCTGAATTTGTTAAAGAAAAATTAGCCTTACGAAACGAGGACGTTTCCGTCATAGATAAAATTCTTGAACTGGATAAGCATCGGCTCGAGTTGATTCAGAAAGCGGATTCAATGAAGGAAACTCGCAACAAAGTCTCGGATGAAATTGCAGTCATGAAGAAAGATAAACAAGATACCGGCAGAAAAATTGCCGAAATGAAAAAGGTTTCCGATGAGATAAAACTACTTGACGAAGAACTGAGAAAACTGGATGAGAATGTAGATGCAATGCTGAGATTTGTTCCGAATTTGCCTCACGATTCCGTTCCTCCGGGCAAATCTGAAAAAGATAATGTTGAATTCAAAAAATGGGGTAACAAATTAAGCTTTGACTTCAAAGTAAAAGACCATGTACAGCTGGGAAAAGCTCTCGATATCCTTGACTTTGAAAGAGGCACAAAAATTTCCGGCAGCGGTTTTCCATTATATAAAGGTAAAGGTGCACAGCTCGAGCGCGCATTGATAAATTTTATGCTTGATGAACAGGGAAGGAACGGGTACAGAGAAGTTATGACTCCGGTGCTTGTGAGCAAAGATTCAATGGAAGCTGCAGAGAAAATTCCCAAATTCGAAGAAGATATGTATCACATGGAAAAAGATGACATGTATGCAATTCCTACCGCAGAAGTTTCCATATTAAATATTCACCGTGATGAAATTCTGAAACAGGAAGAGCTGCCATTAAAGTATTGCGGTTTCACAAATTGTTTCAGAAGAGAAGCAGGAAGTTATGGAAAAGATACAAAGGGGTTTTTGCGCGTTCATCAGTTCAATAAAGTAGAACTGATAAATTTTTGCAAACCGGAAGAATCCTATGATGAAATGGAAAAAATGCTGAATCATGCGTGCGGTATTCTTGAAAAGTTAAATTTGTATTACCGTGTGATTGAACTTTGTACGGCTGATATTGGATTTGCCGCATCCAAATGCTATGACATAGAAGTATGGTCTTATGCTGAGGATAAATGGCTTGAGACATCTTCAGTCAGCAACTGCACCGATTTTCAATCACGAAGAGCGATGGTCAGATATAAGAAATTGCTTGATAACAATAAAACCAAAACAGAGCTGGTTCATATCTTAAACGGTTCAGGTCTGGCAACGTCACGACTCATGGTTGCATTACTGGAATCAAATCAGACAAAGGAAGGAAATATTATTGTTCCGGAAGTTCTGAGAAGCTATGCAGGATTTGAAACGATCTGAATCAGTCAAACTTTTTCTTAGCCAGCACAACTGCGCCAACAATGGCAGCAAGCAGCAGGAATGATGCAAGCTCAAAAGGAAAAGAATAATTCGTAAACAGCTCGGTCCCGAGATATTCCGCTTTCCCGTATTGCTCTGCTTTGTCAGAAATTGTTTTAAACTTACCTGCAAAACCAAAATACAAAGTAAATCCCAAAAGACAGAATAAGAAAATAGAAAGAAGAACTGCAGTTATTTTCTTATAGGAATACTTTTCTTTTAATTTTTTCTCATCCTGAAGATTCAGAAGCATGATTACAAATAAAAACAAAACCATAATTGCACCCATATAAACCAGTACCTGTATAATAGCTATGAACTGTGCTTTTAGAAGCAGGTAAAGACCGGATACTGTAAAAAAATTTAATATCAGAAACAAAGCGCTTGTAATCGGATTTCTCCTCGTGATCATCATAATAGCAGAACCTACCGACAGAATTGCCAGGGAAAAGAATAAAAAAGACTCCAGATCTAATTTCATATAAAATGTTAGGTTCGAAAAGTGGTACAAATATAGGATTTATTAATATGATTTGTAATTCTAAATATTAGTGTAGAGTGTGTAGAGACCTTATGTTTAAAATAGAAAGCCTCGCAAAAGTTTTT
>CAYNTN010000303.1:0-3007 GCA_964399995.1 uncultured Ignavibacteriaceae bacterium
CACCGCTTGCAACATACGTTAATCCCTTCTCAAAATGCTTTACAGCTCTCATAATTAAGTTATCTCCAAATAAAAACGCCTTAGGCTAATGCCGCCACTCGCTGTGGAAAAGATTCAAGCCATCCATGGATTCTCAAGGATCCAGGAATTCAAAACATTCGAGCGGCTCGCGTGCGCACGCGTCTTTTCGTTGCAACAGGTGTGCCAATATCGGTCGGGGCCGAAAATCGCCGTAACCTATTTATTCGCAATGTTTTGCAAGACCCTCGCGAGTCACGGAGAGGTGTTCTACCACGAGTCACTTTGACACACAACGTCGAATAGGATCGATTTGACACAGCAAGATTAGCGATTTCCGCCGAACGCCGGCATTCCAGGAAAAGAACAAACGCAGATTCAATTCATGGCGCTTAAGATGTATTGTCAGATCGAACTCCATTTTGAGTGAGTTCACCGTTTAGATTCCTGCAACCTATTGTTGCTAAGGAACTTAATGTAATGCGGAGTCAAATGAAGCTTCACTTTAACTTCTAAGCGCACAAATCATCTATCACGTCAACGCACATTGATGATATTGTTGTAAACAATAGAGTTATAATTTTTGCATTTTTCGCTTTACAAGCGATTTTCTTTATGCTATTGTTTCAAACACTTCAAGGGATTTTGGGGTTCGACTAACAATTTGGCGATTTTGGTTTTTTGGCCTGCCGGGCAAATCAATGTTTGTTAAAGGGGCCAGCCATTAAAATTAAGTCCCGTTTTATGGCGATCAGATTCGGAACATCAGGCTGGCGTGCGGTCATTGCAGATGATTTCACATTTGAGAACGTCCGGCTTGTCACGAACTCGATCTGCAGCTATTTGACAACCAAACATGAGAGAACCCTGATCATTGGTAACGATTCAAGGTTCATGGGCGAAAAGTTTGTTGCAGTTGCCGCTGAGATCGCCGCTGCAAAAGGTTTTCGCGTGATGCAATGCAATCGGCCAACACCCACGCCGACTATTTCGCACGCGATCCGTTCGCAAAGAACTGCAGGCGGGATCAACTTCACAGCGTCGCACAATCCGCCTGAATATCAGGGCATTAAGTTCTCGACAGCCGACGGAGCGCCAGCATTGCCTGAGATAACAAAGCAGATCGAGGACGGCATTGCGAATGACGTAGAAGCTGCGAATGCCGACGGCGGTTCGATCGAAGATTTTGACCCATGCCCGGCGTATTTAGATGATTTGAAAACGAAGGTCCGTTTCGACGTGATCGCTGCCGCAAAGGGCCGGTATGCATACGACGCGATATATGGGACAGGCCGCGGTTACTTGGACAAATGCTTACGTGACCATGAGGTCGAGATCGAAACGCTGCACGACTGGCGCGACGTTACGTTTGGCGGTCAGCCGCCGGAGCCGGGCGAAGAGCATCTGGACGAGCTTCGGGAAAAGGTTAAGGCGAAGGGCCTTACGTTGGGCCTCGCCACCGATGGCGACGGTGACAGGTTTGGCGTGATTGACAGCAATAGTGAGTTCATCACGCCCAATCAACTTATTGCGTTATTGACAGATTATCTTGCGGAGAGCCGCGGCTGGACGAAAGGAGTGGCTCGAAGCGTGGCGACATCGCATCAAGTCGATCGCGTGGCAAGTGCAAGAGGAATAAAGCTTTACGAGACGCCGGTCGGATTCAAATTCATCGGTGAATTGATAAATAGGGACGAGATCATCCTCGGCGGCGAAGAATCCGCCGGGCTCTCGATACGAGGGCATTATCCCGAGAAGGACGGCATTCTCGCGTGCCTATTGGCGGCCGAAGCAGTCGCCGAACGGCAAACGACATTGACAGAGCAACTCACGGAGCTTTATCGCCGCGACGGCAAGCTCGAATCCGGTCGCATCGGCGTCAGGCTGACTCCGGATGTCGCTTCCAAGTTGAAAGACAAGCTCGCACAAGAGCCGACCGAGATCGCAGGCCGACGAATTGAAAACATAAACCGTCTGGACGGTGTTAAGTTCTTGTTTGAAAACAATGCCTGGATGCTGATGCGTCCTTCGGGAACCGAGCCGATGGTAAGGATATATGCCGAGAGTGAAAGCCGGAGTGACCTCGATTCCCTGCTAATTGCGGGCCGAGATTACTTGATGGATTGAGATGAGAAAGCAAACATCGAAAAATTCGAAGCAAACCCCCAAAGCTCCTGTCTGGGCGGCGGTTGCGATCGTTCTGGGAATGACGCTGATGCTCGGTTTGACAATCAATTATCGTGCGTACACGACAATGAGTCAGGAAGTTCGTGAGAACGACCAGCTCTCGACACAGATCCAGAGCCTGACAGACGAAAATCTGCAGCTTCAGGACGAGATCCATAACTTAAAGACCGACCCTAAGGTCATCGAACGCGAGGCTAAGCGGCTGGGCATGGCACTCGCACCGAAAAGAGTTTCCGTGCCGGGGAACTGAACGAAGCGGAGAAGTTTGTTCACCGACACACATCCAGCCAATTACAATCTGCCTTTTGCCTATCAACTCCGCGTGGCCTACAGCAAATCCTATCTGTTAATTAGCGGCTTGAGTTTCCCGAACTCAAGCCGCACTTCTTTTTGGAAGAACGGAACTTGAACTGAGCACGAACACTGATCCGAAACTTCGTTCGTGATCGAGCGTGTTGGTACGAGGCTGCAGCACCTATTGCCCGAAACAATGTATAATTTCACCTTATGAGATCAATGATCATCGCAGCCGTTCTGAGCCTTACGGCGTCAGCATTTTCGCAGAGTGAAATGGGCAAGGTCGATCCTATCTGGCAGACAATGGCTGAAAAGTCCAACTACAAAAAAACCAATACCTATTCGCAAACGGTGACGTTCAGCAAAAAGATCGCCTCCGAATCAAATGGGCTGCTACGGTATGCAACCTACGGAAAGAGCGGCGAGGGGCGTGATCTGCCGTTGCTGATCGCAGCGTCGGGCGGGGCTTTTACGCCGGAGTTGGCGCGGAAGCAGGGCAAGGCCA
>CAYNTN010000304.1:0-3001 GCA_964399995.1 uncultured Ignavibacteriaceae bacterium
AAAACCTCCTGAATATGCTCATACCGGAACGGCTTTGAAAAAGGTCGTTCCCTTCGTTTTTATAAGACCAAGTCATAAGTCCCATTTTCCCGGTAACCATGTATCCAAACTTTATATTTAAATATTTTTTGTTTAATTTGAACCCAAATTTTAATTGAGATTTATAAGAAAATTCAAAAATAACATTAATGAGGGAAATTATACAAATTTTTGTAGTGGTATCCGCAGTCTTTTTCATTGCTAATGTAAAGGCGCAGTTTAATCCTGATACATTGCATGCAAGAGTATCGAGGATTGTTCAGAAATATGTGGATTCCAATAGAGCCGGTGTAATGGTTGGAGTCATAAGAAAAGAAGGAAGCGGAAGCGCAATGGAGTATAAGTATTCTTTCGGACATGTTAATGCGGACACTAACTCTCCGAGACCGGACAGCCTGACAATTTTCCAGCTCGGTTCAGTCACAAAATCATTCACTGCGACAATACTGTCTATGCTGATACAGCAGGGAGGTCCTTTAAACGTGAATGACCTTGTTGAAGATCATCTTCCTTTGAGTATTGTTAAAGCACCTGTTTATGTTAATCCCGGAGGAGATACAGTAAGAATGGTAATACTCGATCTCGCAACACATTACTCCGCGCTTCCTGATGATCCGATAATTCCCATAAATGATACTACAACTTATCAAATGATGTATAACTATCTTAATACTCACAATCTCTCCCGCGCTCCTGGTCAGTGCTATCTTTATTCAAATCTCGGAGTCTCGCTGCTTGGAGTTGTCGTAACGAACACTCTTGGAAATATCATCGATTCATTATTCATTCAAAAGATTTGTGATCCTCTCGGTATGCCTGACACGAGAATTACTTTAACACCTGAACAGATGTCAAGGAGGGCTCAGGGATACAGATTCGGAACTACCGAAGGTCCGTTTCACAAAAGCAGCTGGCCTGCGTTTTATGCTGCCGGAGGATTGTACACTACTGTTCTGGATTTTTTGAAATATCTGAAGTTTCAGATGGGACTTTCAAATTTAGGAATGCAGAACGTGCTTGATTCTGCTCAGCGTATAAGAAGAGTGACGAATGATACATGTCTTAATCCGAATTCAACAGGAAGAATAGGACTCGTATGGCAGATGAATATTCTGAATGAACAGATTGATTCAACATTTTATTTTACCTGGAAAGACGGAGGTACAGAAGCGTTCAGCAGTTATATTTGTTTCGCAAATGATCAATTGAAAAATCTGAAAACAGGTGTTGTTGTTTTGTCAAATCATGTATCTCCTGCCTGTGATAAGCTCGGTGTTCAGATTTTAAGATATCTGAACTCAGATACTACGAGCGTTGGAATCGGCATTACACAGATTTCGGGAAACATTCCTGATGGATTTAAATTGCATCAGAACTATCCGAATCCGTTTAATCCGAAAACGGTTATTCGTTATTCGTTAAGCGAGAATCGTTTGATAACTTTGAAAGTATTTGATGCCCTCGGGAAAGAAGCTGCTGTTCTTGTTAATGAAAAGCAGAATGCAGGGACATATGAAGCAGCTTTTGACGGAAGTAATTTACCGAGCGGGATATATTTTTATAAGCTGACAAGCGGGAATTTTACTGAGACGAAGAAGATGTTTTTGGTGAAGTGAACTTGTGTTTTACCACTAAGGCACTAAGGGCACAAAGGACATTAAGAGCAAAATAATTTTTAATATCATTCTTAGTGTTCTTCGTGTTTTTTGTGCCTTAGTGGTAAAGTATTTTAGAAATATTATTATCTTTAAATAATTGGAGAAAAATTTTAACCTTAACAATCTAAGGCATACATTTTAGATTGAGCAGTGGAAAATCAAAAAATAAAAGGACGCGGCACACAATTCAATCTCCCCAACAGATTCGAGGAAATTCACATTGACGATTCAGTCAATGACAATGAAGTGTGTTATGAACTTTCACCAGAAGAAAAGAAAATTCCCACCGTTTTCTATAACGATTATTCGAAAACAATTCTTGTAAAGAACAACAGCCCCGATCTTGGATTAGGATACAGCATAAATCCATACAGGGGATGTGAGCACGGCTGCATTTATTGTTATGCCAGACCGACTCATGAATATCTCGGTTTCTCAGCGGGATTGGATTTTGAAACTAAGATAATGGTAAAACGTGATGCGCCGAAATTATTGGAAGTTGAATTTTCAAAAAAAAGCTGGGAGCCGCAGTCAGTATTTTTTTCAGGTAATACTGATTGTTATCAGCCGGCTGAAAGAAAATTGAAGATCACAAGAGAATGTCTTCAAGTTTTCTTAAAATTCAGAAACCCGGTTTCAATAATCACAAAGAATGCCTTAATACAAAGAGACTTAGATATATTAAAGGAGATGTCTGAACTAAATTTAGTCAGAGCTGTAATATCCATTACAACATTAAAAAAAGATTTGCAGAGAAAAATGGAGCCGCGTACTTCTTCACCTTCATTGAGACTGCAGACAATAGAATATTTATCTTCAAACGGAATATCAACCGCAGTAAATGTTGCTCCGATTATTCCCGGCTTGACAGATGAGGAGATTCCCTCAATTCTCAAAGCAGCATCGGAAAACGGAGCTAAGCTGGCAGGAAGGGTAATGCTTAGACTCCCTCACTCTGTTAAAGAATTATTTGTTGAATGGATAAACCGGGAATTTCCCGAAAGAGCCAACAAAATCATTAACAGAATTCTTGATCTCCGTGGAGGTAAACTTTATGACAGCACTTTCGGAACCCGTCTTACAGGAGAAGGCAAATGGGCAGAGACCATTCAGAAAATTTTTGAGACTAATTGTAACAAATATAATCTGAATAAAGAAAAAATTCCCCTTTCGACAAATCTCTTCCGGGTCCCGCCTGAGATTTCAAATAAAAATCAATTTGAACTGTTCAGATAAAAGGATTATGTCATTTAAATTCAGTTAACCCTTAGTAATTAGTAATTAGTAATTAGTAATTAGTAATT
>CAYNTN010000305.1:0-2979 GCA_964399995.1 uncultured Ignavibacteriaceae bacterium
TACTTCTCTAAGTTACTACAACTTACCGCGTTATCACCACTTCAGGAGTTGTCACCGTATTGCTCCAATGTCCTGCGCGGTCTTTCAGTTTGAGTTCGTAGCGTGTGGTTTCAAAGTCGCCATTGCCGAGGAGAAATGTGTTGCGAATCGCAATGCGGATGGTGCCCGTGATGGCAAGCGCGTTGCTGTCGGGCGTGAGCGGTCGCACATAGAAATAATCAGGACTGGCGAGGCGCTGGTCCAGCACGGAAAGCGCGAGCGAATCGGGATTCCAAAAGCCGATGTCGCCATCACCGTCTTCGTATTCAATCACAAAATTGATGGAGTCAGTGAACTGAACGACTGTTGTCGGAGCAACTTCTTTCAGGGTGATTTTCGGAACGATGTCGAGCAGAGGTTCATCTTTGGTGCAGGAGGAGAGAAGAAGAGTGAGAAAAATACAGAATGCAGAAACCGCTGAGGGCACGGAGGATTGCGCAGAGGTAAAGGAGAAGATTCTCTGAATTTTCACTGTTGCCTCTGTTCGATTTTTTCTCTGCGCTCCTTTGTAATGCATGTCTTTAATTACTAATCAATGATTTCATTTCTCCAGCACCAGCGTGAAATATGTTTTGAAAATACTCTCGCTGTATTTCGATGGAATTTCGGTGATGTCGTTTTGCGGGTCTTTCACATAGACGCGCATGAAAACATTGTTGCCGGCAATTCCAAAGTCATAGGGGTTAATCGTGATTTTGTGATAGTAGCTCACCGGGTTTCCTTCGTAGCCGTCAGCCTGCAGAGGTGAAGAAAGAATTTGCAGGCTGCGTTCCTGTGCGGTAGCGAAGTCGTTCATGTAGAGCGAAAATTTTATTTTGTTGTTTGAAAGCGCTGCTGCCGAAGTGGAATCATCGGACAGCGCGAACCACACGTCAATGGAACTCATGCCGAGCGGCACTTTCAGCGAGCCGTTCGGATAACGTTCAAGAAAAGCGGTTGTTCCGGCAGGAGCCGCCACCACGCCAAGCATCTGCGGACGCTTGTTGGAGCGCACCGGTGCATTGCCGAGAATATCCTTCGCGCCTGCGTTAATCCAGTTAGCGATATTCTGAATGTATTCATCTTTCTTCACAAGCCAATCGGAGCCGGGATTCACGAGCAGCGGCATCTTGCCGGAGTTGCCGTTGAGGTCTTGCGTGAGGCGCACATACAGGATGGACAGATTGGTGTCGCCCGGCATCACGCGGAACCGGTATGTGCCGTTCGTATCGTTTTTGATTACCGGATGAAACACGAGCGTGTTGTAGGCGCTTTCAATGGTGCGGTAGTCCGGCTCGAAGGTTCCGTCATGGCAGCCGGAGTTAGCGCAGGTGGGCTTCAGAATGTTTTTGTGAATGCCCGCAAATGAATTGGGGTCAACGGTCTGAACCTGTGAAGTGTCAACGGGGTCGCTGATGTTGTCATAGGGATTGGGAGGAAGGTCCTGCTCGCACGAGGAGAGCAGCGAGAGGAGTATTGAATAAAGCGCAATGCGCAGTGCAAAATGAATTTTGTTTTTTGTTGCAGGGAGTGATGAACTTCTGACGAGAGCGCTACTAATGTGACACGATGAAGCAACGAAGTCAGTACGCGCCAAAAATTCGTATTGAGTATTGGGTATTGAGTATTGGGAAAAATGCAAATCATCCCCCAGCTTGCGCTCTGTGCTCATGCCTCCCCCTTCGCAAACGCTCATTGCTTTCGCGCAAGGGGGATTTTTCCGTGCTGCGTTCATTAAAATTTTCATATTCTATCAAACAATGAGCGCGCATCGCTGTCTAAAAATCCTGCGCCTGTTACTTCGTTTTTGATGCCGAGGATTTCCGCAATCGTGGGGATGCAGTCGGTGGCATCGCCAACGGGATTGGTTTCGCTGCCGACCGTCAGGTTTGACTGGATGCCGGGACCCGCCATGAGGCTGAAGAGCCTGCGGGCGTTGTGGTCGCTGTTGTGGTCGAAGGCGCGCCAGTCGTTTTCATCGAGAATCGGATTCGGGTCGAGGCTGCGCCCGTGCTCGGGCGTGACGATGATGGCGGTGTTGCCCGCCATTTCGGGAATTTGTGTTTGAATGAAATTCCATATATGTCCGACCGCGTGGTCGCAGCGGTGCATGGCGCGCAGGTAGCCGGTGAAGCTCGTGTGGCAGCCGTCAATGGAGTTGAAGTTGATGACCGTGAGCGCTGGCTTGAACCACCGCAGCACTTCGCAGGCGTAGCCGGTAATTTGCAGTTCGGACGTATCGTTCACGGGCGGCATTGCGATTTGCCCGCTGTCTTTTTTCTGGAACATCATGCGGAGAAATTCCTTGATGTCGTGCTTCTCTTCTTCGGTGTTGCGCACACCGGGCAAGGTTCCCGTCCGCGCCTGATAGACAGCATCAAGAAAAGCCTTCATCTCATACACCGGACCGAGTTCTTCTTCTGGATGATACACTTTTGCGTTGCGCAGATGCTCATCGCCCTGACTGCCGAAGATGATAGAAGGCGCGATGAAGTTTGCGCCATAGTCGCTGCCATAATCGGGATGGTCGCTGTAGTTGAGCAGTTGCGTGGAGTTGCCGATGCCGTTGCCGACAAACCACACTTTGGTGGCGGGCAAACCCAGATGTCTGCGCCACCGTTATAGAAGACGGCGGATATGAAGACGGCCAATGCGAACATAATTACAGGACAGTCGTCTTCCGGGGCGTCATGTCCATTTTGGAGGACTTCAACGAAAAAAGACACGGGATGCAGGTTCTGCTGAATCACCTGGAGAAAAAACCTGAAGTGAAACAGGAAAAACTGCTCAAATCGGAAAGTTCCTTTTCAAAAATGAACATTCTGAGACTCCATATTACCCGGATAAGCGGAAAAGCAGGAAAGTGATAAACATAACACGGCCATACAAGTATTATGAACAGCGATAGAATAATAGTCAAGAATGCTCATGCCAACAATCTCAAAAACATCGATATTGAGA
>CAYNTN010000306.1:0-2960 GCA_964399995.1 uncultured Ignavibacteriaceae bacterium
CTGTATCACCAGTCTGGGGTTGCGTTGGTGCAGAGACATTGGTCTCGGATTCCGATGACTGCCTGGGTGCTTCTTGAGCAGTCTGGGGCTGCGTGGCTGTAGTGGGATCGAGCTGAGTTTCCAAGGAGGTAGAATCGGAGGGCGGTGTTTGGGCCTTCTCTCCGTCCGCAAGACTTGCTGTGGCGCATCCAGCATTGACTGTTCCGAGGAGAAGCAACGCGTGCGCTAACCGTCTGGTGTATGAAAACCGAGCCATAATGACGCGAATCTGTTCCGTATGGAAGTGGTGAATCTTTCGTTCTGGCTAAACGGAAACCTTTTCGAGCTTGGAAGTCATGGTGCCGCAATCAATCCAATCCGTCAATGACCTATGCGAAATAACATGAGCTCAGGGCAGAGTCAACCTTAGAGGTGTAAAACTTCTTGAACCGCAGATTGCCCGGCTTGATGCGCAGGACGGTGTTATTCCGCTCCAGCGTGAACTACGTGTCCACCGGTATCCCGCCGGTCGAGAGCACCACGGTCTGCTGAGTGATCGAGGTGAACGCCACCGGCTTGGAGAAGAGGACAGTCACAGTGGCATTGACGGGAGCGTTTGCGTCCCGGTTCGCGGGCTCGCGTGCGGAACCGTCGGGTCTCTTCCCATAGTTTGCATCTTAATCGGTCTGTTTCCAGTCACGGTGATTACCGGAAATCCGGCCTGTCCCTGGTCTGTCTATTTTTGTGTTCAAGGGCTCAGCTAAGATATCAAGAGTCCGCAGCGGACTGTCCGAATGGAGAGGAGGACTCAAGGATGCAGACGAATGCCGCCGAGGTCGTCCGAGTGCATGATCTCACACACGATGTCCGTGAGCTCGACTTGAGATTGATCTCGCCTGCGACACTGGACTTCCAGCCGGGGCAATTCATTTCTTTTGAGATTCCCGTCGAGGGGAGGCCGCATTCGATGACACGTGCCTATTCGATTGCCTCGCCGCTCAGTCAACGGAGCATCCTGACATTGGTCTTCAACCGCGTGGACCACGGACCAGGATCGACATGGCTCTTTGGTCTCAAACCCGGCGATCAGGTCCATTTCAAAGGCCGGCGGGAAGTTTTCGTCTGCGCGCCGATGCGCCACGCAATCTCCTATTTGTCGCGACCGGCACGGGGATTGCCCCGATCCACTCTATGCTCCATACCCTGTTACCCAAAGCCACCCCGCAGGTCGTGACCTTGCTATGGGGTCTCCGAGCCCAGCGGGATCTGTATTCTCAGGAAGAGCTGCACGAACTGGCGGCCCGGCATCCCCTGTTTCACAGTACCATCACCTTGTCCCGTCCGGATCCGGGATGGACCGGTCCGACCGGTCGCGTCACCGCTCTGGTGCAGGAGCGTGTCAAGACGGTGGATAACCTCGCCGTGTATCTCTGCGGAAACGGCGGGATGATTAGGGACGTGACCGATTTTCTCCGCTCGAAAAGCCTCTGTCCGATCTATCGCGAGAAGTGGTACGACGAAGGGAAAGAAGAGGAATGACATTTCTGGTCGTGCCCATTGCTCTTCGTCTGTTAGGAAGAAGGGAAAAGGGGACCGACTAAGCCAGCCCATCTTTAGCGATCTTACTCCAGAGACAGCAGATCTTCCGGGATCTCGATTGCTGACCCATCCGAAAACTCAACGAGGTACAGATTGTAACGATGACTCTCCCGCATACCGCATACGGAACCTTTTTGCCCGGGACGCATAGCTTCAGGCGCATAAATGGCCACTCTAATTCCCTGTCCCCAGTCATATTTAAAGTTTTTGTCCATTATGCAACTCTAGTACTTTTTATAGGCAACTAAAGGAGTGCCATTGGCGCTCGTAACTCTAAGGAGATGAGGAGAAACGAGAAACGCGCTGCGAACTATTCGTGTCATTCGTTTTTTCGACCGACTAGGATTGTAGGGGATTAGGCATGGAAGGCAAGCAAAGACAAGATGCGGAGATGGGATCTACGACGAGCGCTTACTTCTTCCTGACCATGAGGCGGAGCGGTGTGCCGGTGAATTGGTAGGTCTCGCGCAGTTGATTCTCCAAATATTTCAGATATGAGGGCGTGAGATCTTCCGGATGGCCGACGAATAATGCAAAGACCGGCGGTTTGGTGGCCACCTGGGTGATATAGGCGGATTTCGTCACGGCTGATGGCTTGTGCTTGCGAACCGGCAAGGGATGGCTGACCAGAATCTTCTGCAGCCAGGCATTCAGCGCGCCGGTGGGAACACGCTTGGTAAACATCGTATGCACGTCCTTGAGGAGCGGGAAGAGACGACGGATGGAGTCCGGTTTGAGGGCTGATCCATACAGGATCGGCGCCCAGGTGAGAAAGGGAAACCGGCGGCGGAGTTCGCGCTCATAGTCTTGCCTCGCCTGAGCATCTCCGGCTCGTAAGTCCCACTTGTTGATCAACAGAATGCAGGCGCGCCCTTGCTTCAGAATGGCTCCGGCGATCTTGGTGTCTTGTTCCGTAACACCTTCCAAACCATCGAGCAGGAGGACAGCGATGTCGGACCGACCGATGGCGCGAAGCGATCGGAGTACACTGTAGCCTTCCACTCCACGGTCCACCTTGCCGCGCCGTCTGATGCCCGCCGTGTCGGTGAAGACATAGCGTTCGTTCTGATGTGTGACCAGTGAGTCGATCGGATCACGTGTCGTTCCTGGAACATCGCTGACGACGACCCGTTCCTCTCCAAGCAGGGTGTTCACGAGAGTGGATTTGCCGACGTTCGGGCGTCCCACCACGGCCACGCGGGGGAGTTGTTGCAGCTCGTCGGACTCATCGGCCGATGGAAGGAGGGGGTAAATGGCGTCCAACAGCTCAGCGACACCGAGACCATGCTCGGCGGACACAGGATAGAGCTGGTCAGTGCCCAAGCGGTAGAAGTCGGCCAGTAAAGGCTCGGACTTCGGCGTGTCGATCTTGTTGATCGCAT
>CAYNTN010000307.1:0-2938 GCA_964399995.1 uncultured Ignavibacteriaceae bacterium
TAGTTGGCCGTTTTCATTCACTTAAAAAAGTTTCTAATGAAAAATTTGGGTTAAACTTTCTTAAGTGATGGTTTTGTGTTTAAGAAGAATGATCAGAAACATACACTAAGTATCTTTCTGTAACCCCTTTTTACGCAGTTAAGAATCTCCAAACCACTCCTTCAGCTTCCCTGCCGTCTTCTTCCCTGCAGATCTTTCGATAATATTAAAATTATTCTTCAAAATTTCCTTTATGCTTTCTACCGAGCCGAATTCTATCAGAAGTTTTTGTGCGGTTTTCTCGCCGATACCTTCTATTTCCGTAAGCTCGGTGGTAAGTGTTCTCTTATCACGCAGACTCCTATGATATGTAATGGCAAATCTGTGAGCTTCATCTCTTACTCTCTGAAGAAGCCTTAACCCGCTTGAAGTCTTAGGTATATTCTGAGGAACGCTTTCATTCGGTAAGTAGACCTCTTCCAGTCTCTTCGCCAGCCCGATTATGTTCTGATTTTTAATCTGCAGGTCATCCAGAACTTTCACAGCAGAAGATAGCTGACCTTTGCCTCCGTCTATGATTACCAGATCCGGTATTGAACCGAAACTGTCATCCTCACTTTCTGAACGGGTGGACTCAGTGTCTGTCTCAATATTTTTTTCTACAGTCTTTTTAAATCTCCTGTAAATGACCTCACGCATTGAAAGAAAATCATCCGGTTTTCCTGTTTCGTCAAGCACTGTATTGATTTTAAACTTCCTGTAATCGGATTTCTTCGGCTTTCCGTCAAAAAAAACTACCATCGAAGCAACTGTATCTGTTCCCTGTATATGAGAAATATCATAACACTCGATTCTTCTCGGAAGCTTTGTCAGTCTTAGATCTCTTTTCAATGATTCAACTGACGGCGGAATGAATTCTCGTTTCATCTTTGTTAAAATCAATTCATCCAGCATCAGTCTTGCATTTTTCTTTACCATGAAAACCAGCTTATACTTATCGCCAATCTTCGGAATCATAAACTCTACCTTCCCCTGTTTCCTTTTCTCAAGCCATTGTTTAATTGTTGCTTCGTCTTCAAGTTCATTCATCAGATAGATTTCATCAGGCACAAAATCATTTTTTGAATAATAGTTAGTGATTAAGTTCTCCAGTATTTCAGCATCCGTTTTCTCCAGCACATTGTTCATAAAAAAATGTGTCTTCCCGATTACTTTTCCGTCCCTGATTTTTAAAACCATTCCGCAGCAATCATTCTCAATCCTGTCAAAAGCAAAAATGTCCCTGTCAATGATTTCATCATCAACCATCTTTTGTCTCGATGAGTAAACTTCAATAGCTTCAATCCTGTCACGCAGCCTTGCAGCTTTTTCAAACTGCATCTGTCCGGAAAACTTATTCATCAGCTCGGTCATGTCTTTTATAAGAGTCTTTGTCTTTCCGTTCAGCAGCTTTGCAACCTGATCAATCATTTCATTATATTCCTTTCTCAAAACATATCCGACACACGGCGCTTCACATTTCTGAATGTGATAATCCAGGCAAACTTTGAATTTATCCTGCAAAATAGTTTCTTCGGTAAGAGGCAGACTGCATGATCTTATCATAAATATATCACGCACAGTCTTCAGTGCAAATCTCATGCTCTTTACATCGGTGTAAGGTCCGAAATACTTCGAGCCGTCAGTGCGTTTTTTTCTTGTAGGAAATACTCTCGGGAATTGTTCGTTTGTAATTACAATGTATGGAAATGATTTATCATCTTTTAAATTAATATTATATCTCGGTTTTTGTGTTTTAATCAGATTCTGTTCGAGAATCAGAGCTTCTATTTCATTATCAGTAGTTATAATTTCAACATCTGCAATTTTACTGATCATTATGCTGAGAATTCCTGAAACGGGTTTGGATTGAAAATACTGACGAACACGGTTTCTAAGAATCTTCGCTTTTCCTATGTAAAGAATTTTTCCGAATGAATCTTTAAACTGATATACACCGGGTGTAACAGGAAGGTTTTTTAATTTATCTTCGAGAGTTGCTGAGTTGGTTTGCAGATTTTGATTTTCGTGATTTTCTGACATTGCTTCATGTAGCCTTAAGTTAACTTTTATTTTGCTTCTCTGTGAATTCCATTAAAACACTGTTTGTAGATTTAGGATGAAGAAAAGCAACAAGCATTTCATCCGCGCCGATAACTGCTGTTTCGTTTATCAGCTTTATACCGTTTTCTTTTACTTTATCTAACTTGCTTTGAATATCTTTTACTTCAAAAGAAACATGGTGAATCCCTTCTCCCTTTTTCTCAATGAACTTTGATATTGGAGATTCAGGGTCAGTTCCTTCGAGCAATTCAATGTCGCAATTTTCCAGATGTAATTTTCTGACATTAACTTTCTGCTGCTCAACAAATTCCATTCCACCCGCATTCACACTAAATATTTTCTCAAATACAGGTACTGAATCTCTCAAAGATTTTACTGCGATGCCGATGTGTGCAAGTTTCATAATCAGTTCATAAAGTTTGTAAAGTTTGTAAAGTTTGTAAAGTTTGTAAAGTTTATAAAGTTTATAAAGTTTATAAAGTTTTTATTAATCCTGAAAGCATTTTAGATATCTCTTCCGTCTTACCAATTAAATCTTCAAACTGGTATTCTGAAAAGTATTTTAAATCCAAACCTAGATGCCTTTAATATTTGATTTTTAAAGCCATAATCTTTACTCTGATTTAATATTTCATACAGTTCCGAGCTTAATCTTCTCGATTTTTTGCCAAACAATTATTTCTTCAAATCTTTCAAACCTCATCTTAAATCCTTTTAAAAACTTATTCATGAAAACTAAAACTTACCATATTTACAAACTTTACAAACTTTACAAACTTTACAAACTTTACAAACTTTATAAACTTTACAAACTTTATAAACTTTATAAACTTTATAAACTTTACAAACTTTACAA
>CAYNTN010000308.1:0-2934 GCA_964399995.1 uncultured Ignavibacteriaceae bacterium
TATGAACTAAAAATCATTTTCATTTTTGGTTCTGGCTATGCCAGTTTAGGAATTACGAATTACAAATTACAAATTACGAGTTACGAATAACGAGTTACGAGTTACGAAATATGGGTTACAAATTACGAGTTACGAATTTCAGGTTAAGAATCATTGTTCAATATTCATTGTTCATTATTCATTGTTCATTATTCATTGCTCATTGCTAACTGATCATTGCCACCTGTATCGTATTGGCAGATTCGGACTGTGAAAACGGTATTGGCGCAATTATTACAATTCGTTCGGATTTGCCAAGGATATCATTTGAAATTATTTTTTCATTTATCATAGAAATAGTTTCTTTATAGCTCTTACTTTTCTTAATCAATATTGACTCAACTCCCCATATAAGCTTGCATCTTTTGATTATGGCTTCATCAAAAGTAGCAGAAATTATCTGAGCATTGGGTCTGTGATTTGATAGAAGCAAAGGTGACTTACCGGTGTGAGTAACAGTAATAATTGCCTTTGCATTTACTCTTGTTGCAATCTCTGTCGCTGAGTTACAAATTGTATGAAGTGTATTTTCCGGTGAGTCCTCTATAAAGATATCCTTAAAGTAAGTTGTTTTCTTTATGGTCTCAGTCTTCAGAATGATTTTTTTCATCGTACTGACCGCAAGCACCGGATGCTCGCCTGTTGATGTTTCGGCAGACAGCATTACACAGTCAGTGCCGTCAAGTATAGCATTTGCAACATCCGAAGCTTCAGCCCTTGTCGGTGATGTATTGGTGATCATTGATTCAAGCATTTGAGTTGCAGTAATCACCGGCTTTATGGCTTCATTACATTTTCTGATTATCATCTTCTGTATCAACGGCACATCCTCGGTCGAAATCTCAACGCCCATATCACCTCTTGCAACCATTATGTAGTCAGTCTCAGCTATTATGGAATCAATATTATCAACAGCTTCCGGTCTTTCGATTTTCGCAATGATCGGTAAATCTTTATTTTTTGAACGAATAAGTTCCCGCAACTGAATTATATCATCCGCAGATCTTACAAAGCTCATTGCAACGAAGTCCACTCCATTCTGCAATCCAAACTCAAGATCAGACATATCCTTAACTGTAAGTGAAGGGAGTTTCAATTTTGTATGAGGAAGGTTTATTCCTTTATTTTGCTTTAGTATCCCCCCTGAAACTACTTCGCATTCGATCTCGCCGTTCACAGGTTCGTTTGAAATGACTCTTAGCCTGAGATTGCCGTCATCAAGCAGTATCATTTCATTCTTCTGAAGATCATAAATCAGATGCGGATAGTTTGTCGAAAATATTTTATCATTCCCCGTGATATCAGTTGAAGTAATCTTTATTAAAGAATTATTAATTAATTCAATCCCACCGTTCTCGAGTTTTCCTACTCTGATCTTAGGTCCCGGAAGATCCTGTATGATTGCAATGATTTTCTTTTTTATTCTGCTGGCTTCCCGTATGTATTCAATATACCGCTTATGAATATCAGGTGTACCGTGAGAAAAGTTAAGCCGTGCTGCATCCATACCCGCATCAATCAGCAAGCCGATCTTTTCAACCGTATCAACTGCCGGTCCGATTGTGCATATTATTTTTGTTTTTTTGTAAATCAAATTTTGTTTTGGTTAATTATGTTAATTGTGTTAATTGTGCTGATAGTTATTAACTCAAGTTGAGCGGTTTTTCTAAAAAAGTTAGAATACGCCACGAATTTGCACTAATTGTCGCGAATTAAAAGAAATGATTTTCGTGTTCATTCGTGTGAATTTGTGGCAAAAAACAAATTTCAATTATAAAGGCGGTCAACTTAAGTTATTAAATTAAAAAGATTTATTAATTATCTGTTTTGCTATCCAATTGGATTTAATATTAATTTGGTTAATATTTAGATTTTCTTCGATAATTGATTTTAATAATTTCAGATTATTAATTTTTAAGAAACCTGTTTTTAAAATTTAATCATTGAACTAATTAAAACAATTAACTTAATTAACACATTTAACATATTTAATCAAAATTAACTAATCATCAAGCTAACTTAAATGAAAAATCTGAAATCAAAAATAGTTTTAATCACGGGAGCAACGAGCGGAATAGGGAAGTCAGCTGCTTACCATTTTGCTGAACTCGGTGCAGACCTGATTCTTTCTGCCCGCAGAAAAGAACGGCTGGAAGAAATATCAAATGATATCGAGTCAAAATACAATATAGAAGTAAATATGATGCCAATGGATGTTCAGAATTATGATTTTGTAAAATTTCAGATCGACAGCCTTGATGATAAATGGAAAAAAATAGACATTCTGCTTAACAATGCGGGACTTGCCAGAGGTTTTGGAAGTGTCAAAGACGGATTTATTGATGACTGGAATGAAATGATAGATACGAATGTAAAAGGTTTGCTTTATGTTTCAAAGTGTGTTATTCCTCTGATGCTGAAGAACAAATCAGGTCATATAATTAATATTGGTTCGATTGCCGGAAGGGAAGTTTATCCTAACGGGAATGTCTATTGTGCAAGCAAGCATGCTGTAGATGCGATTACTAAGAGCATGAGGATGGAATTGCTCGACACTCCGATTCGTGTAACTACAATTGATCCGGGACTTGTCGAAACAGAATTCAGTCTTGTTCGTCATCACGGCAACGAAGCTAAAGCCAAAGAAATTTATAAAGGTCTGAATCCACTTACTCCGGATGATATCGCCGAAGCAATTATATTTGCAGCAACAAGAAATGATAATTTTGTAATTGCAGAAATGGTGCTTTTTCCAAAAGCACAGGCGGGAACAAGAGACGTTATTCGAAAGAATCAAAAATTGTGAATTACAAATTACGAGTTACGAATTAGGAGTTACGAATTACTCAGTTACAACTTAACTTCTGCGCAAAATGGTAAGAATATTATTCAATA
>CAYNTN010000309.1:0-2927 GCA_964399995.1 uncultured Ignavibacteriaceae bacterium
GTCAAATGTCAAACGTCAAATGTCAAACGTCAAATGTCAAACGTCAAATGTCAAACGTAAATCGTAAAACATTATGCCTCAAACGTCAAAAGTTAGAATTAGGAAATCTGACTTCTGACGTCTGACATTTGACGTCTAGCGTCTTACGTCTTACGATAAAACAACTTAATCTACAAAAATGACTGAAGACATAATTTCCGGGACTATTATTTGTCCGCAGTGCGGCGGTGAAAATAAAATGCCGTCGGATGAAAAGTTCACTGAATGTGAATTCTGCGGGTCGGTAATTTACATTGATAAACGTAAGGTCGTAAATCATTATGTGGTTAACTCTAACTTTACAAAAGATCAGGCGGAAGGAAACTTGCGCAGATGGATGGCAAGTAATTTTCATGTGAAGGATCTGGATAAGCTGGCTCAAATCACGCAGGCAAGTTTTTATTATTTCCCCTTATGGTATTTTAAAACTAAGGATTCTTCGGGAGATAAAATTTATTTGCAGCCTGCACATTCGACTCCGATTTCAGAAATTAAAAACATTCAGATCCCGGCAGGTAATTTAAGGAATTTTAATAAGACGGATTTTAATATAAAGGAATTTGTAAGTCCGGATGTATTATACGGGTCGGCTAAAAGCTGGCTTTCACAATCAGGAGTAAATGCTGATACAATCTCGGAGTCATTTTTAGTACATGTCCCTTTTTATCAGTTTTACTATAACTATAAAGGGCAGCAGTTTTCAGCAATGGTTGAAGCTTCATCCGGAAAGGTTTATGCAAACATATGGCCGGCGAAAAGCGAGATGCCGTTCAGGATTTTATTTGGAGCTGCTATACTGATCTTCCTTCTTGCAAGTATAGTTTCATATGCAATCTCTTATATGTTCTTCGATGATATTGAAGCAGGATTGCTCGGAGCGGAAGGAATCAAAGTAGTTCTATATTTTATAGCTGCGATTCCTTTGATGATGGTCGCTTATTACGTAGCAAAGAAAGTCTGACCGGAATTTTCTGAATTTTGATATTAATTAAAATATTGATATGAGCACTCAAAAAGTTTCAAAGCTAACTCCTGAGCAGTATCTGGAAATTGAGAGGAAAGCTGAATTTAAAAGTGATTATTATGATGGTGAAATGTTTGCTTTAGCAGGAGCGAGTTATATACAAAATAAAATTGCCAGAAACATCAGCAAGTCATTGGGAATCCAGCTGAAAGGGAAAAACTGTGAAGAATTCCAAAGTGATTTAAAAATAAAAAAAATTGAATCTAACTTGTTTACTTATCCTGATGTGGTAGTTATTTGCGGTGAGCCTGAATTTTACGATGAGGAAAAAGATGTTCTAACAAACCCAACTTTAATAACCGAAGTACTTTCGAAATCAACTGAGAACTATGACAGAGGTTTTAAGTTTGAATTGTACAGACGGATTAAATCTCTTAAAGACTATTTTTTAGTTTCACAGGAAAAAGTTTCGGTTGAATACTATACAAGGAATCATGATGACAGCTGGACATTGAAAGAGTATAACAATATTGAACAGAAAATAGAAATAGATTCAATTGGCTGTATCCTAGAACTTAAAGAAATATATTTTAAAGTTAAATTCGATAGTTAAATGACCGAACCCGCAACACAGCAGCAGACAGTCGAGCAGGCAATAAAATTTAAAAAAGAAAAAATTATAAAAGGGATCACCTGTCCTTCATGCAATGGAGAACTTGATATCAGAGAGGGTTTGCATTCTTTCAATTGTAAATACTGCGGTACACTGCTTGTTGTAAAAGGTGAAACAGGCACTCTGAAATATTATGTGCCAAGAAAACTTAAACGGGAGGATGCAATTGCAAGAGCATTTAACTGGCTTGGTAAAGGAATGTCAAAAGCCAGAGGGCTAAGATTAAAGGCGAAGGTTGAAGATGCTTTTTTAGTTTTCATTCCTTACTGGAGAGTGAAAGCGGATGTTGTGGGATGGATCTTCGGACAGGAGAAAAGAACGAGCACATCTAACGGCAGAACTACGACGTATTATGTTGATGTCGAAAGGAAAATTCAGAATACGTTTGACAGAACTTACTCAGCGTGCGATGTAGCCGAGCTTGGAGTTAAAAAGATAAATCTTACCGGCGATACAATTTTACCCGTTGATTTCGAATCATTGCAGAATGAGGGAATGATGTTCAATATAATTGCTTCCGAAAAAGAAGCTTTTGATTATGCAAAAAACGTTTTTGCGGCGGAAGCAAGAAATAACGTTAATCTTTATAATGTATCATTTGAACATTATGATCTTGTAAGGGAAAATATAGGAATTGTTTACTATCCGCTTTGGGTAATACGTTACAGTTATGAAAACAGAACTTATCAGGTGGTTGTAGATGGTGAAGACGGAAGCATTTGCTACGGGAAAGCTCCCGGAAATAATCTCTACCGGGCAGTAATGGGAATCCTGAGCACAGGAGCCGGAATGTTTCTGACAACATTCTTTGCATTATTCTTATTGTTTGAGATTGATGAAAAGTTTCCTTTCATAGCATTTATTATTTCTTTTGTAATCGGAATTTATCTTATAAACAGGGGATATAAAAAATTCAGATATGGAGGTGAACTCGAAGAGGGAACAGGCCTTGAACATAAAGAGGATAAGCAATCAGTTAAGATCAGTTCCAAAGATTTTACAAGTTCACAGGGTTTTGAAATAGCAAAGAATGTCGCCGCATCTGTAGTCATTGGAAGTGTGATAAGCTCTCTTTTTAATTCGAGAAGATGATTTTTTCAATTAGGAATTAGGAATTAGGAATTTTAAAATCTTAATTCTAATTCTTTATTACTAGCTATTAACTCCTAATTTTCTAATTTTTAATTCTTAATTCTTAATTCTTAATTCCTAATTCCTAAACTGGCATAGCCAGAACCAAAAAGTTTTACT
>CAYNTN010000310.1:0-2906 GCA_964399995.1 uncultured Ignavibacteriaceae bacterium
AATCGCTCAGACGTTTTCTGTTTTGAAATGCATAGGCGTCATCCATAGCGCCAAGTACAAAGCTGTCTAAGGGGTTTACTGCCGAAGATACAGAATGATTACTCTCAATTTTATTAAATCTATTCCTGGTAAAAAATAAAGATAATACTGACAGCAAAAGTATGAACGAAAAAAACAACTTCTTTCCTTGAAAAGTGGCTTCAGTTTTCATAGAAATTTTAGATTTTTTTTTAAAATATTTTTTTAAAGTAATTACCTATTCCAATTTCAATCTCTATAATTTTTTCAATGAAAATGTTATTTGCATCATTATACTCATCTGACTAAAACCATTTTCTTCGTGCTTACCATTATCCCTTCAATAAACAAACTATTAAAATAAACTCCGCTCGACAATTCTGATCCGTCAAACTCAACTTCATATTTCCCCTGATTCTGTTTTTTGTTAATTAATGTTCTTATTTCTCTTCCGTTTATATCATAAACTTTAATACTAACGTAATTCGTAACTCGCAATTCGTAATTGATATTTGTTCTTGGGTTGAAAGGGTTCGGGTAGTTTTGATTCAATATATAATTGATTCCACTACTTGAGGTTGTTAGATTAATATTTGAAATTATAGCTTTCCGGACTTTCCAAAAAATGGTTTTTTTATTTCATTTTGAAATATAATTTTTCATTTTGAAACTAATAACAAACCTACTTCCTTCAATTCCGCAATAATTACCTAATATTTTTCATGGCATGCAGAATGCCATTATTCTATTTAAAATTGTTAAAAAATAATGAAAAACATAAAATCAATAATTGCAATAACTGCAATGACCATACTTTCAATTGAGATTGGTAAGTATTTTTCAAAATTTATAAATTTTAATCCGGATGAGAAAAAATCAGAGAATTATGCTGAGGAGATTTATGACCTGAGCTTAAGAAATTTTCATCCAAATAAAGGAGAATAGTATAATGGATATCACAACATTGATTCTGATGATACTTATAGCAGGAGTTTTTTTCTTCCTGTTTTTTAAATTCACTGATATCATAGATAAAATTTAAGTAAATAAAATGACAATCTTATTCATAATCTGTATAGCTCTTTTTATTTATCTGACTTATACTTTGATTAAACCGGAAAAATTCTAAAAAAACATGAATACGGAAATACTTAGTGCAATTTTTATCTTTATCGCTGCAGTACTGATAGCATTCCCTCTGGGCAGATATATTTCAAAAGTTTTTAAAGGAGAAAAAACTTTACTTGATTTCATATCTCCTCTGGAAAACTTTTTTTTCAGGATAGCAAAGATAGATCCGAACAGAGAAATGGACTGGAAAGAGAATATGAAAGCAATGCTGACCATTAACTTTATCTGGTTCCTGTGGGCAATGCTAATCCTTTCACTACAGAATATTCTTTTCTGGAATCCTGACGGTATATCCGCAATGGAGCCGACGCAGGCATTCAATACTGCCGTCAGCTTTATGACAAATACTAACCTTCAGCATTACTCAGGTGAGACAGGTGCATCATATCTTACACAGCTGGTTGTGTTATGCTTTTTGCAGTTTGTTTCTGCCGGAACAGGCATAGCGGCAGTTGCCTTGCTGTTTAAAGGTTTGTCAAACAGATCAGGAAGTAATTTAGGGAATTTTTATAATCTGATGTTAAAATCCTGCACAAGGATTTTATTACCAATTGCAAGTATCGTTGCTTTAATTTTAATATTTAACGGAACACCGATGACATTTGAAGGAGCTGAACAGGTAATCACTTTACAGGGAGACACTGTGAATGTTGCCCGGGGACCGGTTGCACCGATGGTGGCGATAAAACAGCTCGGTACAAACGGCGGAGGATTCTTCGGACCTAACTCTACTCATCCTTTTGAGAACCCGAACTTTTTAACAAACATAACTGAACTGATTTCAATTATTCTGATCCCGATTGCAATGGTAGTTGCTTTAGGATATTATCTCAACAGGAAAAAATTTGCATATGTAATTCTTGCAGTAATGATCGCAGGCTTTTTTGCTCTTGCAGTCCCGTCCATATACTTCGAGATGAACGGGAATCCCGAAATAGAAAATATGGGAATATCTCAGCCTCTTGGAAGCATGGAAGGAAAAGAAGTCCGGTTCGGTCCTGCAAGTTCGGCTTTGTGGGGGATAGCAACAACATGCACATCTAACGGTTCCGTGAATTCAATGCACGACAGCAGTACGCCTCTTTCCGGAATGCTTCAGATGCTGGGAATGCAGCTGAATGCATTCTTCGGAGGTGTCGGTGTCGGGTTCATAAATAAGTTTACTTTTATAATACTTGCGATATTCATCTCCGGGCTGATGGTTGGAAGGACACCGGAACTTCTGGGAAAGAAAATTGAAGCCAAAGAGATAAAGCTGGCGATCATAGTAGCGCTAATGCATCCGCTGATAATTCTGACAGGAACAGCAATAGCTGCACATACGTGGGCGGTAACTCCGAACGCCGGTGAGTTTCTAAAATGGCTTAACAATCCGGAGTATCACGGCTTTTCGGAAATGTTCTATGAATTTACATCCGCAGCTGCAAACAACGGGTCCGGATTTGAAGGACTGGGAGATAACACTCCTTTCTGGAACATAGGAACGGGAATAGCAATGCTGCTTGGAAGATTCATACCGATAATCGGTCCGATAGCAATTGCAGGTTTTCTTTCTGCGAAAAAATTTACTCCCGAATCAGCGGGATCATTAAAAATAGATTCAGGAATATTCGGTGTAGTTTTGTTTTCAGTTGTAGTGATACTCGGAGCGTTGTTATTCTTCCCGGGATTAGCGCTAGGACCGATTGCTGAGTTCTTTAGTTTGCCACGCTGCTCTACTCGGGGACCAGCTTCCGCCGCTTCTTTCTCACCATCCG
>CAYNTN010000311.1:0-2865 GCA_964399995.1 uncultured Ignavibacteriaceae bacterium
GCCGATGACCAGCGCATGGCTGGCGCGGTAGAGCAGCACGTCCTCGACCACCAGGGCGCTGGCATCATCGGCGGCGCGTACTTGCACGCGCAAGGCCCCTTCCTGGGCGAGCGCCACGCCTGCCCCGCCGATCAGAGCCGCGAGTGCCGATAGACCGATGCGCCGGACCAGTTTCATGCTGCCTTGACAGGATCAGTCATCGTTTGACCGGAAAATTGTCTCACCACAGCCGTAAGATAGCAAGCCGGACAACGGGTTAGCGCGGGTCATCCGGGCCCCTCACACGATCACGAAATCGGCCGCGGTGAGGCTCGCCGCAGCGAGGCCGACGAAGGTGATGGTGCCACCGGTGAGCACCAGCACCGCATCGGCGCCGACCTGCTGCACGGCGCCGCGCGCCGCCGCGGCGTTGGCGTAGCCGAGGCTCGCTGCCAGCTCGACCGTGTCGTCGGCGGGCGTGAAATCGGCGATGCGGTCGGCGTCGACGGCGATCCCCGCCGGGTAGCGGAACAGGTCGTTGCCGGCGCCGCCAGTGAGCGAGTCGTTGCCGCCCTCGGCGATCAACAGGTCGTTGCCGGCGCCGCCATCGAGGGTGTCGTTGCCGGGGCCGGCGATCAGCGCGTCGTCGCCATTGCCGGCGGCGATGCTGTCGGCGCCGCTCTCGCCGAGGATGAAGTCGCCGCCATTGCCGGCGAGGATGGTGTCGTTGCCGGCGCCGGCGAAGATCTGGCTGCCGCCATCGCCGACGTCGATCGCATCGTTCTCGCCCGCGGCCGCGATCGGCTCCTCGATGATCAGGTCGAAGCCGCCATGCGTGACAATCGCGTCATTGCCGAGCTGGCCGAAGACGATATCGCCGCCCTCGCCGCCCTCGATGCTGTCATTGCCGTCGCCGCCGAAGAGCGCGTTGTCGCCATCGCCGCCGCGGATGAGATCGTCGCCCGGCTCGCCCGCCAGCAGGTCGTTGCCCGCCCCGCCGACCAGCGTGTCGTTGCCGCCGCCGCCGAAGGCGAAGTTGGTGCCGTCGCCCACGTCGATGATGTCGCTGCCGGTCTCGAAAAAGCTGCCGCCGACGACAATGTCGCCGCCGGCGCCGGCAAAGACGTAGTCGCCGCCATCGACGCCGTCGATGAAATCGTCGCCCGCCTCGCCGAAGATCGTGTCATTGTCGGCATTGCCGACCAGGAAGTCGTTGCCGTTGCCGCCGAAGATGGTGTCCTCGCCCTCGCCGCCATCGACGAAATCGGCGCCGTCGCCGCCGAGGATGCTGTCGTCCTTGGCCCCCGGCGGATCGGCCGCGACCGGTGGCAGAAAGTTGCCGGGCGGGTCCGGCGGAGGCGGCGGAGCCGAATCGTCGTTCTGGATCGTCCCCGCCGCCGAGGACGGCGAGCCGAGCGTGGCGTTGACGGGATTGCTCAAGCCGACCGTGAAGGTCTCGTTGGCCTCGACCGCCGTGTCGCCGATCACCTGAACCGCGAAGGTGGCGCTGGTCTGTCCGGCCGCTATCGTCACCACCTGATTCGCTACGACATAGTCGCTGCCGGCGATGGCCGTGCCGTTCGCCGTTGACGCCGTCACAGACACCGTCTGGCTCGATGCCGCCGACAGGCTGATCGTGAACACCGCGTTGACCGTGCCGCCATTGCCTTCGTTGACGCTGACATTGGCGATGGTCAGGCTCGGCGGCGCTGTCGGCGGCGCCAATGAGCCGTCGCCGATGATCGAATCATCGCCGGCGCCGCCGTCCAGGATATCGGCGCCCTCGCCGCCGGTCAGCGTATCGGCGCCGCTGCCACCTTCAAGGCGATCATTGGCCGTCGTGCCGGCGATCGCATTGGGGCCGCCATCACCGGTGGTCATGGCGCCGTCGACGGCCGGCGCCACGCCGGCATCGTCGTTGACGATCGTCCCCAGCGCCCGGCCCGCGGTCGGACTGATCGCCGCGTTCGCGGACGGATTGCTCAACGCCACCACGAAGACCTCATCGCCCTCCAGGCGCGTATCGCCGGTCAACGCCACGCTGAGTTGCGCCGTGGTCTGGCCGGCCGGGATCGTGAGCTGTTGGCTCGTTGCCGCGAAGTCGCTGCCGGCCACCGCCGTGCCGTTGGCCGTCGCCGCCGTCACCGTCACCGCCTGCGCCGCCGCCTGCGAAAGCGTGACGGTGAAGACCAGGTTCACGCTTCCCGAGGTGCCTTCCGTCGCGCTCGCCGCCGCGATCGAGAGCACCGGCAAGACCGCAGAATCGTCGTTCGCGATCGTCCCCGTCGCCGATGACAGCAGGCCGAGCGCGGCGTTGCTCGGGCTGCTCAGCGTCACCGTCAGCGTCTCGTCCGTCTCCACCGTGGTGTCGCCCATCACCGCAACGCTGAAGCTGGCGCTGAGCTCACCGGCGGGGATCGTGACCTGTTGCGACTTGGCAGCATAGTCGCTGCCAGCGGTGGCCGTGCCGTTTGCGGTGGTTGCCGTCACGGTGACCGCCTGGGCGGCCGTTCGCGACAAGCTGATGGTAAAGAGGAGATTGCTCGTCGCCGCATTGCCCTCGGCGGCGGAAGCCGCGGCGATCGAGAGCTTCGGCGGCACGTCGTCGAGCGTGACCGCGAATATGTCGAATGTGTCGTTCGTGTCGCCCGCCACGAGATTGGCGGCGGCGCTCGAGAATGCCACGAAGCCGGCATCCGCGGCGATCGCCACATCGGCGGATTGGTTGTCGCCCTGGATCCCATCGGCATTCACGCTCACGCGCTTGATCGTCCCGGTCTGCCGGTCATAGACAAAGGCATCGATGGCGCCGTTGCTGTCGCCGGCAACCAGGTTCGTGGCCTGGCTGATAAACGACACGTAGCGGCCATCGGCCGAGATGCTCGG
>CAYNTN010000312.1:0-2864 GCA_964399995.1 uncultured Ignavibacteriaceae bacterium
CAGATGGTGAAAGGGCTTCACCGATTTCATTTTCAGCCATTATATTTCACTAGGTGTATTATTGTGATCTATGGAAAAACCGTTGCCCATCGCGTCTGCAACTTTTGAAACATTCTAACCCAAATCTGAGCCAAAACACAGACAATTGTCGAGCGTGAAGCTATTTAATTCGCCTTTGCACGGCCAAAATCCCTGGCGACCTTCAAAAACGCCTCAGCAGCGTGTGACAGCGACGAATTCTTCCGGTAAACGATGTTCAATTTCCGATTCAAACGCATTTCGGTGACAGACAGGGCCACAAGCGTACCGGCGGCGATCTCGTTCTGGGCGGTGAGCCGCGGTACAAGGGCGACACCGACGCTGCGCTCGACGAGCCGCTTGATCGCCTCGAGCGACGGCAGTTCGACCACGATATTGAGATCGGTCCGGTATTTTTCAAACGACTCGATCACCTTTTTCCGGTAGGGCGACACAGCGTTATGGGCGATAAATGCCTCTTTGCCGAGGTCTTTTATCGACACGCTGCCGCTATTTGCGAGGCGATGTTTGGGCGAGACGACCAGGACGAGTTCGTCCGTACACACGGGAACAGAATGCAGGCTATCGTCGTTAGGCGAGAACGAGATCACGCCGAGCTCGACCTCGCGTGCTGTTATCTGCTTTGGAATGCGGCTCGCGACGCCCCGTTGGACCTCGATCTTGATCAGCGGGTGCAGTTTGTGAAATTCCTCGATCACCGGCAGCAAGAAAAAGACGGTGTGTTCATTCGCACTGATCGAGACCTTGCCTTGCTGCAGCGAACGCATTTCGCGAAGCGCATTTTCGGCAGTGTGCCGAAGATTGAGCATCTGCCTGGCATGGTCGAGCAGCAGCTCGCCCGCATACGTCAGCGTGCCATCCTTTGATGAGCGGTCGAACAGAGTCTCACCGATCTCCTTTTCGAGCCTGCGGATCGACTGGCTTATCGCCGGCTGCGTGCGGTCCAGAACCTCGGCGGCACGCGAAAAACTGCGTTCGTTAGCGACCGTCACCAACACCTCGAGCTGATTTATGTCCATATACCGATTTTATGCCCAAATTATCAAACCGCAAATCTGATAAAGATCCGCTTATGACGTCAGCCAACGGAAAGATAATAATATCATAATAGAATATTATGCAACTATTGAGAATATAATACTGACTTGATCAATGTATTTTGCTTGGAATCCCGTATGTTCGGTTCCATCGAGCTTAGGCGGGCGATCAAAACGGTCCTGATGTGCGTTGTGAGATAGACGAGTTTCGCCGCCGCTGCCTCCTGAACGGACTCGATGATATCGGTCCGACGCTTGAACTCGAGAATGAGATCACCCGCTATCAGCAAAGCCATCCGCGGCGGCTCGATCCGCAGGTGGTTGAGTGAGCCGTTTCAGACCCGAAGTGTTTGCTTTTTTGACAGCGTCAAGTTACCATAAATGCTCGTTAATCTACGCATTTCGTTAGCTTGACGCTGTTCCCCATTAGCCGCTGGATCGCGGTCTCGGACGCAAACATTTTATGGGTTTTTCGACAGTCGCCATCCACGCGGGCAACGAACCGGATCCGGTGACCGGAGCGGTCTCCGTTCCGATCTATCAAACATCAACTTACAAACAAGAAGCTCTCGGCAAACCGACCGGCGGCTACGAATACGCCCGAACGCAGAATCCGACACGCTCCGCTCTCGAACGCAATATCGCTGCCCTCGAAGGCGCCAGATTCGGCTTTGCATTCGCCTCCGGTATGTCTGCGATCGACACGGTTCTCAAGCTGGTAAAAGCCGGCGAGCACGTGATCCTCGGCGACAATACCTACGGCGGCACATTTCGACTTTTCAACAAGATCCTCGTTAATTACGGCATCGAGTTTGACCTTGCTGATACGACAGATGTCTCAGATCTCGAACGAGCCTTCAAACCGAACACGAAAATGGTCTTTGTCGAAACACCGACCAACCCCGTGATGTCGGTGACCGATCTGCGGGCTGTTTCCGATCTCGCACATGCAAATGGTGCCAAGGTCGTCTGCGACAACACTTTCATGTCGCCGTATTTTCAGCGGCCGATCGAGTTCGGGTGTGACGTCGTCGTCCACTCAACGACCAAATATCTCAATGGCCACTCGGACAGCGTCGGCGGATTTGTCGCCCTCAATGACGAAAAGGACGCCGAATGGATCGGCTTCGTCCAAAACGGGATCGGCGCGATCCTGTCGCCGTTCGATTCGTTCCTTGTGCTTCGCGGAACCAAGACGTTAGCGGTACGTATGGAGGCACACGACAAGAATGGACGCGTCGTCGCCAATTTTCTTGCCGAACACCCGCGAGTCGAAAAGGTCTACTATCCGGGCCTCGTATCGCATCCGCAGCACGAGCTCGCAAAACGTCAGCAGTCGGGCTTCGGCGGAATGGTCGCATTTGAGACAGGTTCACTTGCTAACGCAAAAAAAGTTTTAGAAAACGTCAAGTTGTGTACTCTGGGCGAAAGTCTGGGCGGCGTAGAGAGTCTGATATCGCATCCTGCATCGATGACGCACGCGTCCGTTCCGGTCGAAAAACGTGACGCACTCGGCATTACTGACGGGCTGGTCCGCGTTTCCGTCGGGATCGAAGATGTCGAAGACATTATTGCCGATCTTGATCAGGCTCTGGCTTGATACCAGGCTCCGAAGTTCGTAGTTCCGAGATTTTAGAATTCGTGTTAATTTTTAACTTGGAACTCAGAGATCGAAACTCGACACTGAGACACGAAACTATTAAGAATGTTTATTGTTGAAACACATGCGACCTCGCACATCGGCCGCGTCAGAAAAGGCAACGAGGATAATTACCTGTTGCTGAACAT
>CAYNTN010000313.1:0-2864 GCA_964399995.1 uncultured Ignavibacteriaceae bacterium
AGCGTAGCTACAAAATGGCCGACTTTGAGTACCTAGACTTCGTTTACGAAGAGTTCACATCGAACCTGGAAGCCAATGGAAACTAAGTCAACTAGTGGCGCTCGCTTGATGCCATTCTTGAAATGGCCTGGAGGAAAGCGGTGGCTCGTCGCCCAACACTCTGCTTGGTTCTTAGGTCACGCGGGTCGCCACATCGAACCCTTTCTTGGTGGTGGGGCTGCGTTCTTTCATGCTCGTCCGTTGAGAGCGATCTTGAGTGACTTCAACGGCGATCTCATAAATACATACGAAGTCGTGCGCGATAGCCCCGGCGATGTTGAATCTCTGCTCAGCTTGCACCAGAAAAATCATTCCTCCGATTATTACTACGAAACGAGAGCTTCGCTACCGGTATCTCCGCTTGAGCGAGCTGCACGTTTCATCTATCTGAATCGTACCTGCTTCAACGGACTCTATCGGGTAAACTTGAAGGGCTCATTTAATGTACCTTTGGGCACTAAGACGAATGTATTACGTCCCGATGACGATTTGCACGAAATCTCGAAAGCACTAGCTGGCGTCGAACTACGATCGCGTGATTTTGCGGGAACAATTTCTGTTGGTCGCGCCGGAGATTTTCTATACGCAGATCCTCCATACACAGTCCAACACAATAACAACAACTTCGTTAAATACAACGAACGGATATTCTCGTGGGCGGATCAGGTTCGGCTGTCGGAACGGCTGCTAAGCGCGGCCCGTCGCGGAGTTCGGGTGCTCATGTCGAATGCAGATCACCACTCGGTTCAAAGCCTTTACAAAGATAAAGTTTGGACCCGCATAAGCGTTTCCCGCCATTCAGTACTCGCATCCCAATCAGAAAAAAGGACATCGACGACAGAATTAGTTGTCTCAAATTTTTTGGACAGGAACGGAGACGTTGTTGAAGCCCGCATAATCTAAGTAAGGATTCCTGGCTTATACCGCGTCCGGCCGAACCGACGACAGCTTATTGCGAGGTTTATTTTTCCCACTTAGCCCTGAGCTTTTCTCTGAAGGCTTGTGCCGCCGCCTTTCCGCCCTTCGAATATGCCGCACTAACCCCTTTGTCGCACGACTGACAGTAGGATCGGTTTTCGCGTTTCCCATAGCTAAATTCGCTCAACGAGAAACTCTTTCCGCAGACGCTGCACATTTTTCGCGATGAATCAGCCATAAGAGTTCCTTTATTGTGCCTTGGTTTTCTTGAAATCAGTAACCGTGGCGTCGGTGTTGTGGCCGAAGCGGAGGCCGTAGTGGCCGTCGGTCGATTTGAGTTTGCCGGGTGCGACGACATCGGAGCGGGGATGCGTGGCGACGGTGGTGCCGTTTATCGAGCAGGAGATCGAGTCGCCTTTTACGGTGACGGCGATGATCTGGGTGACGGGTTGGCCTACGCCAGCGGCTTTGTTGATCGCGTCGTTTTTGATCGGGGCACGCCCGCCGAGTTGGAACGGTGCGGGGCCGAATCCGCGAAAGATGAACGTGCCGTTTCCGTAAGCGGCACAGTAAAGGTAGCTCGCGTTTGCGGTGCCGAGATCGTTGCCGCCGACCATGATGCCGTAAGGATGCGGATGGTCGTTGATGCTCATATATTTTGATTCGGTAAAGGTCGCGCTGACGGTGTAATCGCCTTTAGCAGTGTTCGACGGGTTCCAATAGGTGACCGCCGGCCCGGTCGTGACGCGCATCCCTTTGCCCTCTGTGGCGAGTTTTGCGCTGTTGAGCGTCATGCCCGCGGCCTTCTCTTTCGCGTCGATCTCGCCCGTCCAACCTTTGATCAGCACGCCGCCGTCCTTTACACCGACCGACTCACCCTCCTGAGCCGCAGCGTTCGCAGCGAAAACAACCGACAACAAAAACAGTACGGATAGCAGGATGTGGTTTTTCATAATTCCGCCACAATAACAGCAAACCGCTGTCAATTCAATCACCGCTGCCCTCACCGCGAGACGACGCGAAATAACACAAACAAACTTGAAACAAAAAAAGCCCGCGATCTCTCGCGGGCCTTTTGGTTTACAAACTGGCCGCCCGCTAACTCAGGCGGCTCTGACTATTCAGCGACTGCCATTTCTTTCGGCTTTTCTTTTTTCTCGCGTTTGATGCCGCCGATCTGGATGAGCGATTCGCCCTTGATCTGGTTCTTTTCGAGGACCATCTGGTTGTAGAGCTTACGCATCATCTGCATTTCCTCGGCAGCGGTCTTGGGGCCTTCCATTTCCGGTTTGTTCGGACGCGTAAGATCGACCGCGTTGAGGTTGAGGTTGTGCGATTTGTCGCCTAGCTCAACTTCCTTGCCGCGGGCGAATACCTCGTGGCGGCCGTGGTCTTTGTACCATTGGGCGACGGTCGCGTTCTGGTGCATGTGCTCGATGATGTTGCGCCAGCCTATGCCGGTGTTGTAGGCACAGAACGAGATCTCGCCTTCCTGGGTGCCGTACGGGATGATGCACATTTCCGTGCGGCGGAAGTCATAGTTGAAGAGGTCCTGGAACCACATGCCGGCGATGAAGAGGAAGTTCCACGGATCCTGACGTCGTTTTTCGATATCTTCGGCCGTGCGGTCGGGACCGACCTTTCCGTAATCCTTGCCCGAAAGTCCGAACGATTTGTCGAACTTCTTCAGAATGACGCCAAGCGTCAGAGAATTCGGCGCACCGTACGGGTTGTAGTTCTTCAAGAGGGCGAGGCCCATCATGATAGTCGAGAACCACTTGCCTCGGTTTGTGTCGGTGATGTGCTGCATATCCGTTACCAATCCCTGGATGTTCAGGAATTGCGGGACCGGAGCCATCTCTTTGGTTTCCTTGTCAATCATCACCGCCGTGCCGACGCCGCAGTTC
>CAYNTN010000314.1:0-2797 GCA_964399995.1 uncultured Ignavibacteriaceae bacterium
CCCAGAGTAATGTCAAAACGCTTTGATAATTTTTCATCACAATATTTTGTTCATAAAGATATTTATCCTTCTCGCATTTATTATCCTCTGAAAACCACGTAAACGCAGGGACCAAATCTTCGCATGTTTGTACTTCATTACCTTGGAAGTAATCATAAGCGGATGATTCTTCTCGTAATTTGTAACCGTTGGGTATCCATCTGTAAGGGAAGTATTCGTTTATGCTGCTCCATTTCACTTTACCGGCTTCGCTCATTATTACGGCAGCCGGGTATTTACCAATTGCAGCATATCTCAAAGCCGCTGCTGTTAATGATACATCAAAATTTCCAGCTATATCTTTCATCAATTCCATATCTACTTTGCGTTCCTTTATAAACTTTCCAAACCAGGGCTTGTGCATCAGCAGCTCCGAAGCAAACTCGTTTGCTTCATTTTCATAAATTCTAGGTGACTTAAATGAATACATATCTAAAGTTGTGCATTTATATACCCTGGTGAATTTCCCCTCTCCCTTCGGGAGAGGCCGGGTGAGGGCATCTTTTTCATTGCAGTAATGCCCAAGCTCATGTGCTATCGTAAATCTCTTTTGTCCGTGCTCTTGCATCTTGTTGTTTATCTTAATCAGCCCATAACCATCTTGGTAAATAATTTTACCGAGACTTCCAGTCATCTCTTCCTCCTCGACAATCAAATTTTCCGCATTTGCGATTTCCTCAAGATTTAATTTGGAAGGGGAGCGCACATCATATTTTAATATTAATTGCTTTGCTCTTTCGCTCGGGTTCATATTTACGTTTGCTGCTTTTTGTCATTTCGATCCCGATTCAGTTATTTACATGTGATATCGGGAGAGAAATCTTACCCTTGTTTTAAGATCTCTCAGTCTGGCAATGCTACCGGTGGCAATGCAATACTTCGAGATGACATTATTAATTAATATGTGTGTAAACCTGTCCGCCTTCCTGGTACGCGTGGCTTTGTGAGGACAGGTTGTCGGATCTGTGCCAGCCGCTATGTGGTTCTATTGCCTACTTTTAAGAATCAGGTTTTTCTTTTTGTTTGTTTTTTTCGGTGAGCTTTTTTATGATTTGCATTTTCTTTTCATCATCAATATTCTTTTTAAAATCATCGTCTCCGTCATCACCCTTACGAAATGCAAATGAATAATTTTGCTCAGTATGCGCATTTTCATGCTCTGCTTCTTCAATCTTTGAATCATTCAAAGCATTAAGATATTCCTCTTTAAATTTTCTGCCTTGCGCAAGCATTATTTCTACTTGAGCTTTTTTGATCAGTATCCTTATATTTTCTTCAGATCCTTCGGGGTTCAAACCTGCTTCTCTTAACTCCGATTGCATAAATTCGATATCATCTTCAGAAGTATCGAGGTAGAAGGCAGAAAAATTTTCTAACCTTTTTTTATCCACAATGTGCCTCTCTCTATCTTTTATTTTTTATTATTTGGTTGGCAGCGTATCTGATTCTTCTTTGAGCTAATTTAACTTCTTGAACAGTTATTCCCAAACTTTTTGCAAGTATCTCTGCTTCTATTTTTTCCGTATCATTCTTTAATATTTCATCACAGACACAATAAGCATTGTCATCTTTTTCGAGTTTTATCATGCATTTTTTGATTAAATCTTCTAATCTCTCTTTGAAAAAATCCTCCGAAAGATCCTCGGCTATAGCTTCTCTTAAGAATTTTTCAATTTCAATTTCTTTAAGCTTTCCTTCATTATCATAAATATCAACGGATTTCCATTTTTGCTTTTTCTTACTTTCGTTTCTCACGTAGCTGTGGATAGCTACCAGTAAATAATTTATGACGTTCGGGAATTTCTCTTTATTCCACTTCCTTTTACTGATTGTGATAAGTTCTATTACATTTTGTATAACATCATCAGCGGTCTGTCCGTTAACTTCATCTTTAAAAGTGTAATATCTGATTTTACTTAAAGTTGTGTAAAGAATTTTTGTTTGCAAAAATTTATCGGCTCTGTAAGCATCTTCCATCGCACTAAAGAATTCTTCTCTCGAAGCAAAACTTTTAGGGCCATCGGTTTCATCATCCGTTTCATTTAGATTTTCTTCCTTATGCTCTTCAACATTCTTTTTTGCAGCAATCAAAATATTTATAGGAGTAGTTAAGTCAATGCTTCGATTTTGTTTATAAAATGCTTCGCTATTCATCGTGGCCCTCCAAGAATTGGGTTTATTTATATATACTCTAAAATTCGCGCAATTACGAAAACGGCAGCCAAAAAAAAATAAAAAAATTAACTCATAAAAAGAGTATTTATTAATAAATAACCTGGTAACACAATGACTCTAATTTCAAAAGGTAATTTGACAAAATGACAGTAAATACGCTAATAAAAATGGTTGGGCTACAACCTCGGTATAATTTCGATATAATTTCGATTCTATTTCGATTTATTATTATCATGTTAACACGGATAATCTTAAAACGTTATCCGTCAATTAATTCGATTGAATTTCCAAGTTGCTTTGCACCGGAGGAATCATTTGCCCGTCCCCCGCCATTACCGGAACTAATAAATCAATGGCACACAGATAACGCAGATGTTATAGATAGCCACAGATATTTCAATCAGTGTTAATCAGTTGAATCAGTGTCATCAGCGTTCTATTTACTTTTCAAAATTAAAATAAAGGAAAATCACAATGGCTAGATTAAAAAAAACCATCCTTGGCAGAGTCTCAGGAGCTGTTGGGGATATAGTGTTTCGTGAAAAAAATGGTAAAAACTTTGTCGGTCTAAGAGCTTCTTCTT
>CAYNTN010000315.1:0-2712 GCA_964399995.1 uncultured Ignavibacteriaceae bacterium
TAGAGACCTGGAGTTCATCACATGTAAGCTTTAGCAATAATCAGGCAAATTATGATTTTACAATATCAGGAGCTCAGGCATTTGGAAATAATCTCAAATTAAAAGGCAGTAGATATTGTATCTTTAGCGGTGACGTGAATCAAGACGGTACGGTTGACCTATCGGATCTCGGTGCAATTTACAATTCCGGTCTTAATTTCGGTACAGGATACTTAAGTACTGATCTCACTGGAGACAGTACTGTAGACTTATCAGATCTTTCCATTGCATATAATAATGGAATTAATTTTGCCGGAGTGATTAAACCGTAACGAATATAAGGCTATTGTTTTATAAAGAATGTAAAAGTTACTCATACACCAAAAATTTATTATTTCAATTATTAAAAAGAAAGGGTACAACATGAAGCGGATGGTCTTCATAATTATTATAACTATTACAGCAATAAATTGCTTATACTCCCAGGTAACTGAACAGTGGGTAAGAAGTTATAATGGAAATGCTAATAGTGACGATAACAGCAGATCTATAGCGTTAGATAAATTCGGAAATATTTTTGTAACCGGCAGCAGCAAAGGTATTGGAACGTATTATGATTTTGTAACAGTGAAATACAATTCAATGGGATTGAGACTTTGGGAACAAAGGTACAGCGGCACCGGAAATAGCGAGGATGCTGCAGTGCAGGTCGTTGTAGATGATTTAGGAAATGCTTATGTAACGGGCAGCAGCGGTATTTACTACACGGGAACTGACATTATAACCATAAAATACGATGTTAATGGTGATAGTATTTGGGTTGCACGATATGACGGACCGGAACACCTCGCTGATTTCCCGGCGCGAATGGCTCTTGATCAATCAGGAAATGTCTACGTAACAGGTTTTAGCGGGCACGGCAATGCCAATTATGACTTCGTTACAATTAAGTATGATTCAGCCGGGATGCAACAGTGGGCTGAAAATTATAATGGTCCCGGAGATAATTCTGATTATGCTAATTCAATTGCAGTAGATGCTTATGGAAATGTCTATGTGTCAGGATATAGTGCCGGTACCGGATTATCTTATGACTATGCAACAATTAAATATAACACGAATGGGAACGCTCTCTGGGTAAAAAGATATGATGGTGGTTATGAAGATCAGCCTCATTCAATCGCAGTTGATACATCAGGAAATCTTTATGTTACGGGAAAAAGTCAATTCTCAATTCCTCCACCTGTTTATGGCAGTGGTCACTATTATACTACAATAAAATATGATTCCTCCGGGACTCAGCAATGGATCGAATTTTATAATTCTGAGAATTTATTCCATCATTATGCTACCTGTATAGCAGTCGATGATTCAGGAAACGTTTTTGTTTCCGGTTGGAGTCAGTCAAGTCAAAATAATTTTGATTATGCTACAATTAAATACAATACCTATGGCAGCTTACTCTGGACCGCAAGGTATGATGAAACATCCAGTGATAGGGTAACATCCATGGAAATTGATGATTCAGGAAATGTTTATGTAACAGGTGTTTCAGGAATTTCGGTAAACACCGATTTTATTACCATCAAATACAATTCATCAGGAGTTCAGAAATGGATTCAAAGATATCATAATACAAGCGCAGTGAGTAATTTAAATAGTGCAAATGACATTGCAGTGGACAATCTGGGAAATGCATATGTAACAGGCTCATGTATGGGACAATTCACCGGATTGGACTTTACAACAATTAAATACTCAGATCATATTTCCAATGTACTCACCCTCAAAGTTTATCTTGAAGGTTTTTATAATTCCTCAACTGACATTATGCTGAGTGATACAATGAAAGTTTATCTCAGGAATGCAGTGTTTCCCTATGAAATAGTTGATTCTTCGAAAGCTGCGATAAATCAGTCAGGTGTTGGATCATTCGTTTTCAATAATGCCGTTGGCGGTATAAATTACTATTTAGTTTTAAAACACAGAAATTCAATCGAGACCTGGAGCAGCTCAGGAATTGCCTTCATATCAAACTTAATGACTTATGATTTCTCTCTCACATATGCACAGGCATATGGTAATAATCTTAAAAAGGTAGATGATTCACCTGTAAGATACGGCGTTTTCAGCGGAGATGTAAATCAGGACGGCTCGGTAAACTTAACTGACCTAACTCATATTCATAATTCCTTATTTGATTTTCAATCCGGATATTTGAATACAAACCTTAACGGTGATGATATAGTGGATTTAACCGATCTTTTAATCGCATTTAATAATAGTTACAATTTTGTTGGAGTGATAAGGCCATAATTTTTAAAATTTACGCTATAAGCCGGTTTACTTTCTGCCGGTCGTTTTATAAATATCTGAAATGAAAATTCAAAACAGAACACGCCGATAACTTATATAAGTGATTTCATGAAAACCATACTAATTTTTTTAAATAAAAAATATTATACATAACGCAGGAAGTCATTCTGTAAAATTTGACGCAGTTGCTCTGTCCGGCGGCATTTATTTTTACAAAATTGTCACCGGAGAATTTTCACAGGTAAAGAAAATGATCCTGATCAAATAATGAACAACGTCCTTTTTAATTAAAGTGTGATAAGAGTACTGGTATCTTTAAAAATTAAATTGTTTACTCACCACACCCAAAACACTCCATACACCTGTGTACACGACAATTTAATTTAACAAATAAATTTCCTTCTTGTTTTTTACCAC
>CAYNTN010000316.1:0-2662 GCA_964399995.1 uncultured Ignavibacteriaceae bacterium
CTCCGCACACTTTTTTTAAAACTTTTAACTTTAAACTTTCAACTTTTAACTTTCAACTTTCAACTTTTTAATTATTCATGAAAAATATACTATTTCAAATTATAGCAATACTTTTCTTTTTAGAATCAGTTGATGCACAATATGCATATAACCAGGCCGGTTCTTTCAGCAGCAATAACAGCTATTTAGCTGTCCCAAATGTTCCTACATTAAATCCAACAACCGCGATCACTCTTGAAGCATGGGTAAATCCGGGTTTCTACGGTGCAAATACTATGGCGGTAATAGGTAAACGTTATGAGACATCTTATTTTCTTGGAATTCAGAATTCGGGGAGAGTTGTGTTCTATCCTAAAGGAGGAGCTTCGTTCCGCAGCAGAGTTTCAAGTGTAATTCCCACTGATAAGTGGACTCATATTGCGGCTACTTATGACGGCACAACTGCTGTGATCTACATAAATGGAACGGCTGATACATCAACGACGGCATTCTCCGGTCCAATCGGCGTGAATACCGATTCATTGTACATCGGAGCAGATAGGGTCGGAAGTACAACTTTCCTTTACTATTATGGAAAATTAGATAATGTGAGAATCTGGGGAACTGCCAGAACAGCTGCCTCTATTGCTGCCAGCAGGTTCATTCCTCTTGAAGTTTATTTTCCTACAGGATCTTATGATAATCTGAGAGCAAGTTTCCAGTTCGACGGAGATTATGCAAACTTCAGCGGTACTGCCGGAATTTTCTCAGGGTATCCGAGAGGAAGTTTTCAATTCATCAATTATTCAAACAAGGCAGTGAACTATATGGATTACAATAATAGTCTTGTACTAAACGGTACGACAGATTACTTCACTGTTACAAATATTGCTTCTGCCGGTTTTAATCCGACCACTGCCATTACTTTGGAGGCATGGGTGAAAAGAGATACTACCGGAGCTCAAAACCTGGGTCAGAACATAGTTAACAAAAGCGGAGGCACAGTCAGGTATGATTACGCGCTCGTGATGTATGCAGCAGGCGGCATCGGATTCATATTGAATTCGGAAGATTACATTCTGCAATCTGCACCTAAAATTACAACTGCTCAGTGGACACACGTAGCTGCCACTTATAATTCAGTTAACGGGAGAGCAGTGATTTATGTAAATGGTGATTCTGTGACCGGTACAACATTTTCAAACAGACCTCTTATTAATGCTAATAATGATAATCTTTATATTGGGGGTATCGGGGCGAGTTCATACACAACAAATAAATTCAAAGGTCAGATTGACGGAGTAAAGATATGGAGTTCTGCGAGAACTGCTTTACAGATAAAGGAAAACATGTATAAAGGAAATACAGGTGAAGTCGGGCTGACTCATTTTTACTTTGATCAATACACAAACGCTATTTATTCAGGAGGTGCAAGAATTTTTACATCTAACTTTTTTGGAGGCTCTGCACACATCAGTTCTTCAAAATTAAACAATGACCGGGAGACCTCTTCACCAATGCTTTACAATGCCGCAGAAGGTTTTCACGGAGCAAAATACACAAGCAGTTATAAAAGATTTTTTGTTCCGGATAATAATCTGCAGGGAATAAAAGATTCAATATATATTCCTGCTGACGGAAACATATCGGATTTGAAAGTATATGTTCTTATGACACACACATACCTGTCGGAGGTAAATATAAGTCTTACATCTCCGTCGGGTACGAGTTTAGTTTTATTTAACAACAAAGGAGCAGGCAAAAATGATATCATGACAATTTTTTCTGATGATGCAGAATCATTTATTTCAAATGACAATGAAGTTAACGGAGCCGGAGTCACTACTCCTTACAATCCGGGAGTCAAGCCGGAACAGCCGCTTTCAAATCTTAACGGACAAAATAAAAAAGGTTGGTGGAAAATTAAATTCACAGATCAGGGTTTCGGTGATGCCGGGTATGTTCACGGATGGGGATTAAATATCCCGCCGTCAAAAGCAATTAATCTCACTTCTTTCATTCAGGGATTTTATAATAGTTATTTAAATAAAATGACAAAGGATACTGTGAATGTCGTATTGAGAAATACCAATTCTCCGTTTGCTGTTTTGGATTCATCCAAAGCAGTTCTTGATTCTGCAGGCAAAGGTAATTTTCTGTTTTATAAGATGAATAATCCGGCTGATTTTTTTATCGTTGTTAAACATAGAAATTCTATCGAGACCTGGAGTTCAATCCCGACTAATTTTAACAGTGATGCTATAAGTTATGATTTTTCTGCATTCGCGGGTAAGGCATACGGCTTTAATCAGATTCAGATTGATGCATCTCCGGTAAGATATGGAATTTACAATGGCAACCCAAATCAGGACATAACTGTGGATGCAAGCGATATTGTTAAGGTTTATAATGATGTGAACAGTTTTGCTTCGGGTTATATTTCTACCGACATGACAGGTGATAACAGAACTGACTTAACTGACCTTATACTTACACACAACAATGCAGGAAATTTTGTTTCTATAATGAGACCATGATTCGAGTTATTCAGTCACAAGTAAAATTCTACCCAAAATGATAAGAAAATATTTGAACTAAGAAACTATCTGAATTAGTCAGTCACAAATAAAATTCTACTCAAAATGGTAAGAAAATTTAGTAGAGTAGCTCAGACTATTAGTCT
>CAYNTN010000317.1:0-2660 GCA_964399995.1 uncultured Ignavibacteriaceae bacterium
TAGGTTTATTCAATTTACCATTTATTATTAAAATAATATATGAATAGAATAATATTGAGCGGATGTGATATTAAGTGTTAACATCCTGCTTCCGGTATTATTATTGCAAATAAATATTAAAGAGCATATTTTCAATTTAATATTTTCTCAAACAAATATTACATGAACATTTTAGCTGTGGGGGATGTCCACGGATGCTTCAATACTTTCAGAAATCTTTTAGACAGATATTGGAACAGGCATGAAAAATTATTAATACAGGTTGGTGATCTCATAGACCGAGGAAATTTCTCTCCTCAGACATTACTGTATGCAGTCGAATTAAGTAAGCATAAAAAAAATGCTGTTTTTCTCAAAGGTAATCATGAATATGAACTTCTGAAGCATTTCTTCAACGGACCTAATGATAACTGGCTTCGACAGGGCGGTGACATAACGTTGAAACAATTTTATGAAGCCGGAATTAATTTTTATGATCATTCCGATTGGCTGGCAAATCTTCCGCTAAAGTGGGAAAATGAAAATGTACTTATCACTCATGCAGGAATATCAGCAGATATTATTGATCCATATAACGAAGCAGCTAAGAATGGAGTTTTATGGAACCGCACTCCTTTAAAAAATACCGGAAAGGTGCAGATCATCGGTCATACTCCTTTAAGAAAAAGCAATCCTGAATTTACGGAAGCTTCAAACTCATGGAATATAGACACAGGTGCATATTTAAATTTTGGATTAAGCGCTTTGAAAATTTCGGAGAAAGGAAAAGTATTAGACATAATAAATGAACTTACTTTTAAATATGATATCATTAACGGAACCAATAATCTTTAATCTTTTAACTTTTAACTTTTAACTTTTAACTGTGACCGGCAGTCCTGACATCTCCATTATCTTCAATGCATTCGTCGTCGGACATGGTCCTTTATGAATCTTATAATCAAATTCCATCTTACCGCTTACTATCTCTTCTTTGAAATGATAATTTTCGATTGTTGATACTTCTTCCTCAAGATGAACCAGTTCAAGATCATGTGTGGATATAAAACCTGTACCTTTTAATTCAGAAAGTCTTTTAATGAAAGCCCTGCTTCCGATTAGTCTTTCTTTATTATTTGTTCCTTTAAAGATCTCATCAATAAGAAAGAATTTCTTTAACCCGTTGTTGTTTTCAAATTCATCCAGTAATTCCTTTAATCTTTTTACCTCAGCATAGAAATAAGAAATACCGTCTATCACTGAATCAGTGACCTTAATGCAGGTGAATATTTCAAACTGTGAAATCCGGAATTTGTCTGCATTTACGGGAGCTCCCGCATAAGCCAGACAAAGATTAACTCCTGCAGATCTGAGAAAGGTGCTTTTACCTGACATGTTTGAACCTGTGATCAATACGATCTCGTTTTCTTTATCAAAAGAAAAATCGTTGCAAACCTTACAGTCACGTCTGATTAGAGGATGTCCCAAAGCTGTGGCTTCAAAGCAGTCATCCTCTGTTACAATCTCGGGAAATGTATAATCCGGATTCAGATAAGAAAAGTTAGATAAAGATAAATAGCATTCAAGCTCGTTCAGTTTTACCAGCCAGTCTGAAATATTTTTTTGAATATCGGATTTTATGTTAATGAGTTTTTTACAGTAATAAATATCATAAGGGAAAATAATGTTGAGGATAATCCTGAAGATAGGATTTTCTCTTACCAGTAAAGCAGAAATAATTTTTTGCAGGTTCTTTAACTCAGCCGCAGGACTTTGCCTGCTGCCGGTGAAAGTATTAAAAAAATTTATTAAAGAAGGAGACTTTTCGAATGAATGCTTTTCTATGTAAATGATCAGTGATGTAAATTTCTTTAACTGGTTTTCAAGCTCGACTGACTCCTCTATAATTTTTCCAATCTTCTTCTGATTCGCTGAATAAATAAGGAAATAAATCATAAAGACTAAAATCCAGACTGATGGGATCATATCAAAAGAATTAAAAATAAACAATATTATATATGATATAATCAGAATTGAAGTGACAGGCAGCAGCCACTTTGGCAATTGTATGTTTTCTGATGATGTTATCCACTCCTGTATTTTACTGCATTCGAGGTATTTCTTTGAAATCAATCTTGCTTTAAGAAGGAACTTGTCGCGGAATCTCGTCATCGCTGAAAGTTCCTTTATTATTTTTTGTTTATCCAATATCTTTTTTTCATCCGGAACATAATTTGTAATCCATTTTCTTAAAAGCAAACTTCCCTCAAAAGATATTGCTACGTCAAGTAAATTATGAAGTGAATTCTTTCCAAACAGGTCGAGATCCTTTTCAGTTGTCATTTCCTCAGGTGCTGTATTGATTATCGGTTCAGGAATCTTGTCCCAGTCAACATTCATTCTTGCAAGATTTTCTTCTTTGATTTTAAGGTAAATATAACACCTCCGTATTCCTTCCAATAATTTATTATGACAATGAACTACAATGCTGAAGGCTGCTATTGAAATAAGAGTTATTACCCAGCCTGTTTCTAAAGAAATAAAATAACCTGTGATGCTTAATGTTGTACCTGTAATGAAAACAATCAATCTGTAAAATGAGAATCTGCCGCTTCTTTTATTTAGAAAATCAATGCGGCTCTTCAGCCGTGAAATGATCCTCTCCAGGCTTTGCAGTCTCG
>CAYNTN010000318.1:0-2644 GCA_964399995.1 uncultured Ignavibacteriaceae bacterium
GAATCCGTGATGGTACAGGTGTAGCTGCCGGCGGGGAGGTTGCTTGCCGCCGCGGTGTTCTGGACGGGTGACGTGTTCCAACTATAGCTGTATGGCCCAACGCCGCCGGCGCCCACAGCAGTGGCGCTCCCGGTGCTGTTGCCGAAGCAGAGTACGTTGGTCTGCGCGCTGATGCTGGCCGAGAGCGCACTACCCGGCTGGGTGATCGTCACGTTCACCACCACGGTGCAGCCGTTGGCATCCGTCACGGTCACGCTGTAACTGCCGGCGGCAAGCCCCGAAGCGGTTGCGGTGACCTGGCCGTTGCTCCATGTATAGGAGTAGGGTGCGGTCCCGTTGGAAGCGGTCACCGTGACGCTGCCCGTGCTCTGGCCGAAGATGAGCACGTTGGTCTGTGCCGTGATGCTCGCGGAGAGGGTAGCTGCGGGTTGCGTGATGGTCACACTTTGCGTGGTGGTGCACCCGTTCGCATCGGTTATCGTGCATGTGTAGCCGCCGGCGGCAAGACCGGTCGCGGTGGCCGTATTCTGGACCGGTGATGTGTCCCAGGAGTAGGTGTAGCCCGGGGTTCCGCCGGTCACGTTCACGCTTGCGATGCCTGTGTTGTTGCTGAAGCAGCTGACGTTCGTCTGTGAAGCGATGCTCGCGCTCAACAACGCGGCGGGCTGCGAAATGGTCACGTTGGCCGAGGTGGTGCAACCGTTGGCATCCGTAATGGTGCAGGTGTAGCTGCCGGCGGACAGGTTATTGGCCGTGGCGGTGGTCTGTATCGGAGAGGAGTTCCAGGAGTAGGAATAGGGTGCCGTACCACCGCTCGCGTTCGCCGTGGCACTGCCCGTGCCGTTGCCGAAGCAGACCACGTTCATGCTCGAGGTGATGCTGGCGCTCAGGGTCGCGACGGGTTCGGAAATGGTCACGTTCACCGATGTGGAGCAACCATTGGCATCTGTGATGGTGCAGGTGTAGCTGCCGGCCGGGAGGTTGCTGGCCGTGGCGGTGGACTGCACCGGAGAGGAATTCCACGAGTAGGAGTACGGAGCAGTACCACCGCTCACGTTCACGGTGGCGCTACCGGTGCTGTTGCTGAAGCAGAGCACGTTGGTCTGCGCACTGATCGACGCGTCAAGAACGGCCGCGGGCCCAGTGATCATAACGTCCTGGGTCTGTACACAACCGCGGGTATCGGTCACTGTCACCGTGTATGTTCCGGCGGTCAGGCCCGTGGCGCTGGCGCCGTTCTGCACGGGCACGGTGTTCCAACTGATCGAATACGGTGCGATGCCACCGGTCACGCTGGCGATCGCGCTGCCATTGGATCCGCCAAAACAATCCACGTTCGAGGTGACACTGGCGCCAGGCGCGAGCACGGCGGGATCGGCGAACGTCCAGTTGTTCGTGCCGCCATCTGTGCAGCCGTTCGCGTCCGAGACCACCAACACATAGGTGCCAGGTGTCAGCCCGCTGATCGTCGCGGTATTGGCGCTGAAACCACCCGGACCTGTCCAGGTGTAGGTCAAGGGCGCGGTGCCACCGGAGGCGCTCACGCTGATCGCGGCGTTGTCACCCCCGTTGCAGGTGATCTGCTGTACGCTGTTCGTGATGAATACGACCGGCGGTGGTTCGGTGAGGTTGAAACTCGCGCTCACGCTGCATCCGTTCGCGTCCGTCAGCACATAGGTGTAGCTGCCGGCTTGCAGACCGGTGATATCGAGCGACGATGAGGAATAACCGCCCGGACCGGTCCAGGCATGCGTGTAAGGCGTGGTGCCGCCGCTGACGCTCATATCTATGGATCCATTGACGCCACCCGCGCAGCTCACGTTCCAGCCGCCAGTGTAGCTGCTCACCACACCGCTCACGCCGAACAGGCCGGGCTGACCCACATTGAAGCTGTTGCTGCTGGAACAACCGTTGGCGTCAATCACATCGAGCGTGTATACTCCGGAGATCAGCGCTACAATGTCCTCGGTGTTCGCGCTGAAGGCGCCTGGGCCGCTCCACGTGTATGTGTAAGGACCCACGCCGCCAGAGACGGTCGCGTTAACGGCGCCGGTCGCTGCGCCACCACAGGTCGCGGGGGTCACAATGCCGCTGATGGCCAGCGCCGCTGCCGGTTGCGTGATGGTGACGTTGCGTGTGATGGAACAGCCGTTGGCATCGGTGATGGTGCAGGTGTAGGTACCGGCGACCAGCCCGTTGGCGGTGGCGGCGTTCTGCACGGGTGTGGTGTTCCAGGAGTAGGCATAAGGAACGGTACCGCCGGACACGCTCACCGTGGCGCTACCGGTGTTGTTGCCGAAGCAGAGCACGTTGGTCTGTGCGCTGATGGAGGCACTGAGGGTGGCTGCAGGCTGAGTGATGGTGACCGTGGCGGAAGTGGAGCAGCCGTTGGCATCGGTGATGGTGCAGGTGTAGGAGCCTGCGACCAGGTTGCTGGCCGTGGCGGTGGACTGCACCGGGGAGGAGTTCCAGGAATAGGAGTAGGGGGCGGTACCGCCGGAGACGTTCACCGTGGCGCTACCGGTGCTGTTACCGAAGCAGAGCACGTTGGTCTGTGCGCTGATGGAGGCAGCGAGGGAGGCGGCGGGCTGCGTGATGGTGACGTTGCGTGTGATGGAACAGCCGTTGGCATCGGTGATGGTGC
>CAYNTN010000319.1:0-2630 GCA_964399995.1 uncultured Ignavibacteriaceae bacterium
CCATACACTCCATACACTCCATACACTCCATACACTCCATACACTCCATACACTCAATACACTCAATACACTCTATACACTCTATACACTCCATACACTCCATACACTCCATACACTCTATACACTCCATACACTCCATACACTCTATTCACTCTATTCACTCTCTGAACTATATACAAATCATTGAGAAAAATTTTTCTTTTCGCTGCATTATTTTTTACTCTGATGGGAGCAGGGCTTGCATTGTATGCTACCAATCTTACATTCAAGCTTACGGTTAAAGGATTGGTAGACCCAAGCGGCTGTTCTTTCAATGACTGGATCACCTGCGACACTGTTTTGTCAACAGGTTCAGCAAAGATGTTTGGAGTTCCGGTCTCATGGTGGGGATTTTTATTTTACCTTTGGTCAACCTTTGTTATATTATTTGCAATTCTTAGCTCCTCAAAACCATTCGCAAAAGCCTGCGCGGAAGCTGTTCTTTTCATCTCAGTAATATCTGTTCTGTTCACATTCTTTAAAATTTATCAGCTCGTAACGTTAGGAGTGTTTTGTCCGGTATGTGCCGGTATGTATATTTCAAATTTTGCGGTCTTAATATTTTTAATGATGTCTCTGAAAATAAATTTTAAAGATATATTCAGATTTGAAGCAGGTTATTTCAAAAGTATTTTCAAAAAGAAAGACCCTGAAGATCTGTCACCTCATGCTTTGAGATTCGGAGTAATATTTATCTGGCTTTTTACGATGGGATTTTTAGGATTGAAATACTACGAGAACACAGTTGTCGAACTCAATCCTTCAAAAGTGAAATTAGTATTATCCGAACATTACAAACAGTCGCCGGTTAAAATAAATACAGAAGGTTCTCCGGTAAGCGGAAATTTAGATGCGAAAGTAAAGATAGTCGTGTTCAGTGATTTTCAGTGTCCTTCATGTAAACTGCTTGCCTCAAATATGAAAGCAATAATGCTGGATTACAAAAATGATGTTAGCTATTCCTTTATTAACTATCCGCTTGACAGTTCTATTAATCAAAATATAAAGCATGAGCTTCATAAATATGCCGGGATCTCAGCATTAGCCGGGGTTTGCTCCGCAGAGCTCGGAAAGTTCTGGGAATTTCACGATGAATTATTTGAAAATCAAACCCTGCTTAACAGAGAATTTCTGATCGAAACGGGTGCAAAGCTGGGGCTGGATAGGAATAAGTTTACCGCCTGTATGGATTCTTATGAAACAAGACAGAAGGTGATCGGAAACATAGAAACTGCAAAAGAAATAAATATTAGTTCAACACCTTCTTTATTCATAAACGGCAGGAAAGTAAAATACTGGAACAGCCCGGAAGTGCTAAGAGCAATTATTAAGCAGGAGCTGGATAACAGCGGGAAGTAAATTAGGAGTTGGTTGAGTAAGGGAATAATGTTCAGTATGGTATGCCGGTAATTTTGATTGTGAACTGAAAACCATCAACCAAACTATGATTCAGATCAACTCACATATAATTTTCTAAGAAACTATTCTTACACAAATCCCTTTCAAAATTGCATCTGCAAACTATTTTGAATCATTAACACCTTTGGTGAAAATTTAATTGGTATTCTTTCCGTCGTCATTAACAAATAATTAAATCCAAATTGTTCAATAGAAAATAAAGAAAGTAATTAGATCGCAAAGAATTTTTTCTTACAATTACAAATTTCCTTCAGACCTTCATGGTCTAAGTGGTAAAAAAGTTTCTATTGAACATCTGCGTTAAATCCAAACAAAAAGAAAATCCGGTAATTAATAAGTATTTATACATACAACTTATTTCTTTATTTTGTATAAAACTAAAATTAAAAAGACGGAAATGAAACTCGCAGTTAATATAGATCATATTGCTACTCTCAGGGAAGCTCGCGGTGAGAATGAACCCGATCCTGTGATCGGCGCAGGGATCTGTGAACTTTCAGGAGCCGAAGGCATTGTATGTCATCTCCGGGAAGACAGAAGACATATAAATGACAGAGACCTGAAAATGTTAAGAGAAGTGGTAAAGACAAAACTCGATCTCGAAATGGCAGCTACGGATGAGATGTTAAAGATTGCAGTTGAAACTTTACCGGAAATAGTTACTCTCGTTCCTGAAAAAAGACAGGAGCTGACCACTGAAGGCGGTCTTAACATTAATTCTGATAAAAACAGATTTGAAAATATTATCAAAGAACTTCATGATAAAGATATTCGTGTCAGCCTGTTTATTGATCCTGATCCTAAAAATGTTGATCTTTCATTTGAAGTCAATGCAGACATCATAGAAATCCATACCGGAAAATATGCGAATATGAGAACTGAAAAAGATCTGCTGACTGAGCTGAGTAAAATTGTAATTACGTCAAGGATGGCATCCGAGCAGGGTCTGATTGTGACTGCCGGTCACGGATTGAACTATACAAATGTATTGCCTATAGTTAACATAGCTGAAATACAGGAGATAAGCATTGGTCATGCAATAATTTCAAGAGCAGTTTTTACAGGTCTGGGAAAAGCAGTTGAGGATATGGTAATAATGCTGAAACGGTGAATCGTCAATCGTTAATCGTTAATCGTTAATCGTTAATCGTTAATCGTTAATCGTTAATCGT
>CAYNTN010000320.1:0-2578 GCA_964399995.1 uncultured Ignavibacteriaceae bacterium
GCCGCTGATCGTGTACTTCCCGGCCACGCTCTGGGCGGTGATCGCGAAACTTGCGCTGTCGCCGATGTTCGGGTCGACCGCGCTGAGCGTGCCGATGTCCGCGCCGGTGATCGTCGACGCGGCCATGGTGACGGCGCTGATGCGGATGTCGGTGGGCGCGTCGCCAACGGCGATGCTGGCCGTGTCAGTCGCTGTCGAGAACGCGGTGCCGCCGCCATTGCTGGTAGTGTCGCCTGTACCGCCATTGCTGCCGGAAGTCTGGTCCCAGGCGCGGAAAGTGATGGCCGCGGCGATGGTGCCGAACGATGCGCCGTCGGGATCGAAATAGAGCCGCGTGTTGGCATCCGCCGCCAAGAGCAGCGCGGAGCTGTTGGAAACCGCCGGCACCGTATTCCACGCGCCGCCGTCGTTGGTCGAGTAGTACCAAGTGCCGCCCACCGCCGTGGCTGTCAGGGCGATGCCGGTGACGGCGCCCGCATCGGGGTCGGTGACGTTGTCGAGCCCGCCGCCGCCGGTGAGGTCGACCAGCGACGAAATCAGTGTCCCGACCGCGCCTGACGGCGCGCCGGCGGACTGGCTGACGCCGTTGAGGGCCGGGGAGTCTCCCGCATCGAGCACTGGCGCGGTGTTGTTCGGGTTGATCGTCTCGTTGGCGAATTGCAGGAACTCGACGCCGTCGACGGTGTCGATGCCGTCGTCGCCGTCGCCCGGGTCGTTGTCGGTGACCCTAAACAGGCCGCCGCCAAGACTCTCGATGAGGTAATCGCTCGAATTGCCGCTGAACACGACGGTGTCGGTGCCGAGGCCGCCGATCAGCGAGTCGTTGCCGAGGCCGCCGGTCAGCGTGTCGTCGCCGTTGCCGCCCTCGAGGGTCTCGTCGCCGTCGTCGCCGACCATGGTGTCGTTGCCCTCGCCGCCAATCACCCATTCGATCGAGGTCAGCGTGTCGTTGCCGTTCTCGGCGCCGCTCGCCGTGCCGTCGCCGAGATGGACGCTGACCGGCGCCGAGCTGCTGGCATAGGTGGCGCGGTCGGTGCCGTTGCCGCCGTCATAGACGTCGTCGCCGCCGCCAGCGCCGCCGATGACGGTGGCGTTGCCGTCACTGACGGAGACAGAGTCGTCGCCATTGCCGCCGTCGAGCACGTTGCCGTTGGCGCTATGGTCGATGATGCGGTCGGCGCCCTCGCCTCCCGAGATCGTCTTGTTCGCAGATGCGAATGCGACCAGCAGGTCGGCGCCGCCGGTGCCAGTCAGGCCGATATCGGTGCCGGCGGTGAGGATCTTGCCGCCATCGTCGAAGGAGGAGTTGGCGGCGCCCAGGTCCTGGGTGTTGAGCGCGCCGCTGGCGAAGGTGAAACCGAAGGTCGTGCCGGTCGCGGCGTCGCGGAGCTGCGTGCCGGCGGCGTTGAGCGTCAGCGCGCTGGCGAGCAGCGAACCGGTGGCCGCGAAGTCGAGCGCGTCACCATCAACGGCGGAGAAGCCGGTGACGGCGTCGATGCCCTCTGCCGCTGTGCCGGCATGGACATAGCTGTCGCCGCCGGAGCCGCCGGTCAGGCTGTCGTTGTCGCCGCCGCCCATCAGGGTGTCGGCCACGCCGCCACCGACGAGGGTGTCGACGCCCGCGTTGCCGCTCAGGAGGTTGGCGTTGCCGTTGCCGGTGATGCTGTCGTTGCCGCTGCCGCCGGTGACGTTTTCGATGCCGTTGAGCGTGTCGGTGCCGATTTCGGCACCCGTGGCCGAGCCGGTGGAGAGATTGACGGTGACGCCGAGCGTGGTGCTCGAATAGACGATGGTGTCGATGTCGGTGCCGTCGCCGGCGTCGTAGAAATCGTCGCCCGCGCCCGAGCCGGCGATGATGGTGTCGTTGCCGAGGTCACCCTCGACGCTGTCATTGCCCGCGCCGGGGTCAAGCACGTCGTCGCCATTGCCGCCGAACAGCGAGTCGTTGCCATTGCCGCCGCGCAGCGTGTCATTGCCGTTCCGGCCCTCGAACGCGTTGTCGTCGTCGTCGCCGGTGATGCTGTCGTCGCCGGAGCCGCCGATCACGCCCTCGATGTCGACCACCGTGTCGTTGCCGATCTCGGCGCCGTTGTCGGTGACCGTGCCGGCGACGAGGTCGATGACGAGGCCGGTGGTGCTGAGGCCGTAATGGATCTCGTCATAGCCATTGCCGCCGTCATAGAGGTCGTCGGAGTTGGCGTCGTCCTCGTCGGCGCCGAAGGTATCGTTGCCGTCGCCGCCGTACAGCGAGTCGTTGCCGCTGGCCGCCTCGAGCGTGTCGTTGCCGTTGCCGCCTTCGGCGATATCGTCGCCGCCGCCGCCCTCGAAGTCGTCGTTGCCGTTGCCGCCGATCATCGAGTCGTTGTCGCTGCCGCCGAGGAAGTCGTCGTCGCCCTCGCCGCCGTCGAGCGTATCGGCGCCGAGCTTGCCCTCGAGGGTGTCGTTGCCGTTGCCGCCGATCAGCAGGTTGGCGAGGCTGTCGCCGATGAGGTGATCGTTGCCGGCGCCGCCGCGCGCGTTCTCGATGGTCGAGAGCGAGTCGGCGCCGATTTCCGCTCCAGTCGCGGTGCTGGCGCCG
>CAYNTN010000321.1:0-2528 GCA_964399995.1 uncultured Ignavibacteriaceae bacterium
TCAATGTTCAATGATCAATGTTCAATGATCAATGTTCAATGATCAATGTTCAATGATCAATGTTCAATGTGCAATTAAATTAGTTCTTTGACATTTTTGTGACAATTCGAAGTTGCAGAGTTCCTAATTTTGCTCAAGAAAAAAGATTTGAAAGGAGTTTTGAAATGAAAAACTTTACTAAAATATTTGCTACAGTTTTCTTAATTTTTATCATTGTACATTGTACATTGATAATTGATAATTGCGAAGCACAAAGCGGATGGTTCTGGCAGAATCCTTTACCACAGGGAAATTCATTAAGTTCAGTATATTTCAAAGATGACAATACAGGCTGGTTAGTGGGAAATGGCGGCACTGTTCTTAAATCAACAAACGGAGGAACAAACTGGACACTCCAGATAAGCGGGACAAACCATTATTTGTCTTCAGTTAATTTCAGAGACAACTACACCGGTTGGACCGTGGGAGGAAATGGTGTGATTCTCAAGACTACAAACGGCGGAACAAACTGGACAACGCAGACAAGCGGGACAAACAATTATTTGTATTCAGTTTATTTCAGCAGTTATACCACCGGCTTCGCTGTGGGAGGAGCAGGTACAATTCTTAAGACTACAAACGGCGGAACAAACTGGACATCGCAGTCAAGCGGGACAAACAATTATCTGTCTTCAGTTTATTTCAGAGACAACAGTTCAGGCTGGGCAGTGGGAGGAGCAGGTACAATTCTTAATACTACAAACGGCGGAACAAATTGGACATCGCAAGTAAGCGGGGTCAGCAATTCTTTACTTTCAGTTCATTTCAGGGGTCCCGGTTGGGCTGTGGGAAGGTCAGGGACAATTCTCAAAACAACAAACGGCGGAACAAACTGGACACCACAGATAAGCGGGACATATAATGAGTTGCAGTCGGTTTGTTTCATTGATGTTAATACTGGCTGGACAGTAGGGGGAAATGGTGCGATTCTCAAGACTACAAATAGCGGAACAAACTGGACAACGCAGACAAGCGGGACAAACAACTATTTGTATTCAGTTTGTTTCAGCAACAATGACACCGGCTTCGCTGTGGGAGGACCAGGTATAATTCTAAAGACTACAAACGGGGGAATAAACTGGACAGCGAAGACAAGTGGGACAACCAATTATTTATATTCAGTTTATTTCAGAGACATCAGTACAGGCTGGGCAGTGGGAGAACTGGGTACAATTCTCAATACCACAAACGGCGGAACAAACTGGATAGCTCAAGTAAGCGGGCTAAGCTATCATTTACTTTCAGTTTATTTCAGGGGTCCCGGTTGGGCTGTGGGATCGTCAGGGACAATTCTCAAAACAACAAACGAAGGAACAAACTGGACACCACAGACAAGCGGGACAAACAATGATTTGCAGTCGGTTTATTTCATTGATGCTAATACGGGCTGGACCGTAGGAGAAAATAGTACAATTCTCAAAACAACAAACGGAGGAACTAACTGGGCACAGCAGACTGGTGGGACAGACAATTTGTATTCACTTCAATTCACCGTAAACAATACAGGCTGGATTGTTGGAGAATCAGGTGTAATTCTCAAGACTACAAACGGAGGTACTAACTGGACGCAACAGGCAAGCGGAACAACTAATTCTTTACATTCAGTTCATTTCACCAACAGCAACACAGGCTGGAATGTGGGAGACGCTGGTACAATTCTAAAGACGACAAATGGAGGAATAAACTGGACGCCGCAGACGAGCGGGGAAATCAATAATTTATTTTCAGTTCATTTCACCGACAACAGCACCGGATGGACTGTCGGAGAATCAGGTGCAATTCTCAGGACTACAAACGGAGGAACAAACTGGACAATGCAGGCAAGCGGAGCAATGAGTTATTTGTATTCAGTTTGTTTCACTGACAGCAACACCGGATGGGCTGCGGGCACAGGAGGTACAATTCTAAAGACCACAACCGGAGGAGAGCCTGTCAGCATTCAAGTCGTTTCAACTGAAATACCTTCCGGATTCAGTTTGAGTCAGAACTATCCGAATCCCTTTAATCCATACACAATTATCAATTACGAATTAAGAATTACGAATTACGTTTCATTGAAAGTGTTTGATGCATTGGGAAAGGAAGTTTCAACTCTTGTAAATGAAAAGCAAAGTCCGGGAACATATCAGGTTGAGTTTGACGGGAGCAGTTTGGCGAGCGGGGTTTATTTTTATAAAATAGATGCGGGTGAGTTCGTTGAGACGAAGAGGATGATGCTTGTTAAATGATCAATGTTCAATGAACAATGTTCAATGTTTAAATAAGTTGTCAAATCTCTTTTATCCATTTTCAAACTTTTTTGTGCTTGGCGGAGATTTGACAACTTTAAGTGAAAAAATTAAGTCCCGGAAAATATAAAGTTAAATTTGACGGCAGCGGATTGCCGAGCGGGGTTTATTTTTACAGGCTGACAGCGGGTGAGTTTATAGAGACGAAGAGAATGATGCTTATTCAATGATCAATGTTCAATGATCAATGTTCAATGATCA
>CAYNTN010000322.1:0-2510 GCA_964399995.1 uncultured Ignavibacteriaceae bacterium
GCAAGGGTGCCCTGACTACACTGCGCACCGATGTCGACCTCGCAGTCGGCGAGCAGAAGCTGGCGCGTGGCCGATGGTACGTGGGTGCTCGTCGCGATGAGAAGCAAGAGTGGTCGCTGGCTCTGTTCGCCGCCGACAAGGTCGACGCCGGCGGGCGCGGCTCCAGTGCCATCTTTGCCACCGCGCCAGATGTGCTCGTGCCGGTGCGCCTGACGCGCGGGGACGAGTCAGTGGAACTGTTCGACGTCACGCTGACCGACACCAAGCGGACTCTGCACAACCTGGCCCTCGCAATGGCGTGGGGGCCCCACCGTCTGCACGTGGAGGTTGCCGCGTCATTCGACGATCGCAAGCCGAAAGGAGCCCCGGAGTTCGCGCTCACCGCAGATGGTAAGGGCACCAAGACGAGCTCCGGCCTGATCTATGAACAACTGCACGCCGGCGCCGGTGCTTCGCCGCGGCCGACCGACATCGTGAGCGTGCACTACGCGGGCTGGCTCATCGACGGCACCATGTTCGACTCCAGTCATGTTCGTGGCGCGCCGACGACGTTCTCGCCGCATATGGTGGTGCCAGGCTTCGGCGAGGGTCTGCAGCTCATGAAGCCGGGAGCGACCTTCCGTCTCACCATTCCGCCGGAACTCGCCTATGGTGCGCGCGGCGCCGGCAATCGTGTGCCGCCGGGCGCCACGCTGGTGTTCACCGTGACCCTGCTCGGCATCGAAAAGTCGTGAACATCACCGTGAAACGCCAGCTCGACGAGGCGCTCAGGCGCTGCCAATCAGTACGCTGGAAGCTGCGGTCGTGATCAGCGGTGGTGACGAACCAATAGGCTCGGCGCACCACCATTGGAAGTAGACCTGCAGTCCAAATAGCTCTGCGTCGACGGGGATGAAGTAACGCGGAACTTGTCGTAGGCGTTGGTTGCCGTGTAGGTGCTGCCAGACGAGTTCGAGGTATGAACTCAAACGGCACTAGCCGCCCATGGGTCGACCGCCCAGTGCCTTCATCTACCTTGGTAGTAGTGGCCACTCTAGGAGGCAAGCCCGCCGAGACCCTGACCACCGGCGACGGCTACGTTGATGGTCTTGAAGTCGATCGAGACAGTCACGGAAGCGATCGATCTTTGGGTGCGGTGCGACCAGGCGTTGGACGCCTTCCAGTTGGCAGGGTGGTGCCATGATCGGGGGCTTGTACGACGCGTAGATTGGCGTCCGGATCACCGCCGGGGTCATCGCGGGTGGCACTGCCAGCGCCAGTGCCAATCAATCGGTACGACAAGTCACAGAAGTCGCCATCCCACAGGTAACCCGCGGATCCGCGGTTGGGCGAACAGGCCACTGTGCACGCGAGCGGCGGTCGAATACTGCGTCGGGTGCCACACCCAGGCAAAACCCCGCTATCGGATCAACAGTTCTGGCAGTGGTAGCCGAGATCGAGAAGCAGATTTTCGACAGGGCATAAGGGCTGGACCTGGACATAATAGGTACGACCACGATCAACGTTTCATTTTCCCACGCACAGTCATTAGAACGAAATCAGTCGTCGGCCTGCACGGTAATGTCCGTTCCCTCATCGGCGTCGTCCTTATGCTTCTCTGCGTATGCGACGCGCACCCTTTTCTTGACGTGCGGAATGCGGGGGATGACCACCGACGCGGCTGCAGCAATGATTGCTATCTCGTGATATTCAAACCCGATCGCCATGCCGATGGCACCCGCAAACCACACGCTTGCGGCGGTGGTGAGATTGCGCACCTTCGGACCATCTTTGAGAATGAGTCCTGCGCCGAGGAAGCCGATGCCGGTGACGATCTGGGCAGCGATGCGCGACTTGGAGGCGGGATCTACGGTCACAGACATGAAGGTGAATAGCATGGCGCCGCAGATCACGAAGATGTGCGTGCTCATGCCTGCGTCCTTGCCGCGGATCTCCCGCTCCGCACCTATGACGGCTCCGAGCACGATGGCAACCAAGAGGTCGATGCTGAACCGTATGACCACAGGGTCATTGAATGAAAGGTATGTTGCAATGTCCATAGGCATATGGTATAGCAAGCGCACCATTCATGGTCAACTGCACAACACCACGCGTGTGATTCAGAACAAGCAGTGTATCTCGATTCACCTGTGCCTTGACAAGAAGAAGGTGGTGACAACAATCGCACGGAGCGTATCGGCGAGCATTTCCTTCTGACCGTCCCAGATGCCACGTTAGCTTTCCAGATTTGCGAGGCCAGCTTCGGGAGTGGCGTATGTTGCTTACATCGACTCAATGAGTGTGCAATTCATGGCGATTGTTGTAATGGTGAACACCACCACGTGAAAAATATGCGATTACAACGAGTTGGCGCGTATATAGCATATAGTGATCGCATATGCTTAGAAGCCCACCGAGAAGTGCGCGACACGGTCAAAGTGGTGACTAGGAGTCTGCGCCACGGGATGAGAACGCACAGCATGAAAGATGGAGGAGAAGGTTAAGCCTTCGGGCTGTCCCTCTATCGTAGG
>CAYNTN010000323.1:0-2482 GCA_964399995.1 uncultured Ignavibacteriaceae bacterium
ATCAAGGCCTATGCCGCGGGCGCGCCGCGCGAGGGGGCGCGGGCCGTGCTCGGACGGTTGCGCTCCCACTTTCCGGTACTGGTCGAGGTCGACGCGCTGCTGGAGGCGGCGCTGCGCAACTCCGGCACCCCGATGCTGGGCGTCGGCGCGATGCTGAATGTGGGCGGGATTGAGTCTGCAGCCGGGCAATTTGCCCTATTTCGCGATGGCATGACGCCTGGTGTGCGGCAAGCGATCCGCGGCGTGCATGGCGAGATCATCGCTGTCGCCAAGGCCTGGGGCATCGTCATCGCCCCCTATGACGACGCGGTCTACGACCATGCGACGAGCATCGAGGGCGCGAATTTCCGCGACGCGAAGGGCGGCTATGACGGGTTTCGCCTGCTCACCGGGCCCGACCAGATGTATCATCGCTACACGGTGGAGAACATCCGCTACGGCTTCGCCCTGATCGCCGCGCTGGGCCGGCGCAAGGACGTGACGACACCACTTTTGGACGGCTTCGTGGCCCTCGCCAATGCGGTCTGCGGCCCTGAATTCGCCAAGCTGGGCTGGACGCCCGACGATCTCGATCTGACCGATACCGACGCTTGACCCCCTGGAGGAGACGATGAGCAACCCGACGGTCTGGTTCGTGCCCTATCTCGACGGCGATTGGCTGGGCTATGGCCCGCTCGACGCCGCCTTGAATTACGGCCTGCTGCCGCCGAACCAAAAGGAGATCACCGATAACATGAAGGTCGCGGTCGGCTTCTGGAAGAAGCAGACTGGCGGCAAAGTCGTGTTCGGCGCCCATTCCGGCACTTATTGCCGCGAGGCGTTCTATTGCGAACCGATGTACGAGCACTACCGCGCGCTTGCGGCCAACGGCGGCGAGCTCGCCGTGCATCCGCACGAGGAGCGGGTCAAGTCGGGCCACGCGATCGAGGATCTCGACCACATGCGCTTCGTCATCTCGTGGAAGCAGCGATTGCTGACCGAGGCGGGCGTCAAGCCGACGACGCTTCGTATCCCCTATAACGGCTACGTCCCCGGCCTGACCCAGATCGCGGAAGAGAACGAACTGCTGATCGACCTGTCGAGCGCGCCCGGCTTTGCCAAGGAGCTGTGGCGCTCCGACTGGCGCGGCGCGCCGACGAGCGCCTATTTCCTCGACCACGCCGATCACCGCAAAGCTCCCACCGCCGGCGGCGCGCGCAGCCGCGTGTTGGAAGTGCCGCTCGCCTGGGACGGCCAGCGCACCGGCGTACGCAACTATCTATTCAACGAGAATATCGAGCTCGACGGCCTCAAGGCGGTATGGGACGCGGTGGTCGAGCGCGCCCGGCGCGAAGGCCCGCAGATGGTCTATTTCCTTTCGCATCTGCACTCGATGGCCGATGACGAGCTGCGCGAGCGTTGCGCGCGCATGCTCGACCACGCGATCGTGCATCACGGCATCCCGGTGACGCCGAGCGAAGCCTACAAGGTCTACAGGGAAAAGATGGCGGCGACGCTACACTGATCAGAACGGCGCCCGCGCGTCGAGGCCGATAAAGGGCCGCGCGGAGTCGGCGATCAGCGCCGCAATTCGACCCGAAACCGCGGTCGGGATGCCGTCGATTCCGGCCTCGGGATCGTAGGACCCCGACACGCCCTCGATGGCGCCGGCGCCCTGTGTCGCCGCGATGGCGCGGGCGTCTTGCTGCGGCGAGATCATCGCGCGGCCGGTGTCGGTGAGCACCGCCAGCGCGGCAGCCACGGCATAGGCGCCCCAATTGGCGGCGGTGGCGAAGACAATGTGGTCGACCTCGCTCGCCCCGGTAATGCCGCCTTCGCATGGGCATTGGCAGCGCTCGGCATAGGGCGAGGCGGCCTTGGCTGCCTCGCGCAGCGGACCGAGGCCGATCTCGTTGGGCATATCCGGAAAGCTCAGCGTCGGCACGCCAGCTTCCTGAGCGCGAGCGAACAGCGGCTCGACTTTGGTCACCCCGGCCGAGATATCGACGCCTAGCGAGGAATGATAAACGCCCTTGGCATTGGCGCCGGGATGCTCGATCGCCGCGACCGCGCGCGGCGAAAGCTCGGCGAAGAGACGCGTGGCCTCGGCTGTAGCCGCGGCGGCATCGAGCGTGAAGGGCATGACGACGACCGCTGGCGTCGGCCGGCTGCCGGTGACGGCCCGGCGTGCCTGATCGAGCGGCAACGGTACAAGGCCGAAAGCGCGCGCCGCGGCCTCGGCCTGACCGGTCATCGCCGGCGGCGTCAGGATCACCGGCAGCGCCCTACAAGCGAGCGCCGTCGCCCAGGCGAGCGCGGCGGCGCCGGGCGGGCCGTCGGTCTCGCCGATCGCCGGCGATATCCACGGACGCACGGGAAAGCCGGTGCAGATCACGAAGACGCCACCATCGGTCAGCGCCTCGGCCAGTGCTAGGGCCGCACTGCTGGTGAGCGGGCCTGTCGCACGCGCCCGCGCGGCGGCATGGAGTGCGCGAATGGCGCC
>CAYNTN010000324.1:0-2454 GCA_964399995.1 uncultured Ignavibacteriaceae bacterium
CAAAACCGTAGAAATATTCCGGATGCGTGATCGCTGGCGGATTGTCGATACCGACCTGGTTTTCCATGAAATACTGCGGAACCAGAGCCAACAACCCGTAAACACCCGCGATCAAGAATGTGTATCGTGCGAATTTCATAACATCACCATAATACACGCGAAATCGGCAGCAATAATGTTTACTTCCGGGTTTCGAACTCCGCCCGTTCGGTGGTATAAATTCCGCTCATATGCGGAATCTAACTATCGTGATCACGCTTATGCTTCTGTTTGCGGTCGAAGCTTTTTCTCAGCAGATCAAGCTCGAACCGTGTGAGGTTCTGGGCACCGAACCCGGCAGGACGGCCAAGGTTCTATGCGGAAGCTTTGAGGTATATGAAGACCGGGTCGCGAAAACCGGGCGAAAGATCAAGCTGCTGATACACGTCTATCCGGCAACAGGTGAGAAAAAGGAGCCGGATCCGCTGTTCTATATTCCCGGCGGGCCCGGTTCGTCCGCTACGGAAGACGCACCTTACGTCGCAGAAGAACTCGCGAAGATACGAGAACATCGTGACCTCATATTTGTCGATCAGCGCGGCACCGGCGGATCGAACCCGCTTGTTTGCGACTTCTTTTCGCCCGGTGACGTGCAGAGCTACCTTGGTCATTGGAGTCCGCTGGATCAGACGCGACGATGCCGACAAGAATTAGAAAAGAAGGCCGATCTCAAACTCTACGTCACGACGATCGCGATGGACGACCTCGACGATGTTCGCGTCGCGCTCGGTTATACAAAGATCAATTTACTTGGCGCCTCTTACGGCACGCGCGCCGTGCAGACCTATATCAAACGCCATGGAGAGAACGTTCGTGCGGCGATACTTCATGGCGTTTCGCCGACCGGCCAGTTCATGCCTCGTGATTTTCCGCAGCATACAGAACGTGCGCTTGATGGCGTGATCGAAGAATGTCTCAGCAATGCCGAATGCAAGGCAGCGTTTCCCAATGTTCGTGCGGACAAGAAAGCCGTGCTCGCGAAATTGAAGAACGGGCCTGTCGAGGTAGAGGTTCGTGTACCGCCGGATCGGAGCAAGCCGACGCGTGTTCGTCTGTCCCGCGACCTTGCGGGCGAAGCCGTGCGTTATATGCTCTACAATCCCGGTGCCGCGAGCCGGATAGCGCTCGTGTTCAGCGAGGCGGCAAAAGGGAAGTTTGCACCGATCGCCGAAGCGGCGATTTTCTACCGGCAGAATATCGTCGCGACCGGAGCTGCCGGACTTTACCTTTCGATAACCTGCGCAGAAGACCTTCGGTTTGCAGGCGTAAGTAACGCCGAAAAGCAAAAGGCAGACGACGAAACCTTTCTCGGCGATTACCGCCTTCGACAGCAGCGCGAAGCATGTGGAGAATGGCCGCGTGCGGCCGTTGGAAAGGGCTATTCGGAATTAGTACATTCCAAGGTTCCGGTGCTTATCATGACCGGTCAATGGGGTCCGGTGACTCCGCCGCTCTATGGAGACCTCGTTGCCAAAGGCTTTTCGAACAGCGTGCACGTCGTCGTTCCGTCCGGCGGCCACGGATTCGGCGGGCTGAGAGGGACCGAGTGTATCGACAAACTTAACACAGCATTTATCCGCACAGCAGATGCGAAAGGGCTGGAAACAAGTTGCGTCGGTTCGATCCGTCGCGATGGATTTGTTCTGAAACTGCCGGACGAAAACAGATAGAACCGAACAGTAACCTTTCGGATGGAAAAAAGCGCAAAAATGCGCCGTCTTTTTAAGTAAAAAAGGCGGCGCATCGTGTTGCTGGTGCTAAACGTCAAGATTCTTGACGTCGAGCGCGTTATCTTCGATGAACTTGCGGCGAGGTTCGACCTGGTCGCCCATTAATATCGTGAACAGCCCCTCGGTCTCGATCGCGTCCTCGACCCTCACCTGCAGCAGGGTGCGTTTTTCCGGGTCCATCGTTGTTTCCAAGAGCTGTTCCGGGTTCATCTCGCCCAGTCCCTTGTAACGCTGCATCGAAAGGTCCTTCTTTGCAAGGCTGGTCACTTTGTCGAGCACTTCGGAACGGGTTTTCAGCGTCACGCTGTTGCCGTTTTCGCCTAGAATATAAGGACCGGGAAAATCCGTCTCAAGACTGCGTGCAAGCTCGACAGATTTTTGAAATTCGACATAGTCTGCGAGATTTCTATCAAATATCACTTTTTGCCCGCTCGGCATCGTTACCTCGATCTCGGAAACGCTGTGTTCGAGATCGGGAATAAGTTCGGCCTCATATCCGGCGTCGCGAAGTTTTACTACGACCTCGCCGATTATCTCGTCTTGCGAAAATGCCTTTTTGAGCTTGACGTTGTGACGCTCGAGCAGACCGTCCTTTCCGGCGAACGCTTCGATGATCACGTCGAGAAGGTCGCGGTGATTCCCAAGGCGGCGGGCAAATTTCGAAGTGTATTTCTCAAACGCCATT
>CAYNTN010000325.1:0-2425 GCA_964399995.1 uncultured Ignavibacteriaceae bacterium
TATCCGCCAAAAGCGAAGCGATCAAATACCAGCTGGTGAATAAACTGCACCGGGGGATCACGATTTACAAAGGGGAGCGGGGTTACTTACCCGGTAAATACGAAATTAGCGCCGACTGCGATATCATTTTTACGGTGATCACCCGACTAGAAATGCGTAAACTCAAAAATCTCGTGTATGATGTGGATCCAAAAGCATTTGTTTTTGCTTCAACTATTAAAGAAGCTTTGGGTGGAATTTTAAAAAGGAAGTCACATCATTAAATTTAAAATATTTAATTAAAAAGGAGAATTTAAATTTTCCATATGCTATTATTTGGAACACCTCAGAATCCATTTTCAACCGAAATAATAGATGACAAGTATTATTACGTTAGAGGATTCTTATCAAAAAGCATTAATGAGCATTTAATTGAAACCCTAAATTATTTATCCGGATATTCTTATACTGAATGGAAAATTTCAGAAATAGAGATTATCGATGCAAAGGTTAAAGTAAAAGAAAAGGTGATTAGAGAAAATAAAATTAATATTTATAAAAATTACAAAATACATCTGAAAGATTCTCGGAATGTTACGAAAGAAGCTATTGATAAACTCTGGAGTCTAAAAACGCTCTTAAATTTAACTGGATATAATGAAAGCGAGGACAAGGATCTAAATTTTGGTCTTCTTGAAATTTTGGCAAATGATATTATGACTGATTTGACAATTGATGATGAAGAGTTAGTAGTATCAGATTTGTTATGCGATTATTTATCAATTAATCGTTCCGAGTTCCTTAGTATTTTGCATAATAATTCCCAAATTATTATCAATGATTTTTTGACTACTAAAAGTTATGCAGAAATTTCAAATGAATTAATAAGTAAAATAAGTAATTACTATGAGTTTTTAAATAAAAAAGATGCAAAATACGACATTGATATTCCGATTAGTTTTCTAAATGGGTATAACTCTTATTTATTCAAGCAGGGTAAACAGCTAATTGGCTTCAAGTTAAATATTGGATATCCCACATTGATAAATTATCCAGTTTTTGGAGGATATGATGGGAAATATTCAAAAATGAAAAAAGTTTCAGGGTCTAACACCTTTGAGCCTAACCCGGCAAGAATATATAATTATGCTATTGGTCTTGTTATAGCTCATAAATATACTTACACAAATACTTTTAATGGGATGACAAGCATTATTTTATTCGATGATATTAAAGAGTCGGGAATGATGTCTTTTTTTAATACAGGGGATAAATATTTTTCAATAAAAAAAAGAGGCGAAAGAAACCCTTATGCAATATTTGATTTAACTGATGATGTTTACTTTGAAATTATTCAAAGTTTGATAAATCACGGTTTTGGAAACACAACTTTGGTAGATCAAGTTCAACAAAATATGAATAATGAGAAAAAGCAAAAGGAAAAATTAAACGAACGAGTAGAAGAACTAGAGCCTGTAGCGGAAAACGGTGGAATTAAGCAAATGGATAATGTTAAAAGCGAAGACTTTTTAAGTGAACTTCAAAAGCTCATTGGACTGAGTGAAGTCAAGAAACAAATAGAAACACTTGTGAATTATATCAAGGTGCAAAAGCTGAGAAGTACTAAAGACTTAAAAACAACACAAGTGTCTCTGCATACTATATTTTCAGGATCGCCAGGGACAGGTAAAACCACTGTGGCTCGTTTATATGCAGGAATTTTAAAGCAGTTAGGTGTTTTAAAGAAGGGACATCTAATTGAAGCTGATAGGAGTGCTCTTGTTGCAGGTTATTTGGGTCAAACTGCTATCAAAACAAATTCTATTATTGATAAGGCTTTAGACGGTGTCTTGTTTATTGACGAGGCTTATAGCTTGACTAACACAAATGGTGATACTTACGGTGAGGAAGCGGTTGATATTTTAGTTAAAAGGATGGAGGATGATAGGGAAAAGTTAGTCATTATTTTGGCAGGGTATAAGGAGGAAATGGAGAAATTTATTGAATCAAATCCTGGGCTAAAGAGTAGGTTTAACCGTTATATTGATTTTGAGAACTATACTTCAGATGAATTATTGGAAATATTTATGTTACAAGCAAAAGAGCAGGAATATGTTTTATCAGATAGCGCAATACACAAAATCAAAGGGATTTTTGATGAAATTGTTAAGTCAGGTGATAAGAATTATGGTAACGGCCGATTTGTCCGAAATTTATTTGAAAGGGTTATAGAAAATCATTCTAATAGAATAGTTGGATTAAAATTACCGGTGGAAGAAGATCTAGTAACTATAACGGAAGAAGATATTAATATTTAACAAGACTGAAAAAATGAATGGGATTATTCTTTTTATTTATATTAAAATATTTTAAAGTCCAAGAACCTCTCTCAATTTCCCGTACCCATTCCTGCTCACCGGCACTTTAGCGCCCGACCGGAGGATGG
>CAYNTN010000326.1:0-2424 GCA_964399995.1 uncultured Ignavibacteriaceae bacterium
CAGGGTGCGCCGATGCAGGAGACAACCAATTACCTCTATCACAGCCGCCTTTCCGGCACGCGCCGACTGATCCCGGTGACGCTGCCCAACTGGAACAACCCCAAAGTGGCGCGCAAATTCAGCTTGGGCCATGGCACCATGGAGATTGAGCAGGCCCAGGATTTTTTACGCGCCATTCATGAGGATCAGGAACCCATGATTGGCCCGCGGGAAGCCGCCCGCTCAATTGCCGCCGGCATCTGCGCCTTACAATCTGCCGCCCAGGGTGGTGGGGTGGTGCAAATACCGGCGTTTTGAAGCGCAAAAACGATTCATAATGTGAATAATTTTCATTCAGTCGATGAATAGGATAGAGCCATGCTCCTGCTCCACGCGCAAGCTGACTTCCATTGTCGTTACAGCCACTACCTGGCCAAAATTTTGCGATTAGAAGGGTTTGCGGACTTTGCCGAAGCGGAACTGACCACCCTTGATCCAGTGCTGCTGCGCCAGCATGATCTGCTGATCCTGCCGCGCTTGGCCCTCACTCAGGCGCAAGCAGACGCGCTTGAACAATATGTGGCCAACGGCGGTCGTCTGCTGGCGTTTCACCCAGATGCGTACTTTGCCCGGCGCCTTGGTTTGATCCCCACCTGGCGCGGCATTGACAATGGTTGGCTCCACTCGGACTCAACACAGCCGTTTTTGCAGGGGCTTTGCCACGAACCGGTGCAGGTGATTGTCCCGGCCATGGGCTGGTCACCGGCAAACGATAGCAACGTAACCGTCTTGGCGCAGGTGCGAACCAGCAAAAATCCGGCAGATGGCGAGACGCAGCCGGGTATCGTTCATTGCCAGGTGGGCCAGGGCGAAGCGATCTTCTTTGCCTATGACTTACCCCACGCCATTGCTCGCCTGCGCCAGGGCAACCCAGCCCACGCCGATCTCTGTTATGCTGGGTTAGATGGCATCTACCGTCCCAGTGAACTCTTTGTGGGACAACTGGATGTGGAGCAGATGCTGTTGCCCCAGGCTGATCTGCAAACCGCGCTGTTGGCACGCTGTATCGAGCAATTAGCGCCGCGACCGCGTCTCTGGTACTACCCAGAGGCCAATCAGCGCAGTGCGGTCATTATGACCAGCGACGATGATTGGTCCACCGTAGAGCAGTTTGAAGCACTGTTGGTTGGTCTGCGCCAACGCCAGGCGACCTGTACCTTTTACATGGTGCCCGAGAGCAAGATCAGCCGCCAACAAATGGATAGGTGGGAAACAGAGGGACACACGTTCTCGGTGCATCCGGCGCTGGAGGCGGACATCCATTCCTATCTGGCCAAAGATCAGCCGCAGAGTACGTTGGTTGAAGCGATGCTGCGCGCCAATGTGACGCGCCATCAACGTGAACTGGGACGCACGCCCCATACGATCCGCCAACATGCGGTCCGTTGGTTGGGTTATGTGGATGCAGCACGGATTTTGGCGGATTTGGGCATTCAGATGGAGTGTAACTACATCAGCGTACACCCATTCTCGTTGGGCTATATGGCCGGTTCAGGGCGCCCCCTGCCCTTTGTGGATGAGCAGGGAAACTTGATCCATTGTTATCAACAGCCGACTTTATGGACGGAGGAAGTGCTGATTCATCCAAGCTTTGTTTTCAGCTTCAAGTGGAGCGTGGCACAAGCCCTGGCAGTGGTGGGCAAGATCATCCAGCGCGCGGCCCATGACTTTTACACCCCGATCACCTTCAATTCACATCCAGTCAGCTTTGCCACCTACTCTAGCCCGCTGATCGAGGGCACGTGGGATCTGGCATTGAATCATGACATGCGGATTATCTCGGCGGATCGCTGGCTAACCTGGACCACAGAACGCAATTCAGTGCAGATCAGCTTGACGGCTGAAGGATGTTTGGTCCAAACGCCCCAGGCCATTGCAACTTTGACATTGTTGCTGCCGGCCCACAGCGCGCCCCAGGCCGAACAGGCCACCATCGGTGAGCAACAACGCTGGGGACGCCCGTACACGACTCTCACCCTGCACAATTTGGGGGCGGGGGAAGCACGCCGAGTAATTTTCTAAGAACCGGAATATTCAAACAGGCTCTGGCTCGTCCTTATCCTTGTTCTCTTTCTCCTCCTTATTCTCGGCCTCGATCCAAGATTGCGAGGAAGAGCACGAGGAGGAGAAAGAGAACGATAATTTTCAAACACGCGCTCAGAAAGAAAAACAGATGAGTACCTACTATACTATCATAGCTACTCCTCTGTGCCCATTGCTGCTCACCGGCGACGGCACTGCGCTCACCGGCCTCTACATGGTTGAGCACCAATATGGCCCGGCGATCGGCGCAACATGGGTGCAAGATGAACAAATACCCCCTTTTGCCGCGGCCATAGCCCAACTCACCGACTATTTTGCCGGCCAGCTCACGGTCTTTGATCT
>CAYNTN010000327.1:0-2411 GCA_964399995.1 uncultured Ignavibacteriaceae bacterium
GCGATGCGCAAACTCCACGTCGACCTGGTGCGGCTGCAGGAGTGGATCAAGCACAAGGGTCTCAAGGTGTGCATCGTGTTCGAAGGTCGCGACGGCGCCGGGAAAGGCGGCACGATCAAGGCGATCACCGAGCGCGTGAGCCCGCGGGTGTTTCGCGTGGTCGCGCTGCCGGCGCCGACCGAGCGCGAGAAGTCGCAGATGTACATCCAGCGTTATCTGCGGCACCTGCCGGCCGCGGGCGAGGTCGTCATTTTCGACCGGAGCTGGTACAACCGGGCGGGGGTCGAGCGCGTGATGGGCTTCTGCACCGGGGACCAGGCGAAGCGTTTTCTCGCCGGCGTACCGTTGATCGAGCGCGCGATCGTCGACTCGGGCGTCATCCTGCTCAAGTACTGGCTGGAGGTCTCGGCGGACGAGCAGACTCGGCGCTTGAAGGACCGCATCGACGACGGCAGGAAGGTGTGGAAGCTCTCGCCGATGGACCTCAAGTCCTACGACCGCTGGGACGACTACACGGTCGCGCGCGACGAGATGTTCCAGGCCACCGACTCGTCGTGGGCGCCCTGGTTCGTCGTGCGCTCCGACGACAAGCGCCGCGCTCGGCTCAATGCGATCACCCACATTCTCGGGCGCATTCCCCACGGGGACGCGCCGCGGGAGAAGCCGAAGCTGCCGAAGCGCAGGATCGGGCGGGTCCGGGAGACCAACTACCCGTTCAAGTTCATCCCGGAAGTCGCCTGACGAAAGCTGCGCAGCCTCGCGGTGCGCGCGGCGCCGGAAGGGCCGCGCGCGGGCTGCGCGAGGTTCCCCTGACCGGGGCGGTCGCAGAATGCCCGGTTCAGGATGCGGCCGCGGCCTCGGCGGCGCTCACGACGTCGTCGAGCGAGAGGCGGCGGTCGATGTCGCCCCAGTCCCGGCCCGCGATCTTGCGGAGGGTTTCGCGCACCGAGGCGCGCGCATCGACGATGCGCAGCGCGATGCCGCGTTGCGCGAGGTCCTGCGCGAGGCCGGCGATCATGCGCACGCCGGCGATGTCGACGTGCGGCGAACTCGACAGGTCCCAGACCAGGACTTTGAGGCCGTCGCCCGCGGCGGCGATGTGCTGGAGCACGCGCTCGCGCACGTGATCGGCGTTGAAGTAGAGGAGCGCGGCCTCGACCCGCACGATGAGCACGCCGGGGACCGCGAGGTTGTCGGCGTTGCGCTCGGCATCCGAGTAGCGCCGCGTGCCCGGCACGCGGCCGAGCCGTGCGACGTGCGGGAACGCCGTCGCGCGCACGAGCAGGAGCATCGACACGATCGCCGCGAGCAAGACGCCCTTGAGGATGCCGAGGACCAGCACGCCGGCGAAGGCCACCATCGCGGTCGCGAACTCGGCCCGGCTCAGGGTCCAGATCTCGCGCAGCGCCTTCACGTCGAAGAGTCCCTTCACGGCGACGAGCACGATCGCCGCGAGCACTACTTCCGGAAGGTTGCGCAGGAGGCCGGTCAGGAACATGAGGCACGCTCCGATCGCGACCGAGGCGACCACGAGGGCGAGCGGTGACTGCGCGCCGGCCTTGTCGTTGACCGCGGACTGCGACAGGCCGCCCGCCACCGGGTAGCCCTGGAACGCCGAGACGGCGAGGTTCGCGGCGCCGAGCGCGAAGAGCTCCTGCCGCGGCTCGATCGTGTCGCCGTGGCGCTGTGCGATCGCGCGCGCGGCGGAGACGCCCTCGATGTAGGCGAGCAGCACGCACGCGAGCGCGAGGGTTTCGACGCCGTCGATGTCGGAGGACCTGAGCGACGGCCAGTTGAAGGCGGGGAGCCCTGCAGGCAGCAGGCCGACCGTGGCGAAGCCGGCGTTCGTGAGTGGCGTGAAGGTGAGCGCGAGAATGGACGCCACGACGACCAGGAGCGCGATCGGGCGCGAAGGCAGCCGCCGCTCGCCGTAGACGAGCAGCGCGATCGCGGCCATGCCGAACGCCAGCACGGCCGCGTTCGTGCCGGGCAATTGGGCTGCCAGCGTCGCGGCGCGTTCGAAGAAATCGTCGCCGCCACCCCTGACACCGAAAAGCTTCGGAAGCTGCGTCATCGCGATGGTGAGCGCGGCACCGGCCTTGAAGCCGGTCAGCACCGTCTCGCTGATGAAGCTCACCAGCGACGAGAGGCGGAGCGCCCATGCGGCGAAGCAGATGACGGCAGCGACGAGCGCCACGAGCGCCGCGACCGCGATCGCGGCGCCGGGCGCGCCGGCGGTCACGCCGGCCACCGAGGTCCCGACCAGCAGCGAGATTGCCGAGGTCGGGCGGCGCCGGGGCTATCTCCGCGGCCGGCGGCGCCGCTCGGACTTCCCGACGGTCGCGCTCGTCGGCTACACCAACGCCGGCAAGACCACGCTCTTCAACAGCCTCACGGGCGCCGACGCCACG
>CAYNTN010000328.1:0-2408 GCA_964399995.1 uncultured Ignavibacteriaceae bacterium
CCAAATTGGATTTCCACCCTACAGCGCTCACCGTGGACCTCAAACCGGAAGATTTGCAGCATGCTCAATTCGCATTGGGTTCAGTCGAATTTTCAAATCAGGGCAGCGGCATCGCAAAGGGAAATATTCTCCTCTCCGAGTCGTGGCTCACTATCAACCCAATGCTCGTTTATTGCCCCGTCGGGCAAAAGGTCCGGGTCCAGTTTAGCGCCAAGATGAAAGCGTTGCCAAGTCTTGGCATTGTAAATGCCCAGGTTGTGATACAGTCGGAAGGCGTGAGTCGCATCCTACCGATCAGAGTGGCCAACCCAAGTGGAGGTCTTGCCATTTCCCCTGCCATCCTGGATTTTGGTCAGGTTGGTTTTTTGTCAGCGCTCTTTGGAACATCCATCGGACCGAAAGACGTATTAGTCATGAGCCAGGATCAACGTGTTCTCGATTCGCTGCAAATTCGGACCGACGCAGAATGGATTCATTTTTACCTTGAATCACAATCTCGGAATAGCACAGTCCTCCGTGTATGGCTTGACGGTTCCAAAGTCCCAACCATGCCAAGCACACCTGGGGAGATTGTAATTGACAGCATTGCAGGGACACGGACCGTCCAAGTGATCGCGCAAAAGGCGTAAATCCGCGCGCAAGATACCCGTATTTCACCCAAGAAGATGCCTGTCCCACTAACCATCACCTCTCAATTCAGCCAGGATATCCTCCCGGCGAACAATTCGGCTCGCCTTGTCTACGTTCTGGTCGAATTGAGCGCGGGCGATGTGGATGCCGGCGCGCCATTGCCCGTCAATCTCACGATGATCGTAGACGCCAGCGAATCCATGTCGGTGCCCATTCTTTCGCAAGCGCAGTTTGACGAATTGGCTCGGCTCGGCAGCGTATCCGAAACCCTGGTGGACGGAGTGCCCGTCTGGCATTTTGACAACATCCCCAGACAGTACACGCTCGATGCGCCCCGCAGTATTGATTATGTCAAACGGGCCCTCCACAGCGCGTTGGAACAAATCGCGCCCCGTGACCATTTTGCCCTTGTCGCCTTTGCGCGCGAGGCGATGGTCGTGATCCCAAATCAATCGGGTCAAAATAAACGCGAACTATTAAAAGCCATTGATACCCTCGACACCCTGCCGCTCGGCAACGATACCTATATGGCGATGGGAATCACGCGCGGTCTGGAAGAACTGCAAGCGGGATTTTCGCGCGATGCGATCAATCGGCTCGTCATCTTGACGGACGGGTTCACCCTGGACGCGGCACAGTGCCGCGCGCTCGCCGGGAACGCTGCGCAGCAGGGCATTTCCGTCAGCACCATGGGGCTGGGCGTCGAGTTTAACGAAGAGCTCTTGATTTCGATCGCGGACACGAGCGGCGGCGAGGCATACTTTATTCGCGAGCCTGCCGAGATCCCGAACGCCTTTCGGCAGGAACTCGCGGGCGCGCAAAAGATTGCTCTGCGCCATCTCTTGCTCCGAATGCGCTTTATGAGCGGGGTGGAGCTGCGCCGCGCGCACCGCGTCAAACCAATGATTTCCGACCTCGGCGCGCCGCCCCTCATCGAGCGCGGTCTGGAATTGTCGTTGGGCGACCTGGCCCGTCAATCTACGCTCGCGCTCATGCTGGAGCTGGTCGCGCCGCCGCGCCCCGAAGGCAACTATCAGCTCGCGCACCTGATCGTCGAGTACGATATTCCCCACCTGGGAATTGAGCGACAGAAACAGCGCGAAAACCTCATCATTTCATATACAGCCGGGCAAGCGGCTGCGCCGGTCAATCCCATTGTCATGAACCTCGCGGAAAAGTTGAGCGCGTTCAAATTGCAGACACGCGCGCTTGAGGATGCCAAACGCGGGGACCTGGCGAACGCCACCCGCAAACTCCAGGCGGCGGCGACGCGGCTCATCAACATGGGCGAGCAGGACCTCGCGCAGCAAATGCTGGATGAGGCGGCGAACCTGGAAATACGGGGGCGCATGTCGCCAGAGGGGACAAAACGGCTGCGTTATGATACGCGCAAATTGACGCAAAAATTGGAGTGATTGGACCATCAAGTTTCCGGCATGAATTATTGTCCAAATTGCGGACAGGCTAATCGCAATGCCGCTAATTTCTGTGTCGGCTGCGGCAAAAAATTTGACGCGCCCGCCATCGAGACGACTGAGAGCGCGCCCTATGCAGCTGCGCCTTTTGCGGCGACACCCGCACCCGCGCCCCCCGTGACGGACCCGCCCAATACACCCGTTGCTCCTTCTGACTCGAGCGGCGCGGCGTGTCTCAACTGTCAACAGGTCAATCGCATCGGCGCGAAATTCTGTCGGCACTGCAGTGAACCGTTGACCGCCATGCGAAAATGCCCGCACTGCGGCGGCGAGAACCGCTTGCATGCGCGGCATTGTCGCGTG
>CAYNTN010000329.1:0-2395 GCA_964399995.1 uncultured Ignavibacteriaceae bacterium
AGAGTATCCCTGATCTGTGAAACATACTTTAAGGTTTTTTCAATTGTCGTTGCAAGGTCTTCAAAATTTATCGGCTTAGTAATGAAATCATAAGCTCCCCTGTTCATCGCTGTACGGATATTTTCCATGTCTCCGTAAGCTGAAACAATAACAGATTTTAATAGAGGGTTTGATTCATTCAATTTACTTAGCAGAGTCAATCCATCCATCTCCGGCATGTTGATGTCGCTGAGCAATATGTCAATGTCACTGTGCTGCTGAATTTTGTCGAGAGCGTCATTCCCGTTCACTGCAAATACAAACTCATATTCCTTCTCTCTTATTTTCTGACGAAACTTTTGCTTAATGAGCATCTCCAGATCCGGTTCGTCATCTGCCACTAATATTTTAGCCATTAGAATTTAATTTTAATTTTTCTTTTAAAAGTGTGAAGTCTACTGGTTTTGTTAAAAAATCATCAGCCCCAAGCTCTTTTGCAATTCTGAAATTATCTCCGTCACCGTAAGCAGTGATCATCATTACCACGGGCGGAGGTTTATGATATTTTTGCTTGATATGTCCGAGAAGTTCAAGTCCGCTCATGCCCGGCATATTAATATCCGATAATATTAAAATTGCCTCTTGCTCGTGAGCATGATTGCTCAGATAATCTAAAGCCTCCTCACCGGAAAATTTAAAGACAAAGTCAACTGTCTTTTCCCTTATCTCTTTTCTGAAACGCTGTTCGAAAAGCGTCTGAATGTCTTTTTCGTCATCTACGACTAATATTTTCATTTTTATTTATAAAGGTAAATTAATAATAAATTCTGAGCCAATTCCTTTATTCGTTTCCGCTTTCAGCTCCCCGCCGTGTGCTCTGATAATATTACTCAGTTATTCAATTTCCATAATTGCTTTTATTTTTTTCTGTAACTGTTTTTTATCCGGGAGATAAAGCTGATATTTTGATACAAATATTTTATTTGAAATTCCTCCCATTGCATATTCTACCATTATTTCATCCTTCTCGGCTGACAGTATTATACCGATAGGATCATTGTCACCTACTACATTTTCCAGCTCAATTTGGCAGGCACTGCCTGCCAAATTGGATATGTCAGATAAAATCTCCGCATGTCCAGAATATTCCGCCTGCCAAATCCTTTGCCGTATTGTAGCCTCAAATCCCTGGAAAGCCTTGCCAGCAGGTCACTTCCATATTCTGCTCTTTCATTACCATCCTGTTCAAATTCAATAATATGCCTGCCAATTTCCCAGTTGCCTTTTATAAGTTCAGTATTGATTGCTTTAACTGCATTACGTCTTGCCGATTCAATTGTAAAACCAATGTTTGTTAAAAGCTTCTTATAAGTTGCTGTGGTATTTATTGATTTCATAAACTATGAAATATTTTTTTAAGATATTAAGCGGAAATTGAAATCACAAACTCACTCCCTTCACCTTCCTTCGTCTCCGCTTTCAGCTCCCCGCCGTGTGCTCTGATAATATCATAACTCAGTGATAAACCCAAACCTGTTCCCTGTCCTGTCGGCTTCGTTGTAAAAAACGGCTGAAAAATCTTATCCTTTACTTTCTGCGGAATGCCGTTGCCGTTGTCTGAAACTCTTATTTCAACTCTATCACCGGACTTTTTTGTACTAACTGAAACGACCGGATCATATCCATTTAGATTCTGTTTCTTCTTTTCATCAACCGCATAAAATGCATTCGTTATTAAATTAAGAATCACTCTTCCGATATCCTGCGGCACAACATTAACATTTCCGATTCTTTCATCAAAGTTAGTTTTCATTGTAGCATTAAAGGATTTGTCTTTTGCTCTCAATCCGTGATAAGCCAGTCTTAAATATTCATCAGCTAAGGCATTAATATCAGTAGGTTCTTTAACCCCGCTGCTGTTCCGGCTGTGCTGAAGCATTCCTTTGACAATTGCATCAGCTCTCTTGCCGTGATGATTTATTTTCTGTTCGTTTGCTTCAATGTCATTTACAATGATTTTCACCTCTTCGATATTTCCTTTACTAATTTCATCTTTCATCTCAGCAATAAGTTCTGAATTAACTTCAGAAAAATTATTTACAAAGTTCAATGGGTTTTGAATTTCGTGCGCAATGCCTGCAGTGAGTTCACCGAGCGATGCCATTTTTTCCGCATGTATAAGCTGTGCCTGTGTGGTCTTTAATTCGGTGTATGCTTTCTCAATTTCCTTTGCCTGTGCAAGTTCTTTTAAATGCGTTTTTTCCCTTTCCTTTCTTACTATATAATATTTTTGGTATTTATAAATCAAATATCCCGACAGGATAACTAACAAAGTATAAAAACTGTAAGCCCACCAGGTTTCCCACCAGGGCGGTGCAATGGTAATATCCATACTTTTTTCCGAAACAGAACCATC
>CAYNTN010000330.1:0-2387 GCA_964399995.1 uncultured Ignavibacteriaceae bacterium
GATACGGGATGGTTTGCAAATGATTTTGAACAGTTATATAAGACAACAAATGGTGGAATAAATTGGAGTGGTATTTATACTTCCGCTTTTCAAATTGAATCAATTTTTTTCTTAAATGGCTTGAGTGGATGGATGCGAGGGGGACCAAGTACAACAGGTTCAATGGGAATCAGCTATACCACAAATGGAGGTCTCAATTGGATAAATTCAATAGGTAATACATTTGGAGGGTATGATATAAAATTTGTTAATGACTCTATTGGATACGCGGGTACATTTGCTTCTTTCAAAGTATTGAAATCAACAAATGGGGGAAGAAATTGGGGTTATCAAACTACTCCAATTGGAAGCAGAGACTTAATTTCTGCTTTAAGAAACGATACAATGCACGCCTGGGCAGGTCAAATTATCCATACTAAAGATGGAGGTGGGAACATATTATTTACATCAATAAATAATAATTCGGTTGTAGCCGAAAGATTTACTTTATTTCAAAACTATCCCAATCCATTCAATCCAAAAACAAAAATTAGTTATGAGTTAAAAACTTCAGTTTATGTAGAACTGAAAGTTTTCGGTATTACAGGAAATGAAATAATTAAGTTAGTTGATCAGAAACAAAATGCAGGAACGTATGAAGCAGAGTTTGAGGGTTCAAAATTAGCAAGCGGTGTTTATTTTTACAGGCTTAATATTTCAGATGAAAGAACCGGTCAGATTTTTTCTGATACAAAGAGCATGATATTAATAAAATAATTTTATTCAATAGATTTAAATCAAAATAATTATGAAAACAAATTTACTGAAGAAAGCATCATTTATTCTTGCACTGCCTGTAATTTATTTTTTCATAATTTCGGGAATTACAAGCCCGGAGAGTTTTTTAGAGAAGGCAAAGTCAATAACGAATGAACCGGCAGCAAAGGATTTTATTAATCTGATCTTTACAGATACATATTTCGGAAGATATACTCCCAATGATCTTAGAGCTATTGAAAATAATCTTGAAAACTTTACAGATTCGCTTCATTTTAATTCTGTCCATGTTTACGGATATGATGAAACGGGTGGTGGTTTTAATGAGCCGATAAGTAATTATTCTAACTATGTAAGCGGACTAATCAGTCAGGTAAACAGCGCAGGAATGAAAGGATTCTGGGGAAGACCGAAAATAGAACGGCTTTGTTATGGACAGAGATTAGAATATGAAGCGGAAGGCGGGAATAACGGATTTTCATACAGCAATAATACAGGATACGTCACTACTGACAGCGGCAGGACTGTAGTACGCGGATGCCTCAATAGCGCTCAGTGTCCTCAAACAGATGCAACGCCCAGATATCTTTGCAAAGACATTTATGAAAATCTTCAACACGGAGATCTCATAGATTTTACTCAGGCAGATGATTCTACCTGGTTTATTAAACCGTTCATGAGAATTGATTCGAATATAGTAGATTCAAATCCGGAAGATTCTGTTGTAAGGATTGACATAATAAATTATTTAGGAACTGTCATCAAATCGGTTAAGATTAAGGCTAGAAATTTTGCAAAGAAAGTAAATGATACTACATATTTGTATTCAGGCAACTACATAAACATTTTTGATTTCACAGATGAACCTCCCGGAACAAACTTGCAAGTAGAAGGAGATACCTACGATACAAGCGGCACCGGATTAAATTACGGAATGAGATATGATCCATGGGACGAATGGAAAGACAACTGCAAAGTTGATTTCAGAGTGTGGTGGTATGGGAAAGTGGATGTGTGGTTTGATAAGATGATAGTTGATGACATATGGGGAAATGAATTATTTCATCCTAATCCAGATATAAGAGAAATAAATGAAAACAAAATCAAAGAAGAAGTTGAAGCTTTCACAGAAACGATAGGAGATGGATACTTTTTCATTGATGAGCTTACGCATTCAAATATACCATGTGTTCGTCAAGTTGACAGCATCATGAAATCAGAAAGACCGGATGCAAAGTTAAATTTTGCAGTTACTAATTCCTTTAATATCAGAAGCTATAAAGACAACGACATAGGTCACAGTGAATTATTAAAACAAATTAACGCTGAAAGTTTTAACGCAGATGCGCATGAGTTTCAGGATGTTTTACCAAATACATTAAATTCTTCTTCATTGGATCCTCACATTCCTACTTCCTGGCTAAGACCAAGGGAAGTTTACAATGAATATCTTCAAAAAAGATTCTTTGGTGATAAGAGCAAGGAAACGGGAATATTACCGGAAGGAGCAACGTGGTTTGAATATGCACCATCACATTGGGGTACATTAGTATATCAGATCGAACAAGCCAGGCAGCAGAGAGATTCGTTTTCGAATACAACAAAGTTCCTCATGCAGCCGCAGATTCAGG
>CAYNTN010000331.1:0-2357 GCA_964399995.1 uncultured Ignavibacteriaceae bacterium
TTTTTTTCGGGTTTGGCATTCTGCCATAAATTTTTTATGTCTTCAAAGTTTGTCATTGTCGTTAAATCTTTGAGTTAGTAATTGTTTTATCCGGTGAATTTTTATTCTGACATTTCCTTCTGAAATGCCCAGAATGTTTCCGATTTCTTTTTGCTGAAGCTCTTCAAGAACCATCGAAATAATCAGCCTGTCAGTTTCCGGAAGTTCGCTGATACATTTATAAAGAAATTTAACCTGCTCATCATTTGTCTCTTCTCTCTTATCTTCGATCTGAAATGGCAGTTCAACTTTTATCATCTTCTTTGACTTTTGAATTTGCCTCAAACAGATGTTTGATGCAATCCTGAAAACCCATGTTCCGATCGAAGACTCGTTTCTGAATTTTTCAAGATTCTGCCAGACCTGAATGAATGTTTCCTGTGTCAGGTCGGTCGCCAGTTCACTGTCATTTGTATAACTCATGCACAGCCTGAAAACTTTCTGACTGTAGGAATTGTATATTTCTTCGAATTTCATCTTGAGTTTATTTCAGAAAGTTATCAATTTGACGCAGATACCATTCTTTATCATCATACATAATAAAATGCAATCCTTTATTTGAATATTCAATTGTTGCTGCTTTCATATTTTTAAACTGATCCGAAATTACCTGCTGTATATTTTTAAAAGGAGACTCCAGCAAGATCAAAGCTGGGCAACTTATATTTGAGATCAGTTCTCTCATGTCATTGTTCAGATACTGGCAGAAAATTTCCGCCAATGTATTCCGGTCTGAATTTAAAGTCCAGTTCATTACCTCTTTCCTGTGAGCCGTATCAGACATAAGTGAAGCCATTGTACTTTTCTGCATTTGATAAAACTGCTCATCATTCATTGAGCTAAATTGCTGAATGTAAGCCGAACAATCTGGATTCTCAGCTGATTTAAAAACCGGATTATTCAAAGCAGCTACGCAAGGCAATGCATCAACAACTATGATCTTTGAAATCAAGCCCGGATATTCTGCAGCTAACATCATTGCAATTCCTCCTCCGATACTGTGACCGATTACAACCGGTTTTTCAATTTTATATTCTTTGATATAACTTGCAATGGAATTTACCCATTCATTCAGATTGGGTGAAGATTCCGGAACAACTCCCCCAAAACCGGGCATCGTAAATATGTAACACATATAGCCGTCACCCAGATGTTCTATAGTTTCATTCCAGACATCACCGGAGCATCCCCATCCGGGAAGCATAATCATATTTTTATCTCCTTTACCATGTATCTTTATATCGAAACCATAATCCGTATTGCTAAATGCAATCAGATGTAAAGCTAAAATTGAATAGATGATCAATATTATTTTTTTCATGATACTTTGTTTGTTTGTAATTTAGATACACAAAGTTTGGAAATGTTACAAAAAATTTTTTCGAAATAGCTACCTGTGTAAGACTGTTTCTTAATTTGATACATAGATGTCCAAAACGTTTTTTAATTGTAGGATAAATTTTTAATATAAGTTGGATATAGTATTTTTTAAGTTTCTTTAAAAACATCCTATTTCTGTTAGATTGACTTATGGGCAATATTGTTTTACCACAAATGCACAGAGTCGGTACAAAGAACCCAAAGAATTTATAATTAACTTTGTGTACTTTGTGCATTCTTAGTGAACTTTGTGGTTAAGCAACGTTTTGGTCGGATGTGATTTGTCACCGGATTGAATTTCATTCAAACTTGCATTTACAAACCATTAAGCATAATTTTGTAAAAACCTAAACTCCGGATGAATTCAACTGATCTGATTAATTCTTCCAAAGCCCCTGAACCTGTCGGACTTTATCCACATGCGCGTAAAATCGGCAACCTGCTTTTTCTTTCGGGAGTTGGTCCAAGAGAAAGAGGTACAAAGAAAATCCCCGGAGTTGATCTCGATGAAAACGGAAACATAATTTCATATGACATTGAAATTCAGTGCCGGTCTGTCTTTAACAATGTCAGATACATACTTGAAGATGCCGGATCAGGATGGGACAAGCTCGTTGACGTTACAGTTTTCCTTACAAACATGAAAGATGATTTCCCCGTTTATAATAAATTGTATGCCGAATATTTTAAGGACAATCAGCCATGCAGGACAACGGTTGAGATAAGCTCGCTTCCGACACCGATAGCAATTGAGCTTAAATGCATCGCAACTATAATTTAAATGATTTTAATGATTCCTATGAACGTCAAATGTCAAACGTCAAATGTCAAACGTCAAATGTCAAATGTCAAACGTCAAATGTTAAATGTAATTCTTAACCCAAATTCCTAATTCTTAATTCTTAATTCTTAATTCTTAATTCTTAATTCTTAATTCT
>CAYNTN010000332.1:0-2348 GCA_964399995.1 uncultured Ignavibacteriaceae bacterium
CAAGGTTCGCCGGTTTAACTTCCTGCTTTATCAGGATTGGAACACTCCGCAGTACAAACTGATGCGAAATCCTGAGGTCTCGATCCGCAGCCGTGGTGTGATGGAAAAGTGCAATTATTGCACGCAGCGCATCTCGCAGGCACGCATCGAGGCAGAAAAGGACGGGCGAAAGGTTCGTGACGGCGAGATCGTAACAGCCTGCCAGGCGGCCTGCCCGACGGATGCGATCATTTTTGGAGACACCAGCGATCCGAACAGCCGTGTTGCAAAGGCCAAAAAAGATCACCGCAACTATACCCTGCTCAATGAGTTGAACACGCAGCCGAGAACGACATATCTTGCCGGTTTGAAGAATCAGAACAAGGAAATGCCGGATTATAAGCCGCATGTTCAACAGGGGCATGGCTCCGGGGAAGTGCCAAAATCCGAACAGCCTAAACCGGGAGGCGAAAAACACTAAATGTTGATCGACGATAAAGAACTTCAACAAAAGCTTCACCCGGCGATGGTCGAGGGCGATCACGATTATGCGAGCGTCACCGACAAGATCAGCGACGTTACGCTCAAGAAGCGGACGCCGTTCCATTGGTTCATCGGTTTCGGTATTGCGTTCATGATCGCCCAGCTGCTGTTGTTCACGGTCATCTGGCTTCTCGCGAACGGTATCGGCATTTGGGGAAACAATCAGCCGGTCGGTTGGGCCTTTGATATTATCAATTTCGTTTGGTGGATCGGTATCGGCCACGCAGGAACCCTTATTTCGGCGATCTTGCTGCTTCTCAATCAGAAGTGGCGAACGTCGATCAACCGTTTTGCCGAGGCGATGACGCTGTTTGCGGTCGCCTGCGCAGCGATGTTTCCGCTACTTCACACTGGACGGCCGTGGCTGGCCGCATATTGGCTGTTCCCTTATCCGAACACGATGGGCATCTGGCCGCAGTTCCGCAGCCCTTTGATCTGGGACGTTTTTGCGGTTTCGACCTATGCTACGGTTTCGGCGTTGTTCTGGTACGTAGGTTTGATACCCGACCTTGCGACCCTGCGCGACAGGGCAAAGAATAAGTACTTCAAGTTTGTTTACGCGATGCTTTCGTGGGGATGGCGCGGCAGTGCAAGACACTGGCATCGTTACGAGATCACATATTTGATCCTTGCAGGGCTTTCGACGCCGCTCGTGCTTTCTGTACACTCGATCGTGTCTTTAGACTTCTCGGTGTCGCAGGTGCCAGGTTGGCACGCGACGATCTTCCCGCCCTACTTTGTTGCCGGCGCGATCTTTGCCGGATTCGCGATGGTGCTTATCCTTTGCATTCCGCTGCGGCATTGGTACCGAATGCAGGATTTCATTACGCACACACACCTTGTTTACATGGGCAAGGTCATGCTTGCGACGGGGTTGATCGTGGTTTACGGCTACGCGATGGAAGCCTTTTTCGGCTGGTACAGCGGAGCTCAATATGAACTTTTCATGGTCAAGAACCGCATTTGGGAAGGGCCGTATTGGTGGTCGTATTGGCTGCTCATCTTTTGTAACGGTATCTCGATACAATTTCTGTGGTTCAAGCGATTCAGAGAAAGTGAGTTTTGGCTTTTTGTGATCTCGATAATCGTCAGCGTCGGCATGTGGCTCGAGCGTTTCGTTATTATCGTTACAAGTCTTCACCGTGACTTCCTCCCGTCGTCGTGGGCCATGTACAGCCCTCGGGTTTTTGATTGGTCGATGTTTATCGGGACGATAGGTTTCTTCTTTACGCTGATCTACTTGTTTGTTAGGTTTGTGCCGATCATTTCGATATTTGAGGTTAGGACGCTTTTGCCCGAAGCAAATGTACACGGGCATCAGCAGGATTTTGACGAGAGCGTGCTCGAGGTCGAATATACATATGACCGAACCGATCCGCCTGATTCTAAAGGTTAGTTTTGGTAATGAGCAATGTTGACGGTGTTTTGAAAAAGGTTGCGGTTATCGGCGCCGGGCCGGCCGGCATGACGGCAGCATATCAGACCTCGAAGCAGAAGGATGTAGAGGTCACGTTATTTGAAATAAGCGGCAGTGTGGGCGGACTTGCGAAAAGCATCACGCTGTGGGGCCAAAAGGTCGATATCGGGCCGCACCGGTTTTTTTCATCCGATACTAGGGTGAACGAATTTTGGCTCGAGGTCGTTGAAAACAAGTACGAGATGGTCGATAGGCTGACCCGGATCTTTTACAACAACCGGTTCTTCTATTATCCGCTCAAGCCGCTTGATGCTTTTGCGAAACTGGGGGTTTTTGAAACAACCAGATGTGTTCTTAGCTATTTGAAAGAGAAATTGTCGCCGACCGAGTTCAAAGGAGACTTTGAAAC
>CAYNTN010000333.1:0-2347 GCA_964399995.1 uncultured Ignavibacteriaceae bacterium
CTCGAGCGTCAGGGTCGCGCCGTCGGGAACCCGCCGGATGAACTCCATCATGTTGTAGGGGCTCGGGCCGTCGAAGCCACCGCCGATCGCGACCCACGTAATGTTGAGCGGACCGGAGTAGGCGCCGCGCCGGGCCAGTCGCTCGACCGACTCGAGCTGCGCGACGGTGGCGAGCTGAAAGTGGGCCTGGATTCCCGCCGCCTGAAGGCGCCGCAGGTGTTCCTCGACCCAGCCCGGGCCTGCCGGGACCGTCATCTCGCGGTAGGCCTGGTAGACCAGTGGCCGCATGAACGAGGTGCCTGCGTAGTCGTCCGCCGACATGAGCTCGACCACATTCATCTGGTTCGTGTTGATTGCAATCGTCACCTGGTCAGGGGCGGGCTCGAGGTCGGCCAGCATGTGGCGCGTGTCATCGCTCAGCCACTTGGCGGCCGCCCCCTCGCCCTCGGGTGAGAAGGAGATCGAACCGCCGACCTGCAGGATCATGTCGGGCACCGCCGTCCGCAGTCCCGCGAGCAGCTCGTTGAATTTCGACAGGCGCTTCGAACCCTTGCCGTCGGCCTCGCGCACGTGCACGTGGAGCACCGTGGCCCCGGCGTTGTAGCAGTCGACGGCCTTCTGGACCTGCTCCTCCATCGTGACCGGGATGTCCTGCGGGAAGTCGGCGGGTTCCCACTCGGGTCCGTAGGGAGCGACGGTGATGACGAGCTTCTCCTGGTTTTCGGGAAGCAGCGAGTCGTCGAGGAAGTGCATGGTGCGTGCCTTTCGCGTGTGGATTGATCAATGTCAGGGAGCCGGTCAGCCGCGGTTCGCGGTGAGTTCTGCGGCAAGGATCGGGGCGGCGACATTGACGGCGTGGATGCCGATGCAGCTCGCGACCTTCAGGACGGCAACGATCTCCTCCCGGGTCGCACCGGCTGCCAGCGCAGCCTTCACGTGGCGTCGAACCGCCGGCTCGAACATGTGCGTCGCGGACGCGTTCACGGCGATGCCGAGCAGCTCGACGGTCTTCGCGTCGAGTGCCCGCGAGTTCCGCGTGGTGGCGAGGATCGCGGACCATTGCACGGCCCACCGCGGGTCCCATTCAGCGAGCAGGTCGAGCGCCGCATGAGTCCCGGTGCCCCCAAGCTCCTCGTGGAGGATCGGCGCCGCGAGGTGACACGACTGGATGCCGAGCAACGCGACGAATTCGAGAACGGCCACGATCTCATCGCGCGTCGCGCCGGCGTCGAGCGCCGCCCGGATGTGCCGCCGCAGTCCAGGCTCGTACAGATTCGTGCAGGCCGCGTTGCCAGCGATGCACAGGAGCTCCACGATCTTCGCCTGCAGCACGCCATCGTTCCACGGCGCGGTGGCCGCGCGCAGGAAGTCCTCGGTCCACGCCGGGTCCCACTGCGCGATTTCGTCCCAGAGCGGATTCCACCGCCCGTGGGTCTTCAGCTGGTCGATCGTCGGTGTCATGGAGGTCGTTCCGGCAAGCCGTGTCTGGATGGCGACGCCTGAATCGGCGTCGGGAAAAAGTCTAGGTCGCGGGCGTCAGCGCCGTGTTATCTTTTCGGGACAGTCATTTTCCCGTTTGGGACGATGCCGCCCGACGTGCGAGACAGCACTCCGACGATCCGGGCCGCGGCCATCGAGGGCTTCGCGGAACTCGTGCGGCGGCTCGGCGGTCAGCCTGCGCCATTGCTCGCGAATGCGGGCCTCGATGCGCGGGTCCTCGTCGAGCCGGACCTTCGCGTGCCAGCCGACCGGCTGTTGCGGCTGCTCGAACTCGCGGCCATCGAGACCGGCGCCGACGATTTCGGGTTGCGACTCGCGCAGATGCATGGCCTCGCGAACCTCGGTCCGATCGGTATTCTGGCACGCGAGGAGCGCAGCGTCGGCGCAGCGATGCAAACGCTCATCGACTACCTGTACCTGCACAACAGCGCGACGCACCTGCGCATCGACAGCAGTGGCGAACCGGCGCTGATCGGGGTCTTCGTGCAGGGAGAGGACGCCTTGCCCGGACATCAGGGCATCGACCTAGCCATGGGTGCGACCGTCGGGGTTCTCAGGGCGTTTCTCGGCGCGCGGTGGAATCCCGGGGCCGCGCAGTTCGTACACGCGGCACCGGCGCACCACGCTGCGCACCGGCACCTGTTCCGTTGTCCCGTCGAGTTCGACGCGTCGGTGAACGCGCTGCTCGTCACGCGGGCCGACCTGGCTGCGCCGCTGCATTCATCCTCGCCGGCATTCCAGCGGCAGGTGCGCCAGTGGATCGAGGGCCTGGCCGAGCGATCGAGGTCGGAGGCGGCTTTCTCCGACGACGTGCGCAGGCTGATCGCGATGCTGCTCTCCACGGGGC
>CAYNTN010000334.1:0-2298 GCA_964399995.1 uncultured Ignavibacteriaceae bacterium
CCTTGACGGCGCGGCTCACGATTTCCAGGAGCCGGAATTGTTGTTGGCGGACGCTGAGCAGGAGCCCCTGGGAGAGCAGAAAATCGCCGACGAGCACGGCGATTTTGTTTTTCCAAAGGGCGTTGATGGAGAAAAATCCCCGGCGCTCGTAGGCGTCGTCCACCACATCGTCGTGCACCAGGGTGGCGGTATGGAGCAACTCCACCAGGGAGGCCGCTGCGTAAGAGGCTTCGCCGATCGGGCCGAAGAGGCGGGCGCTGAGCAACACGAGCATCGGACGCACTTGTTTGCCTTTTCGCTGGACGATGTACCAGGTGATTTTGTCCAACAGGGGTACATGGCTGCGCATGGCCTCCCGGAAGTGCCGCTCAAAAATATCCAGTTCGGCTTCAATGGGTTGTTTGATGGTGTCGAGGGTCATGCAGTGCAGGTTGCTGGTTACTCGTTAACAGTGCCCGGGGTGCAGGTGGCGAAAAAATAATTTTCAGGAAAGACTGAAAAAATTGAACGTAGAACAGCGCGAAGGTAGGAAGGTTGACGAATTTGGAGCGTATTTGGAGGCGACATCTCCGGCGAAGGAGGAGATGCCACCTCCAATTTTGTGGCCTTTGGGTTGACTTGAAGCGGATTGTTCCCTATTTTAGTGGCGCAATTGAATTTCTTTCCACAGTATGCGCGGAACAGCGGTTGCTCCCGAATTTGCGGGAGCGTAGTGTGTTTACGCTGCCGCTGCAAATTCCTGCAATCTGATACGTTGACCTCTAATTATAAAACACTTATGAAATCTATTTGCTTATTGGGGCTGATACTCATCCCTTTCGCACTTTTCTCCCAGGCCGGGAAAAGCACCGCTTGCGCCTATTACGGTGAAAATTCCAGGTATTCGCAAAGCGAGATTTGCAACTACCTGAGTTTCGCTTCCAATGCGCATGCCGAGGCAGTAGTCGACAATATTTTGGCTCAGGTGGGGCTGAAGCGAAATTTCGTGGTGATGGAGTGCCCCAAAATTGAGAATGCCGTTGCCGTCAACCTGCCTTCGGACATGGGTACGATCCGATATATTATTTACGACAATAAGTTTTTGGAACGCGTCGACAACACTACCAAAACGGATTGGGCGGCCATAAGCATTCTGGCGCACGAAGTGGCGCATCACCTCAACGGGCATACGCTCGATATGGCGGGGTCAAGGTATATCAAGGAACTGGAGGCGGACGAATTTTCGGGGTTCGTGTTGTTTAAACTAGGGGCAAGCCTTTACGAATCGCAGGCCGCTTTGCGGGAATTGCAATCCGCAGCCGGTTCCTCCACGCATCCGCCCAAAAATGAGCGTTTGAAAGCGGTGGAGACCGGTTGGAACAATGCCAAAAAGTTGTCGCCCGCAAAAACCGAACAAGCGCCTCCCAGCCGCACGCCCGTATACGAAAATTCCATTTCGAAGTACGCCGGTTCCTGGCAGCACAGCGAAACAAAGGCAACCCTCATACTCGCCGCGCGAAACGGTAAACTGGCGGCGGAAAGCCTGATCGACGACGACATGGAGGTATTTACCATTGTTTCTTTTGAATGGACGGACGGCCATTACCTGCTCAAGTATTATGTACCATCCACCCAAACATATGTGGACTGGTCTTTCGGCGAGTTGGCGGGCAGTCAAATTAAACTGACGGTCACAAATAACTCCGGTTATCATTCGACGAATTCGACCCTGAATAAAATTTCAGGTAACTATAAAAGCCCGGACGCCGCGGATGCCGTGAGCCGGTATGCGGGTAAATGGAAAGATACCGAAACGAATTCAATCCTCACGCTTGCCGTCCAGGGAAATAAACTGGAGGCGATCAGTCTGATCGATGACGACGGGGAGGTATATAAAATTTTGTCTTTCGGCCTGGTCGGCGGCCAGTATCAGATCAAGTATTACGTGCCGTCCACGAAGACTTATGTCGATTGTACGTACACATCGATGTCGGAGCGGGAGATCAAAATGTTTACAACCAACAACTCCGGTTACAAAAATGCGGATGGCACCCTGATCAGGCAGTAGCCGGGCCGAGGTGACATCTCCGACAAAGGAGGAGGTGTCACCTCGGAGCCTTCCCTCGGAGCCTTCGGTCCCTTCGGGCCACAAAAAAGAGGCCGCCTCCAAACGGGGGCGGCCTCTCGGTTGTTTGAAAGCGTGTGTCGTCAGACGCGGCTCAATTAGGATGAAACCCGTAATTGGAGAGGATTTTGTCTTTTAATTCTTTGCGGGCAAAGAAAATCCGGCTTTTTACCGTACCCAGGGGAAGGCCCAGG
>CAYNTN010000335.1:0-2269 GCA_964399995.1 uncultured Ignavibacteriaceae bacterium
TAGACAAGACCTTCGGCCCCGCCCCCTTTGAGTTCAACAGCGAGGGCTTGCGATGCAGCATAGTTGTCGGGATCAAGCGCGGAATCGCCTGCCGCAAGGCTCCTAAGATCGTGAAGATCGGCGCTTACCGAAAGGATGATCTCACGGAACTGTGAGGTCCAGCCTGGCGCTTCTACAGTGCGAGCCATGAAACGGGCATGGTGATGGATTGTCTCGAACAGCGCAGTTTCGAATGCATCCCCCGCGTATAGGACGCCGTAGGTCCCATCGGTGAAGCGACTTGGCCGGTCAGTGCTGACATGCGTGAACGGGGCCATCAGATAGGATGCGCCGTTGCCCCCTACCCGGCGGTCAGCAGGTACCAGATCGAGATTGCCGATCGTCGCCATAATGCGGGGATTGGTTTTTTGCTCGGCGGAGATCAGCAGCGGCCAATCTGCAGGGTCTGAGATGTCTTCGAACAGGTCAATCGGTGGAAAGGCACTGCGGATAATCCGTACAGCACCTTTCCACTCGACCTGCGCAACCGGAATCGCCTTGGGATCAATCACCAGGCACCACGTTCGGCATCAAGATAGCGACGCACCCGCATGATATCGGTCAGCTCGCCGCCAAGCATGACGTCGAGCGCACTCGCTCCGGCAAAGGCGGCGTTACCTGCCTTGATCCAGGCGTAGCCACGTTGGGCTTCGGAAAAGATGATCCTCAGCGCCTTGTGGATACCCATCAGGTTGGAGAGCCGCGCCGCACCATCGCGCGAGACACGGCCCGGCCCCTCAGCCTTCCATCGCCGGTAGGAGCGAACCGGCATGTCGAGCAAAGTCGCTGCCTGTTCGTCCGTTACTTCCCATTTCCCAAACAGGTTCAGCACGGCGCGGAACATCGCCGCTGCTTCCTCCTGGGTTACAGGGTCGGGCCGAAAGGCGTGGGGGACGGTATCAACGGGTTGCAAAGCCAGCATGACTATTCTCCATATGGCAGCATATAGCATTTTAATGCCATTTGGCAAGGTTCGTCAAAATCAGATTGCAAGCCGCGCCAAGACCGCCACTGCGTTCGTGGTCGGAACGAAAAGCCGCGTCTGATAACGGATGATCTCGGTGAAACACCCATGTGCCTTGTACCAGTCGAGGCGCGACGCCGACCAACCTGCCAGTTCGAGCCGCTGCGCGCCGTTGACGAGGCTGCGCTTGAGCGTGAGCGCTTCGCGGCTCTTGATTTGCATCGGCCGCCCGGTCCCGATCACCGCATCGACGACTTGCTCTGCCGAGAAGGCATGTTCGTCTTCAAGACCAAGCACCTGGCATAGTTCGGGCACGCAATGGAGCGGAACCTCCCGGCCTAACAGCGAGCGTCCGTCTCGCGCCGAAATCCGGCTGACGCGAACATAGTCGGAAGGGAGTTTGTCCCACACCGGAAGCAGTAGGCCGGTTGCAAGATGGAGGCGCTCGCGCTTGTGATTTGAGGCGGCGTCATCGACCTCCTCCTGCCACAGGCGGCGAAATTCGGTTGGATCCACCGTTTCCCAGTTGCTCTCCTCGAGTTGATCGGCGGTGATGTGCCCATGCTTCAAGGGACGGACAAGCTCGAAGCGGGCCACACGCATACCTTCGTCGGTGAGCAGACTACGCGCCGGGACAAGCAGCCCGATCCGGCCTGAGCGCGCATTACGCAGAAGTTGCTGACGCGCACCTGAAAAGCCGTAGAGTTCCTCGAGGCGTTCGAGACGCAAAGGCTTGAGAGCGCGGGCGATCTCGAGTTCCAGGAGATGCGTAGTCGCACCCGACAGCGCATCGGTGCGCAGTAGCGTGTCGGTCACCACCTCGTAATGCTCTACCGCAATGGTCTCGACCCCAATGTCGAGCGTGCCGGCCTGGCGTGCTGCATCGATCCGCGCTTCGACGAGGCCGAGAAACTCGTCAAATATGCCGTTTTGCAAAACAATCGGCAACGCGAGGATGCGATTGAGCCAGCGCTGGATTGTTGGCAGGTCATCGACCATCCCGCCGTCGGATCCTTCGACCCTGAGCCCGCTCAATTCCTCAAACCGAGAAAGCGTAACGGCTTCCAGCTTGCCTTCGAACAACAGGCCGAACCAGCGGTGAAGCGCCTCCTTGGCGTATGTGCTCTCGAGATTGTCGGCAGGATCGAAGAGGTTCTGCCCACCCGTCTGGCGCTGCCCGCGGGTCAGTGCGCCGAGGCTGTCTAGCCGACGTGCAATGGTCGAAATAAACCGACGTTCGCCACGCACATCGGTGGTCACCGGGCG
>CAYNTN010000336.1:0-2267 GCA_964399995.1 uncultured Ignavibacteriaceae bacterium
GATAAGGTTTCTTTAAAGTTAGCTAGCTCAATTTAATAAAAAATCAGACTAAAGCATGTATCATTCGTTTGCATCGACTACTTCAGACACAGTCATGAGTTTATGAAGGAGTGGACTGAAATTCTCCTTAACTTAATGGCATTGCCCCCTGCCCCTCCTTGCAATGAAGGGTTTAGGAGTGGTTTGTGAATCGAAAGTTACATATCGCTGTAACTTCAATTATCAATTATCAATTATCAATTATCAATTATCAACTATCACGGCCTCCTTACAGCCACAAATCTGATTGAATTCTCATAAACAATCAGCATATCATCCAGGTCAACGATGTCATCTCCCGTAAGATCAGTCGCAACATAACCCGTAACAAAAGTACTTGCATCATTATAAACTGACGTCACATCCCATAAGTCAATTGCCCCGTCCTGATTTACATCTCCGCTGTAAAAGTAGTATTCGCCGTCTATTAAGATCATGTTATTTCCGTAAGCCTGGCTTGCCGAGGTTGAAAAATCATAATTCATTAAAGAATCCGAGCCAAAGACTTGTCCTGAGGAACTCCACGTCTCAAGTGTATTTCTATGCTTTACTACAATATAATAAGGTATACCAACATCAGCATTGTAGAAATTAAAATCTCCATTCCCGGTTGAATCTAAAGCTGTTTTTGCTGTATCCACAATATCATAAGGAGGATTTACATTTCTTAGATAAACTAACACCGTATCATTTACATTTGGATTGTTATCTCCTGAAATGCCAAAAGCTAAATTAGGACTTGGACCTCTGTGTCCCTGCAATTTCGGTTTTAGTGGAGCTAACTTTGGTTTTTTGATAGTGACATAATGACTCTCCCTAAGATTCCAAACATTATTATGCCAGAACATAAAATCCACTCGATATTTCGCGGGGCGAAGATTAAGAAACCTTACAAAATCATAGGGCGGCTCAAATAATTGGGATTCCCAAAAATCTAAATCCCGGTATAGCATTGCTTTCCACATATGACAAGGATCCACCCCAATTTCTGCCACAATGGCACCATCGTTACAGCTTCTGCATCTAACGTCATATACCTCTACGGCTGTTCCGACGTTTGGAAAGCCCGGATCAAATTCTACAACTATTTCATCTTGTGCATATATTACGAAGTTAAATTGTGCCGTTGCTGTTACTCTCCATCTGCCTGGCTGAACTCTTAAACAATATGGTTCGGATGTTCCACTTCCACCTATTGGTAAGCCCTGGTTACAACTATTCCAATAAAAGAAAGCTGGTTGATTCGTCACAAGATCATATAGTTCAAAATAAACACCGCAGTTAGGTAAGCCATATTGAAAACCAAGCTGAAGAAATCCACATTCTTCAGGGTCTACACCTACTTCGTAAAGAGACAGGTGATAACCTTGATCGGACCTTGAATCATCATAAAGAAAATTGAAACAGAGAATAAACAGAATCAAAGAAATTTTGTTCTTCATATTATTTGTCCTAAACGGAATGTTAATTAATTTCCTCCACAGCTCATGAGCCGGCTTTGAAAAAAGGAATTGAAGTTTTAATAGTGTTGAAAATGAACCTGATGTGATAGTAATTAGTTTTTTCAAATTTGTTTCTCCTTATATTTTTTTATAAGTTAGTTAAATTAGTTTTAATTAACAATAGTGAGTTTAAAATATTTCTAATATTATTACATGTTACACTGCTTAGAGGAAGAGAAAAAAGTAAAACTTAAACCTCTGCGTCTCTGCTCCTCTGCGGTAAAAAAAAATTCAATCTTTTACCACTGCATCCTGATCTACCCGCGGCAGCTTCTTAAACTTCCTTTAATTATTACAAAAATCTTTAATCTTTCTTTAAAATCAAATCAGTGTTCATGTTTATTTCAACTAAGGGTGAACCTGTATTTATTGTTCGATCAATTTGTTCTTCCTTATTTAATTCTTTGACTCGTTTACTAAGTTCTTCCTTTTCATTTCCTTGTAAAGCATCCTGCACGCTTTCGTAATAACTGCATCCTGATCCGTCTGCAATATCTCCTGTATCTGTTTTATAAGCAAATGTGTATCCGGATTTAGTCTGTATCCCTTCGATGTTTTCTTCAGTTTCTTTTTAATGATCATTTTGATTTCTCTCCATTCTCTATCTGTGCATTTGATGCGTACTTACTGAGCACTTTTCGTGCACAGTACAAAACTATAAATTATTTTTTGTTTGTCAAAAGAAAGTTTTTCCCGATTATTACGATAAAATTGATTTTAGATTTT
>CAYNTN010000337.1:0-2256 GCA_964399995.1 uncultured Ignavibacteriaceae bacterium
TTCATGATATATACTACATGGCTCGGAGCTTTTTTTGCCGCAACGTTGCTTGTTTTTGGAATTGTCAGAAAAAGAAGCCTTCTGTTTTTTGCTGTAATCTCGTTTTCAGCACTTCTTGCAATCGCTCTCACCATATTTCAATACTCCCAAATCACAGGATGGGAAGCTTACTATGATGAAGCATTCGGCAGATTTTCCGAACGCTCAGGATTTCAAAATGGTTGGCGAATATTTTATTCGCAATGGAGAAACATCTTTTACAATTATGCCACGAGTTACCTTCCTCTTTTGTTTCTCGCTTTTTTTCTTTTGCTGAAAAAACGACTTGCTTTTCCGGGAGTTGACTTACTTGTGCTTTTTGCGGCAGTACCGGTTCTTCTGTTACACGTTGTGTTGCCGGGTTATTCCGGACATGATTTTGTGTCGCTCTACGGAGCGGTATTTCTGAGTGTTGTCGCAGGAATCGGCAGTTCGGCTTTTTTGAAAAAGGATAAAAAGATTTTTACCGGAATCCTCGCTTCATACATTCTGATAAGCATCGCGCAGTATTATTATGTCAATCGTCCGGGAGAAATTTCACAGCGTGGTGACAGATATGCGGATTTTAAAGACATTGGAACTGCAATCAAGCAAAATTCAAATTCGGAAGAAGTCATTTTTTTATTGAATGAAAAGCCAACTCCGGAAGTCATTTTTTATGCAGGAAGAAATATCCTGCGCGTTTCAAATGAGGAAGAAGCAATGCAACATCTTCAAAAATATTCTGCAAACAAAGGTGTGCTGTTCAAAAAAACAGCAAACAATGAAGTTGAGTTAGTGGAAAGAATTTCGGAACAATAAAAAATGAAAAGGGCGCAAATTTCTTCGCGCCCTTTGTGTCTTTACGGTTACTGAAAATTATTCCGCTTCTACTTTTTCTTTCTTCTCATCACCAACAGGCGCACCGCCTGATTGCAGCAACTTGACTTTGATTTTCTTTTCGATTTCGTCAGCCAATCCTGGGTTGTCGTTCAGTAAATCCATCACGGATTCGCGTCCCTGACCGAGTTTATTTCCATCATACGAAAACCAGGAGCCGCTCTTCTGAATCACATTCTGCTCTACACCAATATCAACGATTTCTCCGGTTTTTGAAATTCCCAAACCGTAGATGATGTCAAACTCTGCGGTTCTGAAAGGAGGCGCAAGTTTGTTTTTCACCACTTTCACTTTGGCACGGTTTGCAATAATGTTGCCGTCTTTATCTTTCACCTGCGCGATTCTGCGGATATCAAGACGAATAGAAGCATAGAACTTCAGCGCGTTACCACCGGTGGTTGTTTCAGGATTTCCGAACATCACGCCAATCTTTTCGCGCAACTGGTTGATGAAAATGCAGCAGCAACCTGTTTTACTGATGGAACCGGTGAGCTTACGCATCGCCTGCGACATCAACCTTGCCTGCAAGCCCATTTTGCTTTCGCCCATTTCGCCTTCAAGTTCCGCTTTCGGAACCAATGCTGCAACAGAGTCAACCACGACAATATCCAACGCACCCGAACGAATCAGATGTTCTGCAATATCCAGCGCCTGTTCTCCGTCATCGGGCTGTGAAATCAAAAGGTTTTGCGTGTCAACGCCCAGCTTTTCCGCATACGCTTTATCAAAAGCGTGTTCCGCGTCAATGATGGCAGCAAGTCCTCCCTTTTTTTGCGCTTGAGCAATCGCATGAATGGCAAGCGTTGTTTTCCCTGAAGATTCAGGTCCGTAGATTTCGATGATTCTGCCTTTGGGCAAGCCGCCAATACCAAGCGCGACATCCAAACCAAGCGAGCCGGTGGGAATGGCATCTGCAGAAGCGACCATTTTGCTGTCGCCTAATTTCATTACGGTTCCTTTGCCGTAAGTCTTTTCCAATTTGTCAACTGTGAGTTGAAGGGCTTTGAGTTTTTCTTTGTTGTCCGACATAATTCTTGTGTTTAAATTTTAAAAACGGATGGTCAATTTAGAACTTTCTTTCTTTTTTCTGAACGAAGTCTGCGATAATATTTACAAACATCCGTTAATCCGCATTGGGCGCACTTGGGTTTGCGGGCAACGCACACGTAGCGCCCGTGCAAAATCAGCCAGTGGTGTGCATCGGGAATGTCCTTCTGCGGAATATACTTTACAAGCTGTCGCTCGGTTTGCAACGGATTTTTTGAAACGGTAAGCCCGATGCGGTTCGCCACGCGAAACACATGCGTATCCACGGCAAGATTGGGCTGATTGAATAAG
>CAYNTN010000338.1:0-2228 GCA_964399995.1 uncultured Ignavibacteriaceae bacterium
GGCGATCGAGATCCTGCGCGCGATCGCGGGAACGCCCGCCTCCCCGGTCACGCGCATTCCATGGAACGACGCGGTGATGGCCAAACGCGCGCTGGACGCCGGTGCGCAGACGCTCCTGTTCCCGTTCGTGCAGAACGCGCAGGAAGCCGCACGCGCCGTCGCGTCGACGCGCTACCCGCCCGACGGCATCCGCGGCGCGGCCGGCGTGCAGCGCGCGAGCCGCTACGGCAACATCCCCGGCTACTTCGGCAAGGCGGCGAGCGAAATCTGCGTCGCGGTGCAGGTCGAGACGCTCGCGGCGCTCGAAGAACTCGAGGCGATCGCCGGCGTGGCCGGCGTCGACACGATCTTCATCGGTCCGGTCGACCTCTCGGCGTCGATGGGACTCCTCGGCGACATCGGCCACGCGGACCTTCAGGCGAAGCTCGCGCAGGCTGCTTCGACCTGCCGACGCCGCGGCAAGCCCTGCGGGATCATCGCGCCCAACCCGGAGATGGCCGCCCGTTTCGTCGAGTACGGCTACGCATGGGTCGCCCTCGGTTCGGACATGAGCATGATGACGACCCGCGCACGGGAGTGGCTCGGCGCGGCGCGGGGGGACACGGGCGCGGTCGCGCGGAAGGAGGAAGGGGCCTGTTGATCGGCGAGCGTCGGGCGGAAGCCCGACCTGCAACCCCTTTCAGCAGGCCGGCCTTCAGGCCGGCGGATTTCGCCGCATCGACGCAGAAGCGCCGGGCTTCCGTCCGTCCCTCGGGACATCGTCGCCGCCGGACCGGATTCCGATGTGCGCGATGATCCGGCTCGAAGCGGGGGACGCCCGGGTCGATCTCGCGCCCGGGACCGGCGGCGCGATCGTGTCGTTCACGCTGCGCGGGGAGCCGGTCCTGCGCCCGACTCCCGACGATCCCCGCAGGGCTTGCGACGTGCGGCGTCACGCGTGCTATCCGCTGGTCCCCTACTCGAACCGCATCGCGAACGCACGCCTCGTCTATGGTGGACGCACGCACGAGCTCGCGCGGAACTTCGGCGACGCGCCGCATTCGATCCACGGCATCGGCTGGCAGCGCGCGTGGTCGGTCGCATCGCGCTCGACCGACACCGCTCTGCTCACGCTCGACCACGACGGCAGCGACACCACCGCCTGGCCCTGGCCGTTCCGGGCGACGCAGGCCTTCGCGCTCGCTGCGCACGACGCAGGCGCGCTCCTGACGGTCCGGCTCGCGGTCGAGAACCGGGGCGATGAGCCATTCCCCTTCGGGCTCGGCTGGCACCCGTTCTTCACGAAACCGCCGGACACGACGCTCGCGTTCGACGCGACGCACGTGTGGGTGAACGACGCGACGCTGCTTCCGGTCGCGCGCGAGACCGTTCCCGACGCCTGGAGGTTCGCGACACCGCGCCGCGTGGGCGACCTCGCGCTCGACCACGTGTTCGAACCGGTTCGCACCGCCGCGACGATCGGCTGGCCCTCGCTCGGCCTCGAGGCCACCGTCGATGCAGACCGCGCGCTCGACCGGCGCATCGTCTACGTGCCGCCCGGTCGTGATTTCCTCGCGTTCGAGCCCGCGAGCCACATGACCGACGCGTTCAACCGCGCCGCGCGCGGCGAGACGGGCACCGGCACGCGGATCCTGCCGCCCGGAAGCTCGTTCTCCTGTACGATGCGCATCGACGCGAGCGCGATGCGATGACGCAGGCCGATACGATGACGACCACGCTGTTCCGATGCGTGCTCGATTTGCGCGCCGGGCTGGGCGAGTGCCCGACCTGGTCGGTCGACGAGCAGGTCCTGTACTTCGTCGACATCGCCGCGCCCGCGCTCCACCGCTTCGATCCCGCGACGCTCGCGCATGCCACGATGCCGATGCCCTCGGCGATCGGCAGCTTCGGCCTGCGCGAGCGGGGCGGCTTCGTCGTTGCGCTTCGCGACGGCATCTGGCTCGCCAACGCGCGCGGGCATCTCGAGCGCAAGCTCGCCGACGCACCCTACGACGGCGCGCACCATCGATTCAACGACGGCCGCGTCGACCGGAACGGGCGTTTCTGGGTCGGTTCGATGAACGAGAACAAGGACGCGAACTCCGCCGCGCTCTACCGGCTGGCGCACGACGGCGGCCTGTCGCGCGTGCTCGGAGGCGTCATGGTCAGCAACGGCCTCGCGTGGAGCCCGGACGGCCGCACGATGTACCACGCGGACACGCCTGCCCACGTCGTGCGCGCGTACGATT
>CAYNTN010000339.1:0-2218 GCA_964399995.1 uncultured Ignavibacteriaceae bacterium
GGTAGTGACGTGCGGCTCTCATGGGTCGTTCTTGGTGATCCTACGTTGAAGGTCCGATAATTGTAATACTCCATCAAAGAAAAGGGCGTCCAAAAACGGATGCCCTTATTAGTTTCTGGTACTCGCGGCGGGATTCGAACCTGCGACCTCTTCCTTCGGAGGGAAGCACTCTATCCATCTGAGCTACGCGAGCATGAAAGTCGATTGTATCACTTCGCCTCTTCGCGTGGAACGATCTTAATTGTATTGATCCGTACCGGTTCAATGGGACGTTCGCCTTCTTTGGGCGTGACGCCGGAGATCGTCCTGACGTTGTTCATTCCGTCAATTACTTTTCCAAAGATAGTGTATCGATTATCAAATCCGGATTCACGCTTTAGGGTGATGAAGAATTGGGAATTAGCTGAATTGTTGTCCTGGCCGCGAGCCGCCCCGACGATGCCCGTGTCATAGGGAATATCAGAGAATTCGGCTTCGACGTTTGGTTTATTCGATTTGCCGGTCCCGTCGTTGCTCGGATCGGCATCTTTTGACAGCGGGTCGCCGGCCTGGATAACTGAGGGATTAATGCGATGGAACGTGACGCCGTCATAAACACCTTCACTTGCCAATTCCTTAAATCGAGCGACCATTTTCGGCGCGATATTCGAATAGAGCTCGAGCTTAATAGATCCATAGGCCGGCGTTTCCATCTCGATCACGGCGATCTCAGGGTCGGCGATCGGTGTGACACCCTTTTTGATATCTGTATTTGCTGACTTGGCAGTGTTAGCGGTCTTTGATCCGTTACACGAGAGAATAAATGCGGAAAGAATGATGAGAAAAACAAATAGCTTAGTCATATTTCGTTAGATCGTCTTTTCACTATCAAGAATTATTGTAACAGGACCGTCATTTACGAGTTCGACATCCATCATAGAGCCGAATTCTCCGGTCGCGACAGGATCGACAGATTCACGAGCCTTTTCAATGAAGTATTCATATAAACGACGGGCTTCGTCGCCGCCGACAGCCTTGATGAAAGACGGGCGCCTGCCGCGACGCGTATCGCCATAAAGTGTGAACTGCGAAACGACCAACAATTGGCCGTCGACGTCATTGAGCGACAAATTCATCTTGCCATCAGCGTCGTCAAAGATACGCAAATTCACGATCTTTTCGACGAGATAATCGGCGTCTCCTTTCTCATCGGCATGCGTGACGCCAAGCAGAACAAGTAGCCCAACGCCGATCTTGCCGGTCAGTCTGTCATCAACTGTGACATTAGCACGCGACACGCGTTGAACAACCGCACGCATTAGGCTTCTTCGATATATACCTTGTTCATCACGACTGGCTCGTGGGGTTTGTCGCTTGCGTTCCTGGGAACATTTGCGATCGCATCGACCACATCGTGGCCTTCGATGAGTTTGCCAAATTTTGTATAGCTCGGCGGCAGCGGATAGTCGATATGCATGATGAAAAACTGTGAACCGTTGGTGTTCGGGCCGGAATTTGCCATCGCGACCGTGCCTTTGTCATATATGCCGGCATAAAGTTCTGACCCGCGGTCGATCTCGTCGTCAAATTTGCCGCCCCAGGCCGATTCGCCTCCGTAGCCTTCGCCGAGCGGATCGCCGCCCTGGATCATGAAATTGGGAATGACCCGGTGAAAAATAACGCCGTCATAGTAATTCTTACCTGCCAGAAGGCGGAAATTTTCGGTCGTTTTTGGCGCGTCCGCCTCTAAAAGCTCAAATTTGATCGTACCTTTGCTTGTTTCAATAACTGCAGTTCGATTTGCCACTAATTATTCTCCTGATTCAAGATAAAACGTTCGATAGCAGCGGCCACGCCGCTCTCATCATTACTTAAAGTTGTATAAAAATTCGGCATCTCGCGCAACTTCGAGTCGGCGTTTCCCATAACAACGGCGGTTCCAGCATATTCAAGCATTTCGAGATCGTTAAAATTATCGCCGACGCACATTACGTTCTCGTGCGTCAGACTGTTCAGTTCGGCGAGCTTTGCAACGCCGTGCCCTTTGGAAGCGTCCGGCGGCAGAATATCCAACAATGTGAAATCGAGTGCCGGATAGATCGTGGCAAGGATCGTCACATTGCCTTGGAATTCGTCATTGAGCGTCGTTTCGAGATCACTCATAGAGCGACAGTTACCGGAAAACGAGATGTGGACGATCTCGTGACTCCCGATCTCGTTTTCGAGCCGCTCAACATGG
>CAYNTN010000340.1:0-2215 GCA_964399995.1 uncultured Ignavibacteriaceae bacterium
AAGATGGGCCGCAGGGATCACCGGTAGTAGCTGTGGCCGTGCCGGTTTTTGGCGAGCAGGATGAACTGGCTGGGGCGCTGCTAGGCATGTTTCAACTAGGCGCCAGCAGCATCAGCACCTTTTACGGCGATATTGTTCGCCTACGCTTTGGCCGGCAGGGTCTGGCCTATCTGGTCGATGGCGAGGGCCGGGTGCTCTATCATTCCGAGGCGACCAGCATTGGTGAAGATTTTGCCAACGAACCGGTTGTACAACAGGTGTTAGGTCAGGCCGCGTTGGCCAATCTGGTAGGCAATGAGCGGGTGGGGGCAGTGCGCACGAGCGATCGGCAAGGTCAGGAAATTGTGGCCGGCTTTGCTCAAGTGCCCGGCACGACCTGGGGGTTGGTGACAGAAACAAGCTGGGCCGCCTTGGTGGGCATGGGTAACATCTATCAGCAATTTTTGTTGGCACTATTGGTGCTTGGTGCAATTGTTCCCACCCTCCTGGCCTCGATTGGCGTTCAGCGCATTATGCAGCCAATTACACATATGACTACGGCAGCACAACGAGCCGCAGCGGGGGATTTTGGGCAGACCATTGTAGCCAACACCGGAGATGAGGTAGAGACATTGGCGGCCCAATTCAACCAGATGTCGGCCCAGTTGCGGGCCTCGTACGGCGAATTGGAAAAACGAGTGGCTGAACGAACCAGAGTGCTCTCCACGTTGATTGATATTGCGGCTGCGGTCAATCGATCACTGGAGTTAGAAGAGACGCTGAATCACTCGCTGGAAAAGACACTCCAGGTGTTGGAATGTGAAGCCGGAGGCATCTACCTCTATAACGCCAAGAACGCCCAATTGATGCTGGCCGCCCACCGCGGTTACACGTCAACGCTCGTGGCCGAGATGAACAACCTGGCCTTGGGAGAAGGGTTTAACGGATTTGTGGCTCAGACTTGTCAGCCTTTGGTGGTGGATGAGATTGCTCTGGATCAGCGTCATGTGCGCAAGGGCATGGTTCAGGCTGGCATGCATGCACTGGTCAGCGTGCCGTTGCGTTCTAAAGACAAACTGGTGGGCACCCTGTTTGCCACCACCTACCAGCCGCACCAGTTCAGCGCGCCGGATATTGAGCTACTGACCTCCATCGGCTATCAGGTCGGTGTGGCCATTGAGAATGCCTTGCTCTACAGCCAGGCCCAACAACTGGCCGCCTTGGAAGAACGCAGCCGCCTGGCCCGCGAATTGCACGATTCGGTGACCCAGGTTCTATATAGCCAAACGTTGTTGGTGGATGGCTGGCAACAGATGTTGTTAAACGGGCAATCTGTAGAGATCGCCGAGTTTCTTGCCGAAATGGGGCCATTGACCAAGCAAGCGCTAAGGGAAATGCGGCTATTGGTCTATGAACTGCGCCCGCCAGATCTGCAACAAGAAGGGTTGGTGGGTGCGTTGCACAAACGCTTAAATGCGGTGGAAAAACGGGCTGGGATTGAAGCCCGTTTGATCACGCAGGGCCTGGTGACCGATCTGCCGGTGGTATTAGAGGAAAATCTCTACCGGATTGCCCAGGAAGCATTGGCCAATACGCTGAAACATGCCAATGCCCAAAGTGTCATTATTCAACTTGCCGCCCAGGAGAATCAGGTTTTCTTGGAGATTCGCGATGATGGCTGTGGCTTTGATCCAGCCGTTGCTGGTGAGAATGGCGGCATGGGCCTGACCAACATGCGGGAACGGGCAGAGAAACTCCACGGGCAGTGCATTGTTCAATCGGCGCCAGCCCAAGGTGCGTCCATACAAGTGCAAATTCCAATCAAACAAAATGGGATCAATCGAATCAAAAATGCCGTTGCTCTGAGCACATAAGTTTGGCTCAACAAGAATTCAAGGGGTTGACAGGATGTTGTAGGTGCAGTTTGCAACTGCACACCTCTGGTTCAACCCAGATCGTGCGGTTTGAAACCGCACCTACGTTGTCAACTCCGGCTCGACTGAGCTCGCCGAACGTCTTGATATCCGGTTGATCCATGAGTTTTTAAGCAGTAAAAACTTATCTGCTCAGAGCAAGCTATAAAGGAGAGCGAGGTGAAGAATGGAGAAAGCAATTCGGGTCTTAATTGCCGATGATCATGCCATTGTGCGGCGCGGTTTGCGTACGTTAATTGCCAGTCAGCCTGATATGAAACTTGTCGGTGAGGCCGCCAATGGAATCGAGGCGATCCAGAAGG
>CAYNTN010000341.1:0-2206 GCA_964399995.1 uncultured Ignavibacteriaceae bacterium
GTCAGGCCCAACGACATCGCCTTCCTCCATCCAGGCCAGCCGGCGATGGTGAAGATCACCGCCTACGACTTCTCGATCTATGGCGGCCTCAAATCGCGCGTCGAGCTGATCAGCCCGGACACCATCGAGAACCAGAAGGGCGAGAGCTTCTTCAAGGTCTTCTTGCGTACCGAGAAAAACTATCTCGAACGCGGCGGCGAGCGGCTGCCGATCATTCCCGGCATGACCGCCGGCGCCGAGATCATGACCGGTAAGAAGACCGTCCTCGACTACCTGCTGAAACCGATCTTGAAGGCACGGGATCTGGCGCTGCGCGAGAAGTAACCTGGTCAGACCGTGTTATTGGGGACCAAGAGAGCGGCCTTGACCAGTTCGGCCGAGGCGTTCTCGATCACCGCCAGGGTGGCGATCGACGCCGTCGAGGCGGCGGTGCCGTCGGGATCGATCTTGAGCAGAGTATCGGAGCCGGCGGTCTCCAAGAGCACGTGTCCATCCGGGAAGGGGTCGGAAGGAGCGCCGACATCCGACAAGACGTCGCGGATGTCGATCTTGTCGCCGGCCGCGAAACCCTGGATCGTATCCGTGCCGTCGGCGAGCGACCGATAGATGTAGAGATCGGGGCCGTCGCCGCCGATGAGGATGTCGCCGCCTTCGCCGCTGAGAAGGTTGGTGAGGCTATCGTCGTGCGGAGGATTGGCGGGCGCGCCGCCGAGGAACTGAATCTGTTCGATTTCCTGCAACTGGTCGGTGCCGTCATTGCCGTCGCCTGGATTGAGGTCGGTGACGGTGGTGACGGGACCGACGACTTGGACCTGATAATCGCTGGCATTGCCGGCGTAGCGGGCGACGTCGACGCCGTCACCCCCGATCAGCGTGTCATTGCCCGCGCCGCCGACCAGCGTGTCGTTGTCGCTGCCGCCCTCGAGCGAATCGTTGCCGTTGCCGCCGACGACGAAATCGTCGCCTGTGTTAGGGAGAACCGTGTCGTTGCCGTCGCCGGCGAGGATCGTGTCGTTGCCGCTGTCGCCGTCGAGCGTGTCGCTGCCATTGCCGCCGTCGAGCGTGTCGTTGCCGCTCGCCGCCTTGACGCTGTCCTGACCCTCGCCGCCAAGCAGCGAGTCGTTGTCGGAACCGCCGAGCATGAAATCATTGCCGGCCCCGCCGTCCACCGTGTCGCCGCCGCCGCCGGCCTCGATCGAGTCGTTGCCGTTGCCGCCGCTGATCAAATCGTTGCCCAAGAGGCCGAAGATCGTATCGTTGCCAGCGCCGCCGAACAGGCTGTCGACCCCGTTGCCTCCGTTGATCAGATCGCCGCCGCCCTTGACGTCGATGAAGCTGAATTGCCCCGCGCCGGCGCCAGCGACGGTGTCGTTGCCCTCCGTCGTCGTCACGATGTTCACGGTGACGGAGCCGATAACGGTATCCGTGCCGTCGCTGAGCGTATAGTCGAACGTGGCGACGCCAGCGCCGGTCGTGAACTGTACGTTGCCGCCGACGATCGACGGATTGACCGAGAAGCCGCTTGAGTTGCCGACGGCCACAATGGCGAGCGTGCCGCCATCGGAATCGGCGTCATTGACGAGCAGCGCCGAGAGCGGGACGGCCGCCGCGGTGCTGCTCGAAACGACCAGCGTGTCGGGGCCGGCGACGGGCGGAATGTTTTCGATCAAGTCGATCAAGTTGACCGTGACCGTCGCCGTGTCGCTCAGCGAGCCATCGCTGACGCTCACCTCGATGACGAAGCTGGGCGTCGATTCGAAGTCGAGCGCGGCGCTGTTGGCGACGGTGATCGCTCCGGTGCCGGTATTGATGGCGAAGGCGCCGCCAACGTTGCCGCCCGTGATTGCGTAGACCAGGCTGGCATTGTCGATGTCGGCGGCGATCACCGTGCCGACGGCGGTACCGTTGGCCGAGTTCTCGGCGATCGCGACCGTCAGGTCGTTCGCGACCGGCGGGTCATTGACCGCGTTGACGGCGATGCTGACGCTCGCGACGTTGCTGTTCGCCGACCCGTCATTCGCCCGATAGGTGAAGCCGTCGGCGCCGTTGAAATTGGCGACGGGCGTGTAGGTGAAGCTGCCATTGGCGTTGAGCGTCAGCGTCCCATGGGCCGGACCGCTCACCAGCTGCGCCGTCAGTGTGACGTTGTCAATATCGGCGTCGTTGGCAAGCACGCCGGGTCCTGCGACGGTCAGGGTGCCGTCCT
>CAYNTN010000342.1:0-2194 GCA_964399995.1 uncultured Ignavibacteriaceae bacterium
CAGATATAATAATAGGTGAAACACAGTTTGGTCCAAGTACCGGCAGAGCTTATATATTCTTTGGAGGCGCATCTATGGATAATCTGCAGGATGTAACCATGACGGGAGAAACTATTAATGACAGATTCGGAATGGCAGTTTCATCTGCAGGAGATATTAACGGAGACGGATATGCAGATGTTTTAGTCGGAGCTGAGGGGTTTTCATCAAATACCGGAAAAATATATATATTCTTCGGTGGTTCACCAATGAATAATGTTCCGGATGCATCCGTGACAGGAGAAGCAGCAAATAACCTTATGGGAAATTCAGTTTCAACTGCCGGAGATGTAAACGGTGACGGATATTCAGATGTAATTGCAGGTGCATATTTTTACAATTCATCAAAAGGCAGAGTTTATCTGTATGATTATTTTATGAAGAATGAAATAATTCAGGATCAGGTTTTTACAGGTTCAGATGCCGGTTCAGGTTTTGGCGGGTCAGTCTCAGGTCCCTGTGATATAAACGGAGACGGTTATACAGATATTATGGTCAGCGCTTCCAGTTATAATTATTACGTTGGAAGAGTTTATGTTTATTTCGGAGGACAGGTTCCTGATAATTCCCCGGACTTAATACTGGATGGTGTTGGTACACAAAATTATTTTGGCGCTTCTGTATCTGCAGGTGATGTAAACGGTGACGGATATTCAGACATGATCATTGGCGCACCCGGTTTTAATGTGTACACGGGCAGAACTTACATTTATTATGGAAGTTCATCACCTGACAACACCGTTGATGTCACAATTGGCGGAGTTGTGTATGCTCCGTATGCTACATTTGGAAGTTCAGTTTCCTCCGCAGAAGATTTTAATGGAGACGGTTATGCGGATGTCATTATTGGAGCAAATGGCGACGGTTCAAATGCAGGCAAAGCATATATTTACTTCGGAGGTTCTTCAATGAATAATGTAGAAGATGTAACTATCTACGGTGAAGCGATAAATAATTATTTTGGTAATTCAGTTTCAGCCGGAGATGTCAATGGTGACGGATACTCAGATGCAATTATCGGAGCCTATGGAAATAACTCAAATACCGGCAAAGCTTATGTTTATTTAGGCGGGTCGTCTATGAATAATGTGGCTGACGTATTGATGACAGGTGAATCAGCAGGCAGTAAATTAGGAAATTCAGTATCTTCCGCTGGGGATGTAAACAAAGACGGATACTCTGATGTAGTTGTAGGTGCCCCCGGTTATAGCAGCAATACCGGAAGAGTATATATTTATTACGGCAGCCCGTCAATGAATAATGGTGCCGATGTCACAATTACCGGAGAATCGTCCAGCAGTCAATTCGGCTGGTCTGTATCTTTGGCAGGTGACATGAATAAAGACGGATATTCAGATATAATTGCCGGTGCAAACACTTACAATACAAATACAGGCAGAGCATATTTATATTTTGGCGGGTCGTCTATGAATAGCATCGCAGATGTCACAATGACAGGAGAGGGAACAAATAATTCCTTCGGATATTCTGTTGCATCAGCAGGTGATATAAATGGTGACGGATATCCTGATTTAATAGCCGGCGCACCGGAGAATAATTTCTCCACCGGAAAAGCTTACACTTATATGGGGTCGGCAATTAGCGTAAAGCCAATTTTGAATTATGTAAGAGATGTTCCGAATGATCAGGGAGGAAAAGTTAAAGTTAAATGGGCCAGAAGTTCATTAGATATAAACGGAAATAATTTAATTACTTCATATTCTGTATTTAGAAGTTTTCCTCCCACCGGAGGGAACTTTGCGTGGCAGGAAGTTGCAACTATAACAGCAAGAATGCTTCCGTTTTATTCATATACAGATACTACGCCTTATGATTCGACTTCCGGAAACAATGGTGCTTTGTTTTACCGAATCCGGGCAAATACCAATAATGTTCAGGACTTCTGGTATTCGGCAATAGTATCAGGAAAAAGTATTGACAATATTGCACCTTTAATGGTATCTCCATTTACTGCTTCTCCTGTTTTGAGTAATGTCAGATTAAACTGGAAGAGAAGCACTTCAACCGACTTACTTAACTACATCTTATACAGAAATACTTCAAATACAATAGACCCTAATACAGAACCGGTATTTGCAACTACTTCAGACTCAACTTATATTGATAATTCACCCTTAGCAGGAACATATTATTA
>CAYNTN010000343.1:0-2176 GCA_964399995.1 uncultured Ignavibacteriaceae bacterium
CGTGAGTGTATGGAGTCGTGAGTGTATTGAGTCGTGAGTGTATGGAGTCGTGAGTATATTGAGTCGTGAGTGTGTTGCTATAATAGTGAATAGTATATAGTGAATAATCAATTGCAAAAGTCAATTGTAAATAGTTAATTGTTTTCATGAATCGTTAATCAATTTGCAACTATTCTCATTTGATTTTCATCATATCTTTCACCTGCGAAACAACCTTCAGGAAATGTTTCTGATAATTTTTTTATTTCTTCTCCAGTTAGTTTTATATTAACTGCTTCAAGATTTTCTTTCAAGCGGCTTGCTTTTGTAGTTCCGACAAGAGGAAGTATATCATCTCCCTGGTGAAGTACCCATGCAATTGCAAGTTGTGAAGGTGTACAGCCTTTTTCATCTGCAAGTTTTTTCAGAACAGCGACTTTCCTTTGATTATCCTCAAAATTTTTCCCTGTAAAGCGGGGTGAATGAGCACGGAAGTCAGTTGCTTCAAATTTACCTGTAAAACTTCCTGATAACAATCCCCGGCACAAGACACCATAAGCTACAATTCCGATTCCAAGTTCCCGGCATAAAGGAAGTAATTCTCTTTCAATTAATCTTGTAGCAAGTGAATACTCAATTTCTAAAACAGATACCGGATAAACCGAGTGTGCTTTCCTTATCGTTTCTGCGTTTGCTTCTGACAGTCCGAGATATTTAACTTTGCCTTCTTTTACAAGTTCAGCTACAGCACCGACAGTATCTTCAATTGGAATTCCCGGATTAATTCTTCCCGGAAGGTATACATCTATTGATTCAACATTTAATCTCGTAAGCGTGTACGCGGCAAAATTCTTAACTGCATTCGGGGTTGTATCAATTCCGGTAAATCCGCCGGAAGGAGTCCGAAGTCCTCCGAACTTTACTGCGATCAACGGTTTCTTATTTCTATCTTTAATTGCCTCTCTTATCAGAAGTTCATTATGACCGGATCCGTAATAGTCTGCTGTATTCAGAAAATTTATTCCCGAGTCGAGTGCAAATTTTATTGTCTCAATGCTTTGAGAATCATTCCTTGTTGCTTTACTCCCGTAGAAGTCAGACATTCCCATGCAACCAAGACCGAGAGGGAAAATTTTTTCGCTGATTGAATTGAGTTTTTCATTTTACTTAAGTAATGTTATTTTTTTTCTACTATGAAAATAGCCTCTGAAAGCTAAACAATACAGTCAATCCGTGAGATGAATCTTGCTCCTGCTAAGTAACGAGTTTTTTATTTTTATAAAGTTCTGATTTGATTTGTCCAGTAAAATAATCTAAAATAATACATTCAAGGATTCAAAAGTGTATAGAAAATTGTATACAATATTATTAAATTAAGCATGCAAAAGGAGGTATGAAATTATGAAAACTATAATTGCAATTCTGATATCTATCCTGTTTATTCTTACTGTCAATTACTCTTATTCTCAATATACTGATCAGGAAAAATCCGGGCTTCTTTTTACTCTGCAGGAGGAGAAAGCTGCTTATGATTTTTACACAGAGATGTTTACCAAGTATAATGAAAAGGTATTTGAAAATGTTAAGAACGCAGAAAAGCAGCACTATGATCATGTTCTTAATCTTCTGAATGAATTAAATATCAATGCCAATGATGCTTCGCTTGCAGCCGGAGAATTTTCACATAAGGATGTGACTGATTTGTATAACGAACTTATGACAATAGGCGGATATTCATTCACTGACGCGTTAAGAGCTGCTGTTAGGTTTGAGGAAAAGGATATCAGTGACTTAAGAAAGTATTACTCTGAAGCATCAAATGAAAGTATCAGGGAACTTTACCAGTGTCTTGACAATGCTTCTCAGAATCACCTGAGAGCATTTGTAAAAAAGCTCAAGAAAGAGGGAATAAGTTATAAACCTGATGTTCTGAGTGCTGAAGAGTATAATACTATAATAAACTCGGCTAACTCACCGGGTAACTGTTTTCAAATTAAATAGCCGGTCATTTTTTAAAGACCATTGAAAATAGTATTTACTGAATAGATGAATTATTTTCAAAGGATAAGTTTGTCTATTTTTTGTAAGCTTCTGCAACACCGGTGTATACTCTCTCCAATCATCTTCATTTACAGAAAATTTTTGGTTCTATATGAAATGCAGTGGGTCTGTTTTATTATTTTGAAATATATTTTCA
>CAYNTN010000344.1:0-2170 GCA_964399995.1 uncultured Ignavibacteriaceae bacterium
TACTTGTAGGTCTGGACGAACGGATGAGTCAGGCCATTAAAGCTGAGAGTTTGTCGAGCAACATTCCCGGTGTTCTTTGCGGTATCGACGTTCCCGTTTGCATCGTTTGTCGAATCTCGCAATTGCAGAGTTAATGCAAGTAGCGGTTAAAGATTTCGCCTAAACTTCCGTCCAAGCCAATTACTTCAATAGGATCGTGACGAATTTCATAAAACCGACTATTTTCATCAATCCCGATGAAATCGCCATCACCTATATCTCTAAGGTGAAAGTAGGTCTTACCTTCGACTTCTACCTCATAAACGTCGGACCAATTTATTAGCTCCTGATCCCGGGACGATAGCAAACTCTTGACAATCGGATCGGGAGAGTCAACAAACTCTTGCGTTGTGTTTGATACATCAATTGTCCCGGGATCAGGATCGAAATCCCGACCTGACTCAAACGTATACCCGCACACCAGACCATGGCTGAAAAAAATCGACACCTTTGTTTTTTCGGTTTGGTTGCGGTTTTCAACAGTGATACCCCTAACCAGCCAAAACCGACCGTTCCAGTCCTGATACTTAACGGATATTTTCGGGTTGTACGTGAAACTAACGTAATTCCTGAAACTAGGATTATCAAACTCCGAATCACCCACGTACCTCACGATCCCTTCAGCAAGCTGACTAACGTACACGCCGTAAATGTCAGAAGGAAGTTTTTTCAAACAAGCAACTAAGAAATCGAGTGTTTTCGCCTCGGGTCGACGGGGAAACATGTTTCGCCAAAAGTTAATCATTTGAAAGTCCTAGTAAAGAAATTGTACTTAGCAAACGGCGAAAACCCAACTTGCGGTTTTAGGCCGACGGGCAGCAGCTTGAATCGCTGGGGATCAGTCAAAGCGTGCTGGATGGTATTGAGCTTCCAAACATTTATTCTATTATTCACAAGCCAGTTCGGTAGATTATGAGCTCGCTGAGTTGCCTGGGATATGAACATATGCGACTGTTCAGTTTGAATAACATAATTTATTGTTCGTCCACTGCGAGTCACCGCGGGTACAGTTCCAAGGATTTCGCTCGGTCCCTGAGTAGCCTTATAGGCGCTAAACGACAACCCGCCACTTCGAATAGTGTTAACGCCCGAGGCTATTCCACGAATTCCCGAAACACCTCCTTGTACCAGGAATGCTCCGTTAGTACCGTAGTAGAAGGCCTTCGCTGCACCCGGAGTATTTTCATCCGGCTCCAGCGTTGGGGCGTAAGGCAGGTTGGCACCGAATTTGTTAGCACCCCATGTAACAAAGTTGTAGGTCTCAGATGGCTTATTTAGTATCGCTGCTCCCGACCACATTACAGCACCACCTTGTTCCGCCAGTTCCGGGTTCCTAACAGCTAAATACTTCGGATCGTTGAAACTGTTTGCGAGACGGACATGTTCCATCAACGAGTCATAAATTTGTGCACTTTTACAATTGTCCCATCCACCAATTTGGTACAGGTATGCCTTTGTACCGGGGTCACAGCCTTCGCAGGGATAGGCGTAGTATCCCGTACTGTCGAACTGTACGGGACTCCAGTCCTTGTCGATAGCGGTTCCGTCATCCCACACTTTGTTATCTGCGGACCACTGAAACTTGTTTCCGTTTCGATACCAATCGAGACCCATCGGATCAGTAACGACGATCGGGTTGTTTCCGACATATACGTAACGGTTGAAGGTTTGCGGATTAGCGGATTTGCCGGATGCCAATAGTGGATCGACGGCGGTGAATCTGCCGAAGCGGTTTTCGTACATGCGGGCTTCGGCGAAGTCGAGTTGGGTTTCGGAGTCTTTTTGATAGCCTGTGAATTTCTGGCGGATGTCGTCGGTGGTTGAGTTGTATTGCAAAGCAGACGTTCGCGCTCCGATGTTGACGAAAATGTCTTCACCGAAGGGCATAAAGTCCCGCCGGGCCTTCACCTGCCCAAACTGGTCCGTGATCACCCGCGGCGTGCCGAGATGATCTGTCGTCGTATAGGCAATGCTCGGCGACTGCGAAAGCTGCGTCGAGTACTCCGCTACGAGCTTCCCGGCGGAATAGACGAAGACGGTCGTCTCGGTGTCAGTTTCCTTCTTGACGCGTTTTCCCTCGCCATCATAGAAATACTGGCCTATGACGTTGTTCGAGGCGTCGCGGACGACC
>CAYNTN010000345.1:0-2149 GCA_964399995.1 uncultured Ignavibacteriaceae bacterium
ACATTACCGTAAATGAATATTCCATCTTTCATTAGTGAAATGATTGATTTAAGCAATCTGTTTAATTTCATCGGGATCTAGTAGATTACTTTTAATCTGTTCATTGATCAGACTCAGTTTTTTGTTCTTGTAATCTAGTAAAGCCTTCCCTACAAGACCGGATTTGCTTAAATTTTCCCTGTTGAGTTCATTGTCGGAATAAATTTCGTCTATTAATTCAGCCACTTCAACCGGCAGGGATCTGTTCACGAACAGCTTGCGGATTTTTTTCTCAGACATAAAAATTAACCTTTGAATTAAGTTTAAATAGATGTAGTTTGTATGCAGTAAATTAACCTACACTAAAATTAATAGTAATTTACATCTATGTCAAGTCAGTATATGCATATTACTTTTAATCTATCCCAAAACTTTTAACCCAAAAAACTTGAACAAGATATCGGAAAGAATTTTAAAGTTGATGAAGGACTTCGGATTCACTGAATACCGACTAACGCAGAAGGCAGATATAACCACAGGCACATTAAACAGGACCTTAAAAGCCGAAAACGCCTGGAAGCAGGCCGAGCAGCTTTTCAAGATCTCAAAAGTATTTGATGTAAGCATGGATTTCCTGATCACCGGAAACAAAACCATCCAGGACGAAAATCAAAGAGTAATAAAACTTCAGCAGGCAAACATTAAGTTGAGCCAGGATTATGAAAAACTGAAGGAAAGAAACAAAGTCCTCGAAAAAGCCCTGAAAGCTTTTGTGGTAGGGGATAAGGAAGGCTAGTCAAAAATTTGAAAGGTGGGAAAAGATAATTTTCTCTATATTGCTATAGCGATGAAAAACATTATTAATGATACATAAGAAATAATAATTTGCAAATTCGATTTATTTAACAAAAAATAAAATCTACCAATAACCCATGCCTAAATTTATTATTGATCGAAAAACCAAAAAAGGACTTTATTCTGAGTTAGATGATTATTATAATTTTTTAGAAATTATGCGTTTAGATATGCAAAAAATAAATTGTCCTCAATACACCTTTCTTTCTTTTGTTTTATTTTGCGCTGCGACATTAGAGTATTCAATTAATCAATGCATAACTGTTAAATTTTATGAGCTAATTCATGAAGACGTCTACAAAGATGTAGCCGAAAGATTTGTTTATTTACCAATGTCTAAAAAGTTTAACAGTATACCTAAAATCCTAACAAGTAAGAAATTACAATTCGATAACAGTCATAAAGTCATTAAGGATATGAATAAACTTGTTGAGATGCGAAATTCTTTTGTGCATAATAAAAATTATTATCAGAACTTACAAATCGAAAAAGTTGATTCTGAATGGAATAAAATTACAATACTTTCCACAATTGGAATAACATCAAATAAAGAAATCTGTTTTCAATATCTCAATTCATTGAAGGAGATTAAAGAAGAATTCTTTGATCCTATTTTGGCTGGAAAAGAATTAATCGCTAAAGGTTTTTTAATTCCTAATACTCCCATTACCTCAAATTCTTAAATACTTCTCTATTGATCTATTTAAAAGCTACCTTCAACTTTCCTTTGTCAACTCAGCTAATTCCTTCTTAAACTTTTCAATACTTTCCCAAATCTTTTCTCTGACTGAATCATTAAAAGCTTTCTCAATTGACTTTTCCAATCGTTCAATCTTTTTTCTTAACTCCTTTTCCGGTTTGGGTAATCTCTGCATAGAAGAACATAATGAATAATAGTTTAACAGTCACCATAATTTATTATGGTTATCCTTCTTTTACAAAAACTGCATGATCATTCTGATAAATCAACAAAGTATTACAAAATAGACTTTGGTTTTTATGTTTTGTAAACATATTTAAACATTATTTTCCGTATTATCATTATTTATTAAGTTAATTTAATTTACTATATTGCAATGGTTCTTTCAAAAATTGTTTCACTTTGAAAAATCTGAGCATACTACTCGATTTACTACCCGATGACCTGCTCAGATAAAAATCAAAGTCCTTTTTTATGGGATTTTTGCTTTTATATTTGCAATTAAATATTTATAAAGCTTTACCCACAAAGGATTTACGAATACCATAAAGTATCTACCGGACAGGTAGCTCAGTTGGTAGAGCAACGGCCTGAAAAGCCGTGTGTCGCCGGTTC
>CAYNTN010000346.1:0-2112 GCA_964399995.1 uncultured Ignavibacteriaceae bacterium
TGGCCATCGGCAGCAATTCCGCGTACTTCTCCCACTCCCGGTTGGACTCAGCCAACCCAACGCTTGCCTCGGAATCCTTCTTCTCTGTCACATACGCCTTGCCGCCCTGCGCGCTCCAGTCGACCTGCACCGGCGACAGATCCAAAGACTCGATGAACTTGCGGAAGGTGCCCTTCCCGTTCCAGCCATCTTCAAGAAGGCTCGGATACTTGTTCGACAGAACTGCCGCAATCTTCGAAAGAGGAACCGCCTGCTCGGCTTCGGAGACTTCACCATGATGTTGCTGCGCGCTGAATTTTGACCAGGCGTGCGCGTTGAATTTTGACCAGGGCACGTAACCGCCCGAGACGGGCGCGGCTGTGGATAAGTGTAGCGGATTTGGCTGGGAAGAGCCTCCCCTGTTGGAGATCACGAGCGTGACAGGAGGCTCTGGTTGAGGGTGCCAGCAGGATGCTGGCCCCCTCGGAGATCTACGGGTTAGATCTCGTCGACGGGCAGCTGCTCTGCCTCGTCAGCCGGCCCGGTGTCTACCGGCTTCGCACGTTTGGAACGCTCGCGTGTTTTGATTCGTTCTCGGTGCGTCTGGTTGCTCTGCCGGAACCGATACGACTCGTTCCCCGTTTCGACGATATGGCAGTGGTGCGTCAGCCGATCAAGGAGCGCCGTGGTGAGCTTCGGATCCCCGAACACCGCAGGCCACTCCGAGAACGTGAGGTTCGTGGTGATGACCACGCTGGTGCGCTCGTAGAGCTTCGAGAACAGGTGGAAGAGCAACGCCCCACCGGCCTGGCTGAACGGCAAGTAGCCCAGCTCATCGAGGATCACCAGGTCGGTATGCATCAGGCTGTAGGCGAGCCGCCCCTGCTTGCCGGTGGCCTTCTCCTGCTCCAGCGTGTTGACCAGCTCCACGGTAGAGAAGAAGCGCACCCGCTTACCGTGCTGGGTTACGGCCTTGACGCCCAGGGCGGTGGCCAAGTGCGTCTTGCCGGTGCCCGTGCCGCCGATGAACACCACGTTGGTGGCCGAGTCGGTGAACTCGCATCGGGCCAACTGATCGACGATTGTCTTGTCGACCTTCGAGTCCGTGAAGTCGAATCCAGCCAGATCCCGATGCACGGGGAACTTCGCCACTCCCATCTGGTAGCGGATCGAGCGCACATGCCGGTCGGTGACCTCGGCCTCCAGCAGCGTAGCGATCAGCCATTGAGATTGCTCGATACCAACGCCGCTTTGAGCGAGCAACTCTTCGAGCCGAGCCGCCATCCCATGCAGGCGAAGTGAGCGCAGTTCGCTGACGAGATCACGCATGATCGGCCTCCTTACGCAGACGATCGTAGCGCCCCGCATCGGCGATCGGTTCTTCCTCGACCCGCAACGCCGTCGTCACCGTCTTTGGCGCCCCGGGTTCCTTCAAGCGCGAGATCACGTTCTTCACATGCTCGGCGCTGGTGTTGCCCGACTCGACGATCAGCTCTGCGGCCACCAGCACCGCTTCGAGGCCGTGGCGCGGTACACAGGCCAGTACCTCGGCGACCAGACGATCACCGCCCGTGCGACGCATCAACGACCCTCGCAGGCGCTGTAGCGGCGCCGGTAGCCCCTCGAACGGCGCGCCGTTCCTCAGTGCCCCGGGCTTCTTCTCCACCAGCCCGATGTAGTGCTGCCAGTCGTAGCGCACCTCAGCGCGCTCGAAGCTGCGATCGTGGACGGCAACGATCGCCTCCTCATCCCGCGCTTCGATGTGCTGCGGATACAGCCGCACACTGAGCTTCTTGCCCGCGTACTCGCACGGCACTGAGTACTTGTTGCGCTCGACACTGATCAGGCTCGTGCTCGATACCGACACCACCGTCTCGACGTAACCGTCGAACGTCGGCACCATCGGCATGAGCGCATCGCGCTCGATCGCCAGGGCGTCGGCGATCGTCAGCGCCTGTGCGTCCGGATACCTCAGTTCCGACCACAACGCGCGGCAGCGCTCGTCGAGCCAGACGTTGAGTTCGGCGATGCTGCCGAAGCGGCGCCGACTCGCGTCCTGCCAGATGCGCCGGCGGCTGTCCTGGACGTTCTTCTCAACGACGCCCTTCTCCCAGCCTGAGGCGACGTTGCAGA
>CAYNTN010000347.1:0-2105 GCA_964399995.1 uncultured Ignavibacteriaceae bacterium
GGTCACCTATTCGACCGCAGCCGTGTTCGATCTCTCCGGCGGCCGCGCCACCTATTGATGCGGAGGAAGTCATGACGATCGACGTCGTCCCGCTGTCGCCAGCGCTAGGCGCCGAGATTCGCGGCGTCGATCTCGCCGCGCCGATCGACGGCGCCGCCATGGCCGCGATCAAGCAGGCCTGGGCCGATCACCTGGTGCTGCGTTTTCGCGGCCAGAGTCTGTCGGAGGACCGGCTGGTGGCGTTCAGCCGCAATTTCGGCGAGCTCGATCAGTCGCCGCCCAACGAAGCCGCGCTCGCCAGCAAGGGCTATGTTCCGACCCATCCCGAGATCGCCGTCATCTCCAATGTCGTCGTCGACGGCGTGGCGATCGGCTCGCTCGGCGCCTATGAGGCGGATTGGCACACCGACATGTCGTACAATCCCGAGCCGCCCTCGGCGAGCCTGCTCTACGCGCTCGAAGTGCCGCCGTCGGGCGGCGACACCAGCTTCTGCAACATGTATCTCGCCTATCAGGCGCTGTCGCCGGCGCTGCGCGCGATCGCCGACACGCGCCGCGCCACGCATGACGCGACCTATACCAGCACCGGCGCGCTGCGCAAGGGCGCGCGCGAGGTGAGCGATGTCAGCCAGGCCGCAGGCGCGCGGCACCCCATGGCGCGGACGCATCCGGTGACCGGGCGACCGGCGCTGTTCCTCGGCCGCCGCCAGAACGGCTACATCGCCGGCCTGCCGGTGCCGGAGAGCGAGCGCCTGCTCGATGCGATCTGGGCCAGCGCCACGCGGCCGGAATTCACCTGGACGCAGAGCTGGCGCCAGGGCGACCTGCTGATCTGGGACAATCGCTGCGCTATGCATCGCCGCGACGCCTTCGATCCGTCCACGCGTCGCCTGATGCATCGTACCCAGGTCAAGGGCGACACGCCGTTCTTTCGCCCGGCGCGATAACGGGCGTTGCCGGCATGACGATCGCCGAGGTGCTGCTGTGGCGCGTGCGCGTGCCCTTGGCGACGCCCTACAACACCGCCATCGCCGTCATCGACGCCCTCGATGCGATCGTCGTTCATCTGCGACTTGATGACGGCCGCGAGGGCGTCGGCGAGACCACGGTCATTCCCGGCTATGCCTTCGAGACGCCGGACGGCGCCTGGGCCTTCTGCCGCGCCCAGGCCGAGCGAATTCTCGGCGCGACTCCCGCGGCGGCGCGCGCCGGCTTCGACCCGCATCGCCATTCCGACCCGCACGCGGTCAGCGCCCTGCAGATGGCGATCGAGATGGCCGAGGGCGGGCCGCTGCTGGCGCCGCCGGCCGCGCCGCAACGCGTGCCGATCCTGGCGCCGGTCAACGACAAGGCGCTCGACCGCATCCCCGGCGAGATCGAGGCGCGCATCGCCGAGGGCTACGGGACCTTGAAGGTCAAGGTCGGCTGGGAGGTCGACTCCGATCGGCGCCGCCTCGCCTTGATCCAGCGGGTCTGCGCCGGACGCGTCAAGCTGCGCATCGACGCCAATCAAGGCTACACGCGGGCCGATGGCTTACGCTTCGCCGCGGCGCTCGATCCCGACTCGATTGAATTGCTCGAACAGCCCTGCGCCGCCGATGACTGGGACGCCAACGCGGCGGTGGCGGCGATCTCGCCGGTGCCGGTGATGATGGACGAATCGATCTACGGCCTCGCCGAGATCGACCGCGCGGCGGCGATGAAGGGCTGCGGCTTCGTCAAGCTCAAGATCGCCAAGATGGGCGGCGCCGAGCCGCTGCTCGCGGGGCTGCGGCGCATTCGCGGCCACGGCCTCGTCCCGGTGCTCGGCAACGGCGTCGCCACGGACATCGCCTGCTGGGCCGAGGCGAGCGTCGCGCGCCACATCGAGCTGCCGGCCGGCGAGATGAACGGCTTCCTCAAGACCCCCGCCCGGCTCCTGAAGTCGCCGCCGCGCCTCGACCAGGGAGCGATGGTGCTGGAGCCGGCGCGGCCTCAACTCGACCTCGCGGCCCTGGCGCGGCTCGGGGCGATTCGTGAGCGCCATGCGCCGGCGCAGATTGGCGCTTGATCGGCCCACGCAGGCCGAAAGCCCCCCTCACAAATTCGGGAACGCCTCGCCGATT
>CAYNTN010000348.1:0-2088 GCA_964399995.1 uncultured Ignavibacteriaceae bacterium
GTTAAGAGGTTTTCCTGTAACTTAGGAAAACCTCTTTTCATATGAGATGGAGAAAATTCAACGGCGATACGATCGATCAGCCGATCATTGAAGCAGTAGAAAATGCGATCCGCCGGGAAACCGCCAACGGTTACCGGCTGAAGGTCTGCATCGGAACCGACTCACAGGTAAAAGGCCAGGAAACAGAATTCGCCACCGTGATCGTTTTCCTCCGGGAAGGTCACGGTGGTTTCATGTTTATCCATAATGAAAAAACCCGCCAGCAGTTCACCATCAAGGAGCGGATGCTCATGGAAGTGGCCAAAAGCATCGAAATCGCCTATGAGCTCTGCAACCTCTTCACCGTTTACGATGTGGACATGGAAGTGCATGCCGATATCAACACCAACCCGCATTTCAAGAGCAACGACGCGCTGAAGGAAGCCATGGGGTATATTTTGGGGATGGGATTTGCATTCAAAGCCAAGCCGGAGGCTTTTGCCAGCAGTTGCTGCGCGAATAAGGTGGTTAATTAGGTCGGGGAAGCTTGAAGGGAACTTCTTAAAAAATTCCAAGATCCAAGCTCCAAGAACCAAATAAGCACCAAAGAATAAATCAAAACCAGTTTCTGATTTTTCCTGGATAATCAGACTTTACGATTGCGTAAACCTTTCGTGTCACCGGTAGGAGATTCCAAATGTTTAGCGGCCTGGCCCCTCTCCACATAGAGAGGGGTTTGAGGTGAGGTAGATTGGAAGACAAAGCCCCAAACCTGCCCGCCGTAGCTTTAGCGCAGGCGGGAACCAATGCACCAAGAACCGAAGATCCAAAATCAAAAAAGCTCCAAGAACCAAAAAAGCACCAAAGAATAAATCAAAACCAGTTTCTGATTTTTCCTGGATAATCAGACTTTACGATTGCGTAAACCTTTCGTGTGACCTGCAGTGAATTTTAAAAGTTGAAACGACTCAGAACCTCCTTGCGGGCTTGCCTGCCGAAGCGCATGCGCAGGCAGGGGGATTAGGGGGCCGGTAAAATGTCTTTGTCCCTAGAAGGGTTTTGAAGCTGACCCAAAAACCGGGGACTGGGTTCGGAGACCACACCGGAATACATTTTTGTCATTTTTTTCTTGCTGTCTTCCTGGGCAAAGGAGAAAGTAATGAGTACCATGACAAACAAGACCACCACTATATTTCTTTCGGATAAGATTGCTTTCATAAATGGCTTGTAAATGACTGCAAATTAAGTGAAATAAGTCAGAAAAAAATACCACAAATGTAGTATTTATCCCCGCTCAAAGCTTTGTAAAACCGGCATTTAACCCTTTAATAAAGCGGAGAATCTCCTCTCGCCCCGTTTTTTCCACAGCAGAGCTTATAAAGTATGGGGGAACTTCCTCCCATTGATCCGCAAGGGCCTCCAGAAAGAATGTCACATTGCGCTTTGTCGCCCCGGGCTTGTTCTTGTCGGCCTTGGTGAAGACCAGCACAAACGGCACTTCCCACTCTCCCAGTTTGGCCAGAAACCCGAGATCTATCGGCTGCGGGCTGTGCCGGCTGTCGATCAATACAAATAAACAAACTAGATTTTCACGCTTGCGAATGTAGGATTCGATCATGTTCTCCCAGTTGTTCCTCGCCTTTTGCGAAATATTGGCGTATCCATATCCCGGAAGATCCACCAGGTACCATTTCTTCCGGTCCGACACCACTTCAAAGTGATTGATCAACTGCGTCTTTCCCGGCGTGGCGGATATCTTCGCCAGTTGCCGCTGCCCGGTCAGCATGTTGATCAATGAAGATTTCCCCACGTTGCTGCGCCCTATAAATGCATACTCCGGCGCATCCGGGGGAGGGCATTGCTTGTAGGTGGCGCTGCTCTTTATATAACCGGCAGAAGTGATTTTCATGAAGGCACAAGGTACAAGGTATAAAGCAAAAGGCACAAGGTACAAGGCACAAGGTACAAGCTTGCCCTCCGTAGCATTTTCGAAGGAGGTATACAAGTTCATTCTTCGTAGCCACAAAAAAACACAGGCAGAAGACTGAAAAATTAAAAAATTGCAGATGCCAGGAATCTCGACCTTGTACCTTATACCTCGTTCCTTGT
>CAYNTN010000349.1:0-2088 GCA_964399995.1 uncultured Ignavibacteriaceae bacterium
AGGGACGCTGATACAGCAATTCGGACAGACGGGCGACGTGCCCGTGCCGAGTGCGTTCGTACGCTAAGTAAATAGTCGATGTAAACAGAGGTGCGGCTTCGGTAGATTCTCAATTGTCTCGATCGATCCACTCAAATCGAAGGCGGCTGAACGGCCGCCTTTGCTGTCGTCAGTGGTCGGTCATTCGTTCAGTTTGGCGAGCAACGGGTGCATTTCGTTGAATATCTTCTCGTCCCATTTACCAAGGGCATTTTGCTGTTTCAGTCGATCGACGATCTGAATAGCGAGCGTGAGGCTGGCCCGGGCCTCAGGCTTTTGGCCAAGTTTGATCTCGGTGACGCCGACGCTTTTTACTGCCTGGGCCCAATCGCGTTGGGCGACGGTGTTCTTTTCATCGGTTTCGGCGAGCGATTTGAATACATCGGCCGATCTCTTATAGTTTTCGAGGGCACCGATCAGATTTGAACGCATCTTTTCAGCGTCGCCAAATCGGGTGTAGAGTGTCCCGAGGTCATCCTGATAGACCTTGTTTCGCGGTTCACGGGCGATCAGCTCTCGCGTCGCGGCTTCAGCCGCTTTAAGGCTCTCAAACCCTTCGTCGTTTCGCTTGAGCAAGACAAGTATGATCCCGTATCGCGACAGAGCCTTGGCCAGGTTCTGCTTTGCCTGCGTATCGACGGGATCGGCCTCGGAGGATCGCCGTGCAACACTTAGCGCTTTTTCGGCGAATTCCAATGAAATGTCATTCTTGATGTTCTCAAAATTACTACTCGCCAGGGTGTAAACGGAGTATACCGTCTTCTGAACGTCCGGATCGGTCGGGTATTTGCTTTCAAGTTCGCGGGCGAGTTGGACCGCCTTGTCGTTTTCGGCTTCCGCCTCGGTCTGCTGCCCGTCCCACGACAATGCGTTGCTCAAATACGATGTGCCGAGCGCCAATAAACGCAGCACTTCTGGATCTGAGCGGTCCATTTGGCCGATCTTTGCAACGGCTTCGCGGTAGATCGGAATTGCGATCGCGTACTGGTTATTGATCGAATGTGTGTGTCCGTAGTCAAGCTGAGTAGCCGTGTGAGCCTTGGCGAGGACGGCTGAATCCGGTTCCTCGAGTATCAACGCCGCGAAAAGTTCGAGCGATCGTTCGGAATCGGATATAGACTCTTTTATTTCATTCTGGGCAAACCGGATCATTGCGAGTTCGCGATAACTCTCGGCAAGCCGTTTGCGGTTTTCCGAGGTATTAGGCAGCTTTTCGAGGATCGATCGCGATTTGAGATAGCTCTCTATCGCGCCGGCAAAATCGCTCAGATTCGGTTTCCGCGGGTTGCCCTGCAGATCACCGATCTTTTGATACGCGTCAGCAAGCTCGCTCTGCAGGCCAGCGTCCGTTTGTGTCTCGCCGGCGAGGCTGTCGAGATAAACGAGAGCCCGCATAACGAGTAGTTCACGAGCCTCGGTGGAACCTTGCAGGCGTTCTATCTTCGGGGCAATCTCGAATAACAGTGAATTGGAAAGCTGGCGAACATCCTGAAACCTTTTCTCAGCACGATCACGCTCACGACGTGCGACATTCGCTTGCCAGAGCGTAAATACGATCCCTGTGATGACCGATATCGCGACAAGCGCCGCGGCCGCCACGCCGATCTTATGTCGTTTGAGGAATTTGCCCGCGCGATAACTGATCGTATTCGGGCGCGCGTTGATCGGGCGGCCCTCGAGGTGACGCTCGATGTCCGTGGCGAGATCTTCGACCGAACGGTATCGGCGATCGGGCTCTTTTCGGAGCGCCATCAGCGCAATATTGTCGAGGTCACCTCTTAGGACCTTGTGTTCGTGACCGTTTGCGTGATGGTCCGGAATCAAGCTCGGCGGGACCGGTTGGCTGGTATTGATCGTCTGCAAAACCTCGTCAAAACTCTTGTTTTCCAGGTCGAGCGGCTTTTTCCCCGTGAGCAATTCATAAAAGACGACGCCGAGCGAATATATATCGATTGCGGTTGTGATGGTCTTGCCGGTGATCTATTCGGGCGATGCGTAAGCAGGAGTAAACGCGCGGACGGCGGTTTGCGTTAGAGACGCATCAGATAC
>CAYNTN010000350.1:0-2071 GCA_964399995.1 uncultured Ignavibacteriaceae bacterium
GGGCATTCGGACTAAGATCGGCAATCACTCCTTTCGCGCCACAGGGATTACGGAATATCTCAAGAACGGCGGGAAGCTTGAAGTCGCGCAGCAGATGGCGAATCATGAGAGCTCCCGGACGACGGGTCTGTACGATCGGCGCACGGATCAAGTGTCACTCGATGAAGTCGAGCGAATTATGATTTAACAGCAGGCGATGCGGGGATCAGCCGTGATGATGAGGCACCGCTTTACAATACAGGGTCCTCGGTATGAGGCTAATGCCCCGCCTGGTCCGCAACCTACCGTGTATGCGACGGCAGTCGGCCAAGTGCGGAAGTTGTGTTCTGAGATGAAACTGTCATAAAGCGATCCTCTGCCCCGTAGCACTAATGCTGAGCGTGAGCAGCGGGCGGAAGTGGTACGAAGCATCGATGTAGAGAGTCAGGCTCCACGCGCTTGTTGGGCATCATTGTGTTCGACGTCTACCGACACGTGACCTAATATTCCCCAGAACAGTGGCCAGGTCAGTCGTGAAGTAGTAGTTATCTACCTCGGACATGGGCGACGAGTAAGGAAAGATTGGATGGTCTGCCTTCTTAAACCCATATTCAAACCGCAACGAGTGAAATAATCGAGAATCCAAATATAGTTCTGACGGTTTGTGGAGACCATTCGATATCGCATTCTTGACAGCTTTATCAATCGCGAATATCTGGGCGAAGGGTAAGCCTATACTATTCATGCAAACGTGGTTTCTTTCGGTCGATATATGTTGAAGTGTTTTATCGTAGTATTCGTTAGCTCCTTGTGTAGCTATTGCATATATATTCATCCCTAAAACTGACTTATATGTACCGGCTATTTCTGGGATTACCCGAAGCACTCTCTCCGGTTCGTACGTATAGATCACGTCGTTGTCGAAAGCACCAACGGTCCAATTATTTTTCAATATCAAACTATCGGCAAATGATAGAAAGAAAACGTCTAAATGCTGTCTGGCGATTCGGTCAATTTCGGCGCGCAGGTCAGCTAAAGCCTCTTTGTCGAAACGCTCTTGTCGCAAAGCATCTTTAACGCCAATGGCATCAACGAGCGCAAATGTGGAAAACGGTCTACTGTACAGGTCGTCGAACCAGCCACTTTTGACGAATACGTGCGGCTTCTCGTCATATTGCTCACAACCCACACAGGTAATGAATTGAGACTGAGGAAGCCATAGGCGCACTTCGTGGAACCGGTCACCATGGACATTTGGATACCAGGACAAATCTAATCCGTATTCGTCCGCGTGCCGCACTGCCGCATAGCTGATATAGCCGACTGGATCCTCGAAAGAATTACCGTTAAACACGCGCAACATTGACGCTTCATACTCTTTTAACCACTTCTCATCCATAAGGTAAAGATCGCGGTCACAGGGAACATTCTGTAACGAGTATCTGTCGAAAAGCGTATGCTCGAACATAAGGTTAAGTTTTTAGGCGGATCCTTATAATAACCGGATCTGCCATGTTCTATCCACGTAACACCAGCAATGATCGTGGACAATACCCTATAAGCGACGCTTATTCAATGAGTTGCGTTTGCGGGACCATGCATTACGGGTTCTAATTCGGATTGACGTAGGCCCGCTCTGATAGCAGTCAGTTGTGAACTTCGGCTTTGGGTCGGATGCCGATGGTCGCTCACCGGCCACTTTGCGACAGTCGCTAAGGCAAGCTCCACGCCGGAAAGCTGTCGTTCATTAGAGATGGTGCTCGCTTCGCACTACGCTTGGCTGGATTGAGTCTGAGTCGGCTGGGAAATGGTCATAGAACGGTTACCTAATACGCATGTCGGGTCCACAAAGCCTGCCCGCTTGTATTCACCTAAGTTCTCAAATTTATGTGACTTAAGAACTGACTTCCGCCGTCCTTATATCAGATACAGAGGAGACAAATCGAAACACAAAATTCTTTCAGCTGTTTAGAAGTGAACCCCCTCCTTTCTTCTGGCAATTGAAACTACAAGCCCTTTACCAGAGGGACTTATGTAGGGTAATTGGGCATCACCATATGGAATTAAATAGGGGGGTTGTGCAATACTTTCT
>CAYNTN010000351.1:0-2067 GCA_964399995.1 uncultured Ignavibacteriaceae bacterium
ATAATATTCTTACCATTTTGCGCAGAAGTTAAGTTGTAACTGAGTAATTCGTAACAGATAAGAGTAATTCGTAAGCAAAATTCCTTATTGAATAGAATCCCTTCTTTCAAATAACTTTGACAAAAAGCAAAGATAAAATAAACTTCATTATTGACTTCGACAGTACTTTTATAAGTCTGGAAGCTCTTGATGAACTGTGCAAGATTACTCTCAGAAAAAATCCTCAAAGAAAAAATCTTATCCGGAAGTTTGAGGAAATAACAAAAAGGACAATGGAAGGTTCTTTGTCTTTCGCCGAATCTTTGAGAACAAGAGTTGAATTGCTTCAGGCAAACAGGTCACATCTTGATTCTTTGGTTAAAAAACTCAGTAAAAAAATTTCCCGTTCAGTAATCAGAAATAAATCTTTTTTTAAAAGATACGGAAACGATATTTATATTGTATCGGGGGGATTTAAAGAGATTATTTCTCCTGTGGTAAGAAAATTCCACATTCCGGAGAAAAATGTTTTTGCAAATACTCTTGAGTTCGATAAGAAAGGCAATATTACCGGTTTTGACAATAATAACCTGCTGAGTCAGGACGGGGGGAAAATAAAGCAATTAAAAAGCTTAAATCTCATGGGAGATCTCTATGTCATTGGAGACGGATACACCGATTATGAACTTAAAGAAGCAGGGATTGCACATAAGTTTTATGCTTTTACCGAAAACATAGAAAGAGAAATTGTTGCGTCAAAAGCCGACCATGTAACACCGAGCTTTGATGAATTTTTATATTTAAATAAATTGCCAATGTCAATTTCATATCCGAAAAACAGAATAAAGGTTTTATTACTCGAAAATGTTCACATTGATGCCTTTAATATTTTTAAAACTGAAGGTTATCAGGTAGAAACAATTTCAAAAAGTCTGAACGAAAAAGTTCTTACCGAAAAAATCAAAGATGTATCAATTCTGGGAATCCGTTCCAAGACTCATGTGAGTGCCGAAGTATTGAAACACGCTAACCGGTTAATTTCAATCGGGGCTTTTTGTATCGGTACAAACCAGATTGATTTAGATGAATGCCTCAGAAAAGGAATAGCTGTTTTCAATGCTCCTTTCAGCAATACCAGAAGTGTTGTCGAGCTGGCTTTAGCCGAGATAATTATTTTAATGAGAAATATTTTTGACAAGAGCAATTCCCTGCACAGGGGAGTTTGGGACAAATCCGCTAAAGGAAGTTATGAAATCCGCGGGAAAAAAATCGGTATCATCGGTTACGGCAAGATCGGCTCGCAGCTTTCAGTGCTTGCTGAAGATCTGGGAATGGAAGTATACTATTATGATGTACTGGACAAACTTGCTTTAGGAAATGCAAAAAAATGCACAACCCTTTCAGAGCTGCTAAAAAAGTCGGATGTTATTACTCTGCATATTGACGGGAACTCGCGAAACACTAATTACATCGGCGATAAAGAATTCAGGCAAATGAAGAACGGTGTAATTTTCCTGAACCTGAGCAGAGGCCATGTAGTTGATATAGATTCTTTAGTTAATAATATTTCAAACGGAAAAATCCGCGGTGCATCAATTGATGTCTATCCTGAAGAGCCTTCAGGCAATGATGACAGATTCATTTCAGGGCTGCAGAACATGCCTAATGTAATTCTGACGCCGCATATAGGAGGCAGTACGGAAGAAGCCCAGAAAAATATCGGTAACTTTGTACCGGCAAAGATCATCGATTTCATAAACAGCGGTAATACATTTTACAGTGTTAATTTTCCCGAGATTCAGCTTCCGCAATTTCAGAATGCACACAGACTTATTCATATTCATGAGAATGTTCCGGGAATACTTGCGCAAATTAATAATGTCCTGGCGGACCATAATATTAATATCATTGGTCAGTATCTGAAAACAAATGAACTTGTCGGGTATGTAATTACTGATATCAGTAAAAAATATAACCCGCAAGTAATGCATGACCTGAAGAAAATACCGCATACAATCAAGTTTAGAGTGCTGTACTAATTACTAATTACTAATTACTAATTACTAATTACTAATTACTAATTACTAA
>CAYNTN010000352.1:0-2043 GCA_964399995.1 uncultured Ignavibacteriaceae bacterium
CTTTGTGCCTACTTTGCGTCCTTTGTGGTTAAAAAATTTTTTGTCGTGTACATAGTCCATACACTCAAAACACTCTATTAACTTTAATCTTAAAATCTATTTAAGTAATTTACAACCATTCAAGAATGAAACCATTTTAATGCTAAGACCAATAATATTTGCAGTAATATTTTTCGCTGCGATTGGATTTTTTATCTATTCAGTTAAAAATTTTCTTTCTTACCTCAAACTTGCCAAACCGGAGAGCAGGTTCAATGACATTTCAAAGAGATTAAAAAACACATTTGAGATTGCATTTCTTCAGACAAAGCTTTTAAGAAGCAAGCTGGCGGGATTTCTCCATTTGTGCATATACTGGGGATTTGTCGTATTGCTTTTTGTTGTTTTAGAATCGATAATAGAGGGTTTCTTTCCGGATTTTTCATTCGCTTTTCTCGGACCGGTGTATTCAGTATTAACTTTCTTACAGGATTTCTTCGGAGCATTGGTGTTTATTGTAGTGGTATTTTCTTTAATAAGAAGATATGTAGGAACACCAAAGAGATTACAGGTTGACAGCGCGGCAAGATTGGACGCTACCTTTATACTGGTCATGATTGGTTTGGTAATGGTGACAATGTTCGGAATGAGCGTTGAGAAAATTCTTATCGGTGAATCTCAGGGATACAGACCTGTATCTGAATTTATAGCCGGATCCTTTTCAAACGGATCACACACATGGTATGAAATTTTCTTCTGGGCTCATATAATAATTGTTCTGGCTTTTCTGAATTATCTCCCCTACTCAAAACATTTTCATGTACTTTCGTCGGTTCCGAATACTTTCTTTTCAAATTATGAAATTCCCTATACCGGGATAATGCTGAAGCCGATAAATTTTGAGGATGAATCCATTACTCAGTACGGAGCGAAAGATTTTACTGATTTGACATGGAAAAACATTCTCGACGGATACACATGCACCGAATGCGGAAGATGCACATCAGTCTGTCCCGCAAATCTCACGGGAAAACTTCTGAATCCGAAACTGATTGTCACAAAGATAAGAAAGCGTACAATGGAAGCAGGTCCTCTGATGGTTAAGAAAGCTGAAGATTCACCCGAACTGAATAAAAATTTAGTGCATGATTACATCACTCCTCAAGAACTTTGGGCATGCACTACTTGCATGGCGTGTGTGCAGGAATGTCCGGTAATGATAGACCATATTACTCCTATAGTTGATATGAGAAGAGATCTTGTAATGATGGAATCAGAATTCCCGCCTGAGCTGAATACGGTTTTCAGAAATCTCGAGAACAATGAATCTCCCTGGGCTTTTGGCGCTGAACAAAGAAACGACTGGATAGATGAGCTCAGCGATGAACTTACAAAAGAAGGTTCACAAAATAATTTACAAAAGGTATCTAATATTGGTTCAGCAGAAAATCTTGATGTAGTTTTTTGGTCGGGATGCGCGGGAGCTTTTGATAAACGTTACCGGAACGTTACAAAATCCTTTGCACAACTTTTAAATAAAGCAGGTGTGAAATACGGAGTTTTAGGAAGTGAAGAGAAATGCACGGGAGATCCGGCAAGACGACTTGGAAATGAATTTTTGGCTCAGACTTTTATTCAGCAGAATGTAGAGACATTGAAGAAATATAAGGTAAAGAAAGTTGTGACTGCATGCCCACACTGCATGAACACGCTGAAGAATGAATACGGTAAATTCGGGATCGAACTTGATGTGACTCACCATACAGAATATATAGATAATTTATTAAAAGAAAAAAAATTAAATCCAAAGAAAGAGATTAAAGAAAAAGTAACATTTCACGATTCATGTTATCTTGGAAGATACAATCATATTTACAATTTACCGAGAGAATCACTGGAAAGTACCGGTGTTGATCTGATTGAGATGGTCAGATCAAAAGACAAAGGACTTTGCTGCGGAGCCGGAGGCGGAAGGATGTTTATGGAAGAGCATGAGGGAAAGAGAGTTAATATAGAGAGAACTGAAGAAGCATTGGCAACGGGAGCAAAGACAATAGCAAGCGC
>CAYNTN010000353.1:0-2014 GCA_964399995.1 uncultured Ignavibacteriaceae bacterium
GAGGATCAGGTTGCCCGCAGATACTTTCTGTTTTGTGTTAATCATTGCTTTCCTGTTTGCTTTCCTTTTCGGCCGCCGCTTCGTGCTTGTTCAGTCCGCCTTCGCGCGTAGCATCGATCAGAGCTTTGACGCGGCCGTGATAGACATATCCGCCGCGGTCATAGACCACGGTCGAGATCCCCGCCTTCTGCGCACGTTCGGCTATCGCCTTTCCAACAGTGACCGCAGCTTCGATATTGCCGCCGCTCTTCCCTGCCAGGGCCTTCTCCGTGGTCGATGCCGTCGCAAGCGTGGTGCCGGTCTGGTCGTCGATCACCTGAGCGTAAATGTGGTTCAGGCTGCGAAACACCGCCAACCGCGGCCGTTCCGCCGTACCGCTCACTTTCTTTCGAATGCGGCTATGAACGCCATTACGAATAATTGATCTACTTTTCTGTGCCATAATCTTTACCAGTAGAAGGTCGTTAATTGACAGTGGACAATTCCCGGAACTATCCACTTTCAACTATCGATCATCCATTATTTACCGGTCTTGCCCGGTTTCAACCTATACAACTTGTCAGCATATCGGACGCCTTTGCCCTTGTATGCATCGGGTTTACGCAGGCGGTTAAGTTCCGCCGCGACCTGGCCCAGCAGCTGTTTGTCGATGCCGCTCAGGGTCAGGGTCGTCTGATACTGCGTGATCGACGTTTTCGAACCGACACGCTCTGCTTTCGCCTCGATTCCCTTCGGAAGCTCGTAAACGACCGGATGTGAATAGCCAAGCGCAAAGTTTATCTTCGATCCCTGTACATCAGCCTTGTAACCGACGCCAACAATATCCATCTCACGCGTAAAGCCTTCGGTCACGCCAACAACGGCGTTATTGGCGAGTGCTCGTGCCAGCCCGTGAAACGCGGCGACCTCATCGCTCGCCCTCTCTGCGGTCAGCGTACCGTCCTCTTGTTTGAACGTAACTCCGCCCGGTATCGGGGTAGTCAGCGTACCTTTAGGGCCTTTGACCTCGAGTTGCTGATCATTGATCGTCACCGTAACACCGGCCGGTATCGAAATCGGTTTTTTTCCTACTCTAGACATAATCTTTTGGTGACAGGTTACAAGTGACTGGTAACAGGTGAAGAACTACTTGTCACCTGTAACTTGTCACTTGTCACTGTTAATAAATTTCGGCCAATATCTCGCCGCCGACATGTTCGGCACGGGCACGTTTGCCGCTCATCAAACCTTTTGACGTCGAAACGATATTCACGCCATAACCACCCAACACACGCGGGATATCGCTCGAGCCGACATAAACGCGGCGCCCAGGTGTCGAGACACGCGAAAGATGCGTGATCGACGATTGTCCTTTCGCATCGTAGCGAAGAAATACCCGAATAACGTATTTCGGCCCTTCGCCCTTGGTCGAAAAGCTATTGATATAGCCTTCTTCCTTGAGGATGCGCGCAACTTCCATTTTCAGCTTCGAGCCGGGAATATCAACACGTGTGTGCTTTGCAGCGATCGCGTTTCGTATCCGCGTCAGCATATCGGCTATTGGATCTGTCATTACTCTTTTTACTCCGTAAACTTTGCCAACGGTTTTAGGTTAATTGCTCTCAGCATTGCCTCCGGAACTATTAACTGTTCACCATTGACTATTAACTAATATCTACCAACTCGACTTAACAACTCCCGGTATCTGTCCGGCCAGTGCGAGCTCACGTAACGCGATACGCGATACGCCAAACTTTCTCAAATATCCACGCGAGCGGCCGGTCTGCGAACAGCGGTTGCGCACTCTGGACGCACTCGCGTCACGCGGCATTTTCTGCAATTTCACAATGGCCGCATCGACCTCTTCGACCGTCGATTTTGGATTATTGATGATTGCCTTTGCGGCGGCACGGCGCTCTGCATAGAGCTTTACCATGTCCCGGCGGTCATTATTCTTTACGATCTTGCTTATCTTTGCCATAAAAATTAATCGAAAATTGAAAGTCGATAATTGAGAATTTTGGCTTCCTAATTG
>CAYNTN010000354.1:0-2000 GCA_964399995.1 uncultured Ignavibacteriaceae bacterium
GATTTATAAGATTTATAAGATTTATAAGATTTATAAGATTTATAAGATTTATAAGATTTATAAGATTTATAAGATTTATAAGATTTACAATGATGATAAGTTAAAATATGTAACCGATTTTTTAAAAAAAAAGAGTTTTGATCTAATTTTAGTTTAATACTTCAAATCAGAGATTTTATAAACAATGAATATTTTAAACAAAGTTTTAGTCCCTTCAATTCAGGTATTACCTAAAGGAATTGTAAAAGTATTTGCCAATAAATACATAGCCGGGGACAAACTTTCTGACGCCGTGAAATCTGTTCAAGGTCTGAATGAAAAAAAACTCCTTGCAACAGTTGACGTACTTGGTGAGTCCATATCTGATAAAAATGAAGCTATAAAGTCGAAAGATGAAAACATTGATGTACTTAATGCCATACACAAGAATAACCTTGACTGCAATCTTTCAATTAAGCTTACAATGCTCGGACTTAACATTGATTATGATCTTTGTAAAAGTTTAGTTTATGAAATTCTTGAAAAAGCAAAAAGCATAAACTGTTTTGTGAGAATTGATATGGAAGATTCTTCCGTAACCGATTCAACTATAAATATTTTTGAAGAATCCCAAAAAAAATTTAATAATGTCGGAATTGTTATCCAGGCTTATCTCAGAAGAAGTGAGAAAGATATTTTAAGACTAACGGATTTAGGAGCTAATTTCAGGATTTGTAAGGGAATTTACATCGAACCGCCTGAAATTGCTTTTAAAGAAGGAGATGAAATCAGAAGGAATTTTTTAAAGATACTCAGGATCGCGCTCGAAAAAAAATCATACGTCGGGATTGCTACTCATGATGAGTATTTAATAAAGGAGTCGGTAAAAATGGTAAAGGAAATGGATCTGAAAAAAGATGAATATGAATTTCAAATGCTGCTGGGAGTACAGGAGAAACTGAGAGAAGAAGCTGTTGCTAAAGGTCATCGAATGAGGATATATGTGCCATTCGGTCAAAGGTGGTATGAATATTCCATCAGACGTTTTAAAGAGAATCCTAATTTAGCCGGTCAGGTTTTGAAAAGTATTTTTACAGGAAATTAGAAATTTTTTCAAACTAATCCGGTGAATTTCCGAATTCTCAACTCTGAATTTCTTATCCCTGACAATTATTTGTTTACCTCAAACCAGATCTTTACAGTCTCGGGATAAATACCGAGCATAAGTTCCTTTAATGCTTTGGCATATTGCTGTATTTCCCATTGAGCTGTTGATTCATCACGCAGGTCGATGAAATTCATTATTGCCTGGAACGATGCAGTCCAGTAAACTTCCGTATATTGATTCAAAGGGAGTAACATTCTTGCCTGCTCCTTTGCAACTCCTAAATCCAGAAGCTTTTGGTAAAAATTATTAATTTCATCCATGGCAGCTTTAAAAACTTTATTTGCTTCATCCTGATTTTCTATACTCCCTTCAGATGCCTGTTTATTGTCTTCAGACTGCTTTCGCCAGTTTGACGGAATATAAAAATCACTTACCGGCACATATCTTCCGCTTATTTCATTCCAAGCATGGTCTTTTACAGAAGATGAAGAGGAAGTTTCAATTCCGACCACATGCTTATACCACTGTCTCATTACAAACTCCGGAGCTTTTATGTGAAACTGCACCATCATGTGCCTGAACGGAGACCAGTGTTTATTTTTTGCGAGAAACTTTACAAGCTTACGGTCGCTATCATCAAATTTCTCCTTACGTTTTCCGAATGAAACCCGCGCCGAATTTACGACTGTCAAATCGGAACCGAGTTTATCTATGACTTCGATGAATCCTTTGTCGAGAACTTCTTTTTTCAATTGATTTGTTTTTTGAATTGGTTAGCAATATACAAAAATAATTTTGAAGATAGGATTTCAAAAGAATGTTGAAACGTGAAATGTTAATCGTGAAACGTGAAACGTCAAACGTCAAACGTGAAACGTCAAACGTCAAACGTCAAACGTCAAACGTCAAACGT
>CAYNTN010000355.1:0-1993 GCA_964399995.1 uncultured Ignavibacteriaceae bacterium
ACAAACTTTACAAACTTTACAAACTTTACAAACTTTACAAACTTTACAAACTTCATTTCAGTTTAATTTCATAAATCGATTCGTGATCCTGATTTTCGAATATTAAATCAATACTTTTATAACTGATACCTGATCCGGTTAAAAATAATTTTAAAAATTCTTCAGTACAATTCTTGTCAGGACACATTAAAATTATTTTATCGGTTTCTTTAATTACTTTTTCCGGTCGTTCAGGGTCTTCGCTGAAAGAATAGCATTTTCCCTTTATGAAGAAAAAAGTATTTGGATATTTTTCATTTAATATCTGATGATAATAATTCATCTGTGATTTTGCGTAAGCCACAGCTCCGAATAACGAAGTTTCAATATTGGGAACCTGACGAGCTGCGACTATGATCATCTGATGCCCGATATATTTTTCCTGATAGGATAAGAACTTGTTTGATTCTTCGGTTAAGAATTTCAAATTTCTGCTGTAATTATAATAATATACAATACCGTTGACAGAGATTACCAAAATCGAAAGATAAATTAAATTTTTCTTCAGTGTTTCCTTTTTAATTAAAACTGAAATTGAAATGAAGATCGCAAATGCCGAAAGAGTAAGAACAGGAAACATATAATTCTCACCATAATGCTTCGCTACAATTAAAATCTGCAAGGTCATAGTAATGAAAAGTCCGGTCAGTAACTTCAACTTTATTATGTCGCCGGAATTATCTGATTTATTTCTGAACATGCCGGATAAAACCGCAAGAGATGTAAGTATGTATGCAATATCAAAAATCCATTCCTTCGACAGAATTCTTTTTATGTGGTTTAAAAAAGTGCCGGGATCTATGATAGTCGGCTCTCCTCTTCCATACTTTTGATTATATCTGAAAAGATTAAAAACCCATTCAAGAAAATAATTGATATTATCAGGGGAAAGAGCCGGAATCACGAAAATAATAAATGAGATCAATGTCATGGCAATGAAAATCAATTTTGATTTTATCCCCTTTAATAAAATCAAAGGTATTATGGCAAGAGGAAAAAATATAATCTTGCATGCAATACCAAACCCTGTTAAAATTCCGAATGAAATGATGTAGGTAAAGTTCTTTTTAGGTGTAAGTTCTGTTTCATTAATGAAACATATCAGCAGCGAAATAAAAATACATGATACAAACATTATTAGATTTTCAGGTCGGTTGAAGTTCAGCATATAGAAAATGCTAAAGGAAGTTACGGGAGTAAGCTGAAGCAAAAAAGAAACAGCAGTGTTTCTGTAAACTTTGAAAGATATCATTCCCAGTATGAAAACACCTATGCAGTTTAAAACAATAAAGTATAAATAAATACAATCAAGATATTTTTCAGAATTCAGCAGGACATCCTCCGCAATGCTGAGGCTGCTGTGTCTTAATTCATAACAAATTCTGATAATCACTGCACCGGTAAGCTGTTGGGGAGTTCCGGGATGGTCAACATGACCCATCGATGAAAATAAGGCGAGATTAAGTGAACTTACAAGGTAATGATAAGTAGGGTCATTCTGGGAATTTGTATAATACGGACCCTGAATGCTTTTTAAATACAGAGAAGAAGCAAGCATTAATGCGGGGATAAGCAACAGCAATGGAATTGAATACCGGTTTTTCATTTAGATCAGTTTTGTTTAGAATGTAATCCGGATTTTATTAAACTAATAGCCTGTTGATCGAATGCATGGTTGCTTTATGTAAATTACTTTAAATTAAATTTTTATTAAAGTTGTTTTTGAGGGATGAAGCTCTATAGAAACTCAATAGAAATTATAGAAATAACAGAAACTATATATGTTTATATTTTTATCTTTGACTGCACTTGTGATAACTAATTAAAAATGTCAGTAATATAACTCAATAGAAATGTCAGTAAATGTTAGATTGAAGCTCCCCAAGGGAAGGAGTTTTCACGGAATATCAGTGGATCATGAAACAGTACGACGCTGGATGCGAGCAAAATTTAT
>CAYNTN010000356.1:0-1986 GCA_964399995.1 uncultured Ignavibacteriaceae bacterium
AGAGCCCTCCCGGCGTGATAGGGAAGCGCGGCCGCGCCCGCCAGCCGATGGAGTTCGTGCATCGCCTGCGCCGGCACGGCGGCGAGCCGTGCGGCCATTTGCGCCAGCACGAACGGACCGCACATTCCCGCGCAATGGGTGGCGCCGCCGACGAGGCCGGCGAGGAACAAGCTCGCGACCAATCCCTCACCGCCGGCGATCAGATTGCCGCAGGCGGCTAGAGCGGTGAAGAATGGTGTGGCGGCAAGTTCACTCATGGCCTAAGGCTAAGCTGCGCCGTCAGGGCGGGCGCCTCCTTGATCTATGTCAAGGCGGGCGTCGTTTGCTTGAGGCTGGATAACCAACCAACGCCGAACGCCGCAAGGGACCAAGATGCCAGGAGGAACGCCGATCGCCTCGTCGGGCAGGCCGCTCATCCGAGCGGTCGCGCTCGATCAGGCTTGGACGTGGCTGGCCGCCGGGTGGGCCGATCTCGGCCTCGGCCTGAGCGCGAGCCTCGCCTTCGGCTTGGCCATCGTCGGGCTCAGCTACCTCCTATTCCTGATGCTGCTCGTCCTCGGCTGGTTCCATCTTGTCTTGCCCTTGGCGGCCGGGTTCAGCTTCCTTGCCCCGCTCCTCGGGATCGCATTCTACGACATCAGTCGCCGTCTCGAATCGGGGCAGGCGGTGACGATCGGCGCTGTTGCGCTCGCATGGCGGCCCAACATCGTGCAGATCGGCTCGCTGGGCGTGGTTTTGCTGTTGTTGCATCTGGCCTGGGTACGGTTTGCAACCCTCCTTTTCGCCCTGTTCTTTCACGAATCATCGCCGCCGATCGGCGAACCGCTGGCGTTGATTCTCTTCTTCTTGTCGCCGTCATCGCTGGCGTTCCTCGTCACGGGCACCGTCATCGGCGCGGCGCTGGCCGCGCTCGCCTTCGCCGTCAGCGCGGTGTCGGTGCCGATGCTGCTCGACCGCGACGTCGACGCCGTAACGGCGATCCTCGCCAGCCTCGAAGCCGTGCGGCGAAACTGGAAGCCGATGGCGCTGTGGGCGGCCTTGATCGCCTTCTTCACCGCGGTGGGCTTGGCCACGTTCTGCCTCGGGCTGATCGTGACCATGCCCCTGATCGGGCACGCCACGTGGCATGCCTATCGCGATCTGGTTGCCTAGTCGGGAATCTTCGTTCATGAATTGGCAGTCACTGGCTGGAAAGGTGCTGGCCTTGCCGGAGATGACGAGATGAACCACCGACCCGATTCCGCCAGCGCGACCATGCGCGCAGTCGGCCCCTTGGCCGCCGATCCTGCCTGTCGCCGTTGCGAGGTGCGCCACCTCGCCTTTTGCGCGGCGCTCGATTCGACCCAGCTGAACGAGCTGCACGCCATCGTCGAGCATAAACAGTTCAAGGCCGGTGAAACGCCTCTGATGGAAGGCGATGAAGCCGGATACGTATTCAACCTCGTCACCGGCGCCGCCAAGCTCTACAAGCTGCTGCCCGATGGCCGCTGCCAGATCACCGGGTTCCTGCTGCCTGGCGATTTCTTCGGCGTCGCCCATGACAGCCACTATTCTTACAGCGCCGAGACCCTGATGGACGTCGAGCTGTGCCGCTTTCCCCGCCGCAAGCTCGAACTGCTGTTCGACCGCTATCCGAAGCTCGAGAAGCGCCTGCTCGGCATCGTCAGCCACGAGCTATCGCTCGCCCAAGACCAGATGCTTCTGCTTGGCCGGCGCACGGCGATCGAAAAGGTGGGCTCCTTCCTCCTCGACCTGTCGCGGCGCGCCAAGCGGCTGGGCTGGCCGGCCAATCCCATCCACCTGCCGATGAGCCGCCAGGACATCGCCGATTTCCTCGGCCTGACGATCGAAACCGTGAGCCGTACCTTCACCACCCTCAAATCCGACGGCATCATCGCCCTGCCCAAGACATCGGAAGTCGAGGTGCGGGATTTGTCGCGCCTCGAAATGCTCTAAACCGGAGGGTGCCGTCAGCGCTCGCCGTGG
>CAYNTN010000357.1:0-1977 GCA_964399995.1 uncultured Ignavibacteriaceae bacterium
ATGGAACTGGGCGCGGTGATCGGCGTCGTGCTGCTGGTGCCGGCGGCCCTCGCCGTCGTGGTCGAGCGGCTGGTCATGCGCGCGCACCGCGCGGCGATCACCGACCGGTCGCAGCCGCTCGCGATCGGCCGGAGCCGCGTCCGCGACCGCGCGGCGTTCGCGTTCGCCGCGATCGTGTGCGCCGCGATCGCCTCGATCGTCGTCGTGGTCGTCGTCGCGAGCTTCGTGACGCTGTGGCCCTACAACATGAGCCTGTCGCTGCGCCACTACCGCTTCGAGGTGCAGAACGGCATCGCGCCGCTGTGGACGAGCATCGTGGTCTCGCTGATGGCCGCCGGGATCGGCGCCGTCGTGTCGGTGGCCGCCGCCTGCGTCGCACGCTGGATGCGCCCGGTCCAGGCGCAGACGCTCTCGTTCCTCTCGATGCTGCCGGCGGCGGTGCCGGGCATGGTGCTGGGCCTGGGCTACCTGCTGGTGTTCAACCACCCGGACAACCCGCTCGAGTTTCTCTACGGGACGCTCCTGATCCTCGCGATCTGCAACGTCTACCACTACCACGCGCAGGGCTACCTGATCGCGACCACGAGCGTGAGCCAGGTGAGCCGGGTGTTCGACGAGACCTCCACCTGCCTCGGCGCCGGAAGGCTCACCACGCTGCGCCACGTCCTCCTGCCGATCATCGCGCCGACCATCGCCGCGATCGGCGTCTTCTTCTTCGTCCGCAGCATGGTCACGCTGTCCGCGGTGATCTTCCTGTTCACCCCGTCGACGCAGCTCGCGGCGGTCTCGGTGCTCCTGCTCGACGACTCCGGCAACCAGAACCAGGCGGCCGCGTTCTCGGTGTGCATCATGCTGATCGTCGCGATCGCGCTCGTCGTGTTCCGCGTGCTCGGCCGGATGGCCGCGCGTTACGCCGCGGCACGGCAGCAGGCCTGATCACGGAGTGCCAGACCCGCTCGGCGGCGAGGCGACCGACCCGCAGGCCAGGCGCAAGCGCAGGTCGCCGCCTGCCGTGTCCCCCATCGCGCCGGGACGCGAAGGTAGAATGGCCACCACACGGTCTTCCGCGCATGAACCTCCTGTTCATCGTCACCCGCAACGAGGCCGGTCTGCTTCGCCTCAACCTCGCGCACCACCTCGCGTGGGGCTTCGACCACGCGCTCGTCGCCGACAACGAGAGCACGGACGGCACGCAGGAAGTGCTGGACGGGTTCGGCGACGCGGTGACGCGAGCGAGCGTCGCCTCGCCCAACGACCGATTCGCCGCGCTGGTCGCGCTCCTCGCGCGGGCCGAGGAACGCCATGGTCCGGCCCGATGGGTCGCCGTGTCCGACACCGACGAGTTCTGGTGGGGACCCGGCGTCGACCTGAAATCGACGCTGCGCTCGATACCCGGGAACATCCTCGGCGTCAACGCCCAGCAGAAGCTGTTCCTGCCGACGGTAGCCGATCCGCGCGACGGCCCGATCATGTGTCGAAGACTGCACCGGACGACGCGCAACGACATTCCGCTGCACACGAGCTACGTGCGCGGCAAGTCGATCTACCGCGCCGAATGGATTCGTCGCGCGCTGCTCAGCCACGCGCACCGCAGCCCCGCCATCCCGCCCGCGGCGTGGCTGGATCTGGGCGCCCATTTCGTCCACCACTACATGATCGAGAGCGAGGACGCCTTCGTCGAGAAGGTGAGATCGTTCCTCGGGTGGGAGCCGTGGCTGCAATCGCTCCTGGACGAACGGCGCGCGATGCGCGACGACGAAGCTGCGCACTTCCGGTTTCGCGGCTTCAAACGCGAGTGGTGGGACCTCTATGCGACCCGCGGCGAGGAAGGACTGCGCGACTACTACCGGTCGTTCTACGTGCTCTCCGAGCCGATGCTGCGCGAGCACCTGGCGAGCGGCGATCTGGTGCTCGACCGGTCGTTCGCGGATTACCTGCACTCCCGCTGGAGCATCCCCGCCCCGGCGGCCTGACGAA
>CAYNTN010000358.1:0-1976 GCA_964399995.1 uncultured Ignavibacteriaceae bacterium
ATCGGCTCGCCGGGTACGAGGATGACGCGATCGGTCTGGATGCTCTTGTGCTCGCCGCGAGCCAGAACGCCTTTGTGCTGACCATGTTCATCGACAAGGATTCGGCGGAGGCCGAATCCTGCTGGCCCTCCTTGTCTGTATCCGATCTCGATCAGCCGACATTGACCTGCGAAGACTTTGGCGGATAGCTCTCGACTGTATTCGCCCGCCATCGCGCGCTTGACGCCCTTGACGATGGTCGACACCGGGCTGCCGTCGTTCTCGAACTGCTCTGCACAGTACTGGACCGCGATTCCGGAGCTATGGCCGAAAGTTGGTGACGGTTTAGATCAGGAAGGCGGCATATCGTGGGGGTAGTTGAGGCCTCCACTTGTCCATCGAAGGAGTGATATGCCGTGTCGAATTCTAACGTCGTCAAACTGGTTCAGCCAGGCACTTTCAGCGATCACCTCACCGAAGTGTTGCGCCGTGGTGCGCGTTCCTTGCTTTGCCATGCGATCGAGGCGGAGGTCGCGGATTTTCTCGTCGGGCATGGCGAGCTCAAGACCTTGGATGGGCGCCAACGCGTCGTGCGCCACGGCCATCTGCCTGAGCGAGAGGTGCTGACGGGGATTGGCCCTGTCGCGCTTCGCCAACCGCGCGTGCGTGACCGCGCGGCGTCAGCCGATGATCCCGGCCGCATCCGCTTCTCGTCAATGATCCTGCCGCCCTACATGCGGCGCTCGAAATCGATCGAAACGCTGCTGCCGATCCTGTACCTCAAGGGCATCTCGACCGGCGACTTCTCCGAGGCGCTGGCGGCCCTGCTCGGCAAGGATGCGCCAGGACTTTCGGCGTCTGCGATCGGTCGATTGAAGGAGGGCTGGCACGACGATCATGCGGCTTGGGCCAGGCGCGAGCTCTCCGCCAAGCGCTATGTCTACATATGGGCCGACGGCATCCATCTGCAGGCGCGTCTGGAAGACGAGGCGCAGTGCATTCTCGTCATCATCGGCGCGACACCGGAAGGCACGAAGGAACTGATCGGCTTCACCGACGGCACTCGCGAAAGTGCGCACGATTGGCGCGTGCTGCTGCTCGATCTCAAACGTCGCGGGCTGACCATCGCGCCGGAGCTGGCGGTCGCCGACGGCGCGCTCGGCTTCTGGAAGGCGCTCGGCGAGGTCTGGCCGAAAACCCGCGAGCAGCGATGCTGGGTCCACAAAACTGCAAACGTGCTGGCCAAGTTGCCCAACAGCCAACACCCGAAAGCCAAGCGTGCGCTGCAGGACATCTGGATGGCCGAGACGAAAGCCGATGCCGAGACCGCATTCGACACCTTCATCGAAGGCTACGCGGTCAAGTACGAAAAGGCTGCCGAATGCCTGCGCAAGGATCGCGGAGCGCTGCTGGCGTTCTATGACTTCCCTGCCGAGCATTGGAAACACCTGCGAACGACCAACCCGATCGAGAGCACGTTCGCGACCGTCCGCCACCGAACCATCCGATCGAAAGGCTGCCTCTCGAACAAGACGGCACTCGCCATGGTGTTCAAGCTGGTCGAGGGCGCGCAGAAGACGTGGCGCCGCCTCGATGGCCACGCCCTCTTGCCAAAACTCATCCTGGGCGTGAGATTCTCCAACGGGCTCGAGGTCGTCGCCAAGGCGAACGACCGTCAGACCGAAACCGCCGCCGCCTGACAGATCAGGCCGTCACCAACTTTTGGCCATAGCTCGGAGAAGGTCATGCTGAACAAAGCCATCAAGTTCGTCGTCGCCTTGGGGTTGATCACCGCAATCGGCACGTCGGCCGTCCTGGCCGCCTCCTGCTCGTGCTCCAGGGGTGCCGGCGGCACCACCTACTGCACCTGCAGGTAATGCCCTGCCGGAAGGGCCGGCGCCTCGAAGCGCCGGCCTTTCCTGTGCCCCTTTTCACAACCCGCGGAACAGGGTGTTCCGCATCATTGAGGAGACTGAGGTCATGATCATCAAGTTCAT
>CAYNTN010000359.1:0-1973 GCA_964399995.1 uncultured Ignavibacteriaceae bacterium
ACAGCTCAGTTAGGCAAATGTCATGAAGTACCGGTATGGGAAGTAACTCCTGTAGGTCCATTTAATCAATGGCCGACTGGTTCAGGTTTTGAATATTTTTATGGCTTTGTAGGCGGAGAAGCAAATCAATATTACCCGGGTCTATATAATGGTACTACAGCAGTAGAACCGGAAAAAACTCCTGAAGAAGGTTATACACTGAATGATGATCTTGCAGAAAGAGCAATCAAATGGATAAATCAGCAGAAAGCTTTGATGCCTGATAAGCCATTCTTCATGTATTATGCACCAGGTGCTACACATGCACCTCATCATGTTCCGAAAGAATGGTCAGATAAATACAAAGGAAAATTTGATAAAGGATGGGATGAACAGAGAAAGGAAACTTTTGAAAAGCAAAAAAAACTCGGTGTAATTCCAAAAGATGCAACTCTTACTGAAAGACCAAAAGAGATTCCGGGTTGGGAGGAGCAGGATGAAAAACTTAAAAAAGTATTTGCGCGTGAAATGGAAATCTATGCCGGATTTATGGAGCAGACAGATCATTGTATAGGTAAAGTAATTGATTCACTTAATGAATTAGGAATTCTTGATGATACTCTCATATTTATGATGATTGGAGATAATGGAGCTTCGGCAGAAGGAACTTTGCACGGGTGCTTCAATGAGATGACATGCCTTAATGGTCTCACAGATATTGAGACTACAGATTTTCTACTCAGCAAAATTAAAGATTTTGGAAGCCCGGCTGCTTATAATCATTATGCTGTGAGCTGGGCGCATGCTATGAATACTCCTTATCAATGGACAAAACAAATTGCTTCGCACTGGGGAGGTACGAGGAATGGATTAATAGTTCATTGGCCAAATGGTATTAAAGCTAAAGGAGAAATCCGAAATCAGTTTCATCATGTGATAGATATTGCAAAAACAATTTTAGATGTTACCGATTTACCTGAGCCAACTATTGTAAACAGTATTCAGCAAGCTCCGATGGAAGGATTCAGTATGAAAGAATCTTTCGATGAAAAGAATATTCCGGACAATCATACTGTACAATATTTTGAAATGTTTGGAAACAGAGGTATCTATCATAACGGGTGGACAGCGATGACAAAGCATTCTACTCCATGGATTGTAGGTAAACTTCCGGCTTTTGAAGATGACGTTTGGGAATTATACGGACCGGATGACTGGACACAATCCAAAAACATAGCAAAAGAAAATCCGGGAAAACTTGCGGAGCTTCAGAGGCTATGGCTTATAGAGGCAACAAAGTATAATGTTGTTCCTCTTGATGACAGAAGTTACGAAAGAATTAATGCGGACATTGCAGGACGTCCACAGTTAATCAAAGGAAATAAACAGTTGCTATTCAGCGGAATGCGGGTCGTTGAGCATTGTGTTCTTATATTAAAAAATAAATCTTTTTCCGTAACGGCTGATGTTGTAATTCCTGAAGGGAAAAAAACTAACGGAGTTATTATTACACAAGGAGGTGAAGCCGGAGGATGGAGTTTTTATGCAAAAGACGGAAAGTTAAAATATTGTTTTAACTATTTTGGAATAAATTATTACATAATCGAATCAAAGATTGAAATACCTGCCGGCAAGCATCAGCTGAGATTTGAATTTAATTATGACGGTGGAGGATTAGGAAAAGGAGGAGAAGTCACACTTTATTTTGATGGAAAAGAAACGGGCAGAGGTAGAGTGGAGAAAACCATACCGATGGGATACTCAGCCGATGAAGCTTGCGATGTCGGATCTGATACCGGCTCACCTGCATCAACTGATTATGGTCCGACAGGAAATAAATTCACCGGGAAAATAAACTGGGTACAGATTGAAATTGGAGAAGATGACCATGACCATCTTGTAACAGCTGAAGATAAATTCAGAATCGCAATGGCGAAGCAATAGATAAATTATTTTAAATTAAAAAGTCGTTGCATAATCTGCTGTTTTTATTG
>CAYNTN010000360.1:0-1971 GCA_964399995.1 uncultured Ignavibacteriaceae bacterium
CAGTAGTGGCAGGGCGTATCGACGTAACTCCTGACAATTCCTGCTGCACGACCTATTTAAGCTCTATCGAAGCAGTGTACGAAGCGCCATCGAGAACACCTATGAACTCGTCAGGATCATCCTGATGGACGCTCACGCGATGATTCAGATACTCGACAAGTTCCTGGGTCTGCTCGGAAACCCTAGCAAAAATGAGCAGTGCACTCTTGAGCGGCTCGTCGCGTTCAAGCATTTCGCCCACAATATCCAGAAGGCGAAGAACTCGTCCAAACCGTGGCAATATAGCTTCTAGTTCTTTTTTTATTCGTGGCGCCGTTGGGGAATCATTGATCAACTTTTTGAGCTTTTCAGGTAGAAAGTTTCCACCGCCCTCTTCAGAAAACGCAACAAGCTTTGAGAATGCCGGATCGGCGTAAAACCGCTCAAGAACAAATGAACTCCACGAACTCCATTCGCCCGCACTTAATGCCGGGACATTGATCAACGCATTTGAGAGTTGGATCGGTTCGCGAAGCATAGTGGAAAACGATCGGATCTCCTCAACGTTGAATTCCGCCCTTCCACCGGATCTGGTCAGTGAGTCTGCCAACACGAAGCTCAATTGAGCACAACGCTGAAGCGCGGAACGGGCGATTCGGATCTCCTTATTAAGCGTTTCGTTCGACGACGGAGCTCTCCGATCAAGCGCAAACCTCCCATTATTGGACAAAAAGCTAGTAAGCCCTCCCGACCACGCCCCGAGTTGGAAACCGATCTGGGCAGGATCCGACGGCGGAACGGTCACGGACGTCTCTTCCACGGACGGCGTGCTAATATCGTTTTCGATTATAAGAGAGTCCAAAATCGTGATTTCCCCTTTGAAGCAATGGTAAGCTAAACGGCGAGCGACGGTTAAACCGCCACTTATTTTATACCGCTTTTTGTCGTCATTTTGCAATCAAAAATGTTGAACAGCTCATCAAGACTTGTACTCGCAACCTCAAATAGGGGCAAAATCGTCGAATTGCGTCAAATGCTCGAGACCGTGCCAGTAATTATCCTCGGTCTCGACGATTTCGGCCTGATCGCCGAAGTGGCAGAAACGGGTGCTACATTTACCGAAAACGCCGTACTAAAAGCCATGGGCTACGCGCAACAGATCGGCCTTCCAACGCTTGCAGACGATTCGGGACTTGAGGTCGAGGCTCTCGAAGGCCGGCCCGGCGTTCATTCGGCCCGTTACGGCGGCGAAAAGAGCTTCGCTGAAAAGATGGACTTGGTCCTCGACGAGCTTGCCATCGCCGGCGGCACTAACCGTCGCGCTCGATTTGTTTCCTCGATCGCAATTGCAGACGCGAGTGGAAAGATACTCCGAACGGTCGAAGACGAATGCACCGGCATTATCGCCGAACAACCGCGAGGGAACGGAGGCTTCGGGTATGATCCTATTTTTATACCGGACGGCTTCAGCCTGACATTCGGTGAGCTGTCCGATTCGATAAAAGGTCAAATCAGCCATCGAGCACGCGCATTTTCCAAGATAATGCCGTATTTACGCGATTTTTACTCGATCTGACTTGACCTCACCGTTTTTCCGCCTTAGAATTCGACACTTGAGAATCGTTTCCTAATGGTTGACATAACGGGGCGTAGCACAGCCTGGTAGTGCGCTCGCTTTGGGAGCGAGAGGCCGCAAGTTCGAATCTTGCCGCCCCGACCAATCAACCCGAAGTTGAGCACAAGCCCGTCGCTCAAGCCGATGCGAAGTTTGCGGGCAATTCGATTCGCTAAGAAAGTATTTATATTCACAATCACAACTGGAGGTTAGATAAACTATGGCTCGTATGACACAAACGGAAATTATTGGCAGCTTGGCTGATTCGTCGGGACTTAAGAAATCCGACGTGAAAGGTCTGTTCGACGCTCTCGCAGCTCTCGCAACCGCGGAGGTCAAAAAGAACGGCGAATTTACGCTCCCGGGTTTTGGTAAAT
>CAYNTN010000361.1:0-1967 GCA_964399995.1 uncultured Ignavibacteriaceae bacterium
ATGAAGGAGGAAACGCTCGTGAGCAGACATCGTATCGTCGCGCTGGCCGGGGCCGGCGCCGTGATTCTTTCCACGCTGGGCGTGACCGCGCCAGCCGTTGCGCAGGACCGCCTGGTGGTCACCGCCTTCGGCGGCGTGTGGCGCGAATCGATCGAGAAGAACTTCATCGCCTGCTTCAAGCAGCGCACTGGGAAGGACGTCGCCATCCAGACCGGCGAATCGGCCGACTGGCTCAACCGCATCCGCGCCAATCCCAGCAACCCGCCGATCCACGTCGTCACCTTGGCGCAATCCGACACGACGCGCGGCGTGCGCGAGGGGCTGTTCGACAAGGTCACGGCGGAAAAGGCGCCGCATCTGAAGGACATCCCCGAGCGCTTCTACAAGGACTGGAACAGCCACTCGGTCGATGTCCATATCGGCGGGCTCGGCATCATGTACAACAAGGACGTCATCAAGGAGCCGCCCAAGGACTGGAAGTCGCTGATCGATGCCATCGCCGCCGGCAAGTTCGGCAAGAAGGTCAGCTTCCCAGCCGGCACCTACAGCTGGGGCCCGGACATGCTGTGGCACATCGCCCAGCTCTATGACGGCAACATCGACACCGCCTTCGCCAAGATGAAGGCGATCGCACCCTATGTGGTCAAGTTCTGGACCAATCCGGTCGAGGCGCTCAACCTGTTCGGGGCCAAGGAAGTCGACATCTTGATGTATTGGGACGGCCGCGCCTGGGCCTTCATCGACGGCGGCAATCCCTGGGCCGGCTTCTATCTGCCCGAACCCAACTCGCTCGGCGCGACGGTCGGCTTCTCCAAGGTCAAGAACGCCCCCGATTTCGCCTGGGCCTATGTCGATTGCGCGCTGTCGCCCGAGCCGCAGCTCGGCCACATGAAGACGCTGCGTTACGCCGTCACCAATCCCAAGGTGGCGATCCCCGACGACATCAAGGGCAAGATCTCGCCAGCCGACAAGCTGGTCTGGCCGAACTACGTCGAGTTCATCGACAAGTTCCCGGCCTGGATCGAGCGCTGGAACAAGGAGATGCGGTAGGGCTCTTAGGCGCCTCTGGCTTCACCCGCTCGCTGCGCTCGCGACCTCTCCCGCAAGCGGGAGAGGTAAGAGTAATACGACTCTTGCTCCCTCTCCCGCTTGCGGGAGAGGGTTGGGGTGAGGGTGGCGGACACGAAGCGCGAATTTGCGAGAGTGGACACGAGATTGCCTTCGTTGTTCGATTGGAGACGGCGGCAGCGCGCCGCCTTCCTGCTGCTCGCTCCGCTGGTCCTCGTGCTGGCGGTCTTCTTCATCGGCCCGCTGATCTACAACTTGCAGCAAAGCGTGCGATTCAAGGGCGATCTGCTCTCGACCGGCCAGTATGCGCGCATCTTCACCGATGGCTATTACCTGACGGTGCTGGCGCACACGCTGGCGCTCGGCGTGGCCGTGACGGCGATCTCGCTGATCATCGGCTATCCGCTCGCCGTCGCGGTGGCGCGCGCCACCGGCTGGTGGAAGACGAGCCTGATCTTCATCATCGTGGCGCCGCTATTGATCAACGTCGTCGTCCGCTCCTATGGCTGGATGGTGGTGCTCGGCGGCAGCGGGGTGATCAATGCCGCCTTGCAGGCGTTGGGCTTCGGCAAGGCGGAGCTGATGTATAATTGGGTCGCGATCACGGTGGCATTGGTCCATGTCTTGCTGCCTTTCATGGTGCTGGCGATCGCCAGCACGATCGAGACCATCGATCGCAGCCTCGAGGAGGCGGCGACCGTGCTCGGCGCCGCGCGCCGCGAGGTCTTCCGCCACGTTATCCTGCCGCTGAGCGCGGAGGGGATCGTCACCGGCTCGATGCTCGTCTTCACGCTCACCGTCGGCAGCTTCGTCACCGTGATGCTGCTCGGCGACACCAAGACGATGGTCCTGCCGCTGCTGATTTACCAGCAGCTGGTGGTGGTTTCGGACTGGCCCTT
>CAYNTN010000362.1:0-1966 GCA_964399995.1 uncultured Ignavibacteriaceae bacterium
ACGCGACGCCGGCGAGGACGTAGCCGCAGATGGAGCCGATGACGTCGTCCGCCTCGACAGACTCCTGCTGGAAAATGTTGCGCAGGATGACGATGACCGCGAACGCCATGGACACCGTCACCACCGCATCGTAGGTCAGCTTGACGTAGATGCTCTCGCCGCCGTGGACGGCATGATGGACGGCGAGCAGCGTGATGCAGATGGACGCGGCGGCAAAGGCGAGCATCCTTTCCCAGTGCCGGGTGAAAACGACGAGAAACATGATCAGCAGGGGAATCACGATCAGCAGATCGTGCAGAATCGCGCCGCGTCCGACGTTCTGCGCGGCGATCGGCTGCACCACCGCCGCCACGATCAGCGCCGCCAGCAGGAACACGTACTTCCAGCGCCAGACCGCCCGCCACACCGGGTGGCGGGGCGTGCCGGCGCCGTCAGCGCCGGAAGCCGCCACCCCGTCCTCCGCGGAATCCGTCGCCAAAGCCGCCGCTGAAACGGCTGCCGGACACCACGCGGGCGGCCAGGCCGGTTTGCGCCTCTCCGCCGCAACGGCTCATTGCATGGGCACTACGCTGGCGTTTTCGCCGGAACCCTCGACATACACCTGCTGCCCCACCCTCAGCGCCGGGTTGGTTTCCTGGGTCACGACGACCAGCACGCCGCTGGTCAGGCGCACCACGATCTGCTGGCCCTGTTTCGCGCTCTGGTAGCGGTTCTGCGCGTATTGCCCGCCGACCGCCCCCGCGAGCGCCCCGACCGCGATGGCGACATCGCGTCCGGTGCCGGCGCCGATCAGGGTACCGAGACCGGCGCCCGCCGCGCCGCCGAGGATGGCGCCAATGCCGAGCTGGTGGGAATGCTGGAGCTGAACCGCCGTGATCTGCTCGATCTTGCCCTGGCGGATTTCACGCTCGCTGCCCCCGCCGGTGGCACAGGCGGTCAGCAGCAGGCTGAGGATGACGGCAACGGCTTTGGCAAACGTCGGGTGCATGGTGGCTCCTTTCATTGAGGGGTGGTTCTGGTCGGACTCAGTTGCGGGCGGCTTGAGGGCGCGCCCGGTCAGGGCTTTGCGCCGGGCACGCTGCCCAGACCCGCCGTGTCGTAGGCCGCCACGATGCGCACGTTCTGGTAGCGGGCATCCACCGAGGCGGTGGCGTGCTTGGGCGCATACATGTCGCCGATGCCGGCGACCTTGAAGAACTGGTGTGGCGTGTTGACCAGATACTGGTTGATGACCGGCAGCGGCGCTTCCGACCGCTCCAGGCTCAGCCGCTGGTTGACCGCGGGCGAACCCACCGAGGAGGCGCTGCCGATGGACACCAGGATGACCTTGCGGCCCCGGCTGTCGCGCTGCAGGTAGTCGAGGAAATTCACCAGCCGCTGGAACTGGAACTGGTTGAGGGTGGTGGACCCTTCGTTGAAGAACAGGGTGATCGAGCCGGTGCCCTGCTGCATGGACAGCTGGTCGAGCTTGGCCAGCGCGGCCTGCGAGTTGGCCAGCGCCTGTTTCTCGGTACCCTGGAGCTGGTTCATCTGCCCGCCCAGCGCGCCGAACTGCTTCATGGCGTTGTTGTTGCCGTCGGCGATTTCCTGGGCGAGCGCGGTGGCCTGCCCCGCCGAGGCGCCGCCGGTAAGCGTGCCCTGCGGCACGGTCACGGTCTGCGGCGGGGTGGCGTACGTCGGCGAGGTCTCAAGAACATAGTTCTGCTGCTGGCCGGCGCAGCCGGCGAGAAGGGTGAGACCGAGCATGGCCATCGCGGCCGGGGAATGAGTGGGTTTCATGCGCAGGGACTTTCCAGGCAAAGGATGAGAGAGGTGGGAAACGATACGATACCGCGATACCGCCGGACCGGCGACGCCGCCGGCAGCATGACATCATCATGTCCCCCGTTCGGCGAAGACGATCTTGCGATAGATCAACGCAGTTATTCTAGCGCAGCCGAGTGTTCCGCCGGGCGTGCGCTGCCCG
>CAYNTN010000363.1:0-1931 GCA_964399995.1 uncultured Ignavibacteriaceae bacterium
GAGCTGAACTCCAGCCGGCTCACGAGCTTCAGGTCGACATGCTTCGATAGTCCCGCGAACAGTGTTGGCCCGTGCCCCGCCAGCCTGGGATGCACCACGAACTCGTATTCATCGATCAATCCCAGCTCTGCCAGCGCCTGCGGGAGCTTCACCCCTCCCGTGAACAGTCCGTTCCCGGGCTGCTGCTTCAGATGCCGGACAGCGTCCTCCAGATGGTCTCCGCGCACGAGCTCCGCATTCCAATCCACCTTCTGCAGGGTACTCGACACGACGTATTTCTTTGCCGCGTCGATAGTCAGGGCGAATGGTTCCATCCAATCGGCCATCCAGTCCGGCCTCAGTCCTGTCTGCGCAGGCGCCCGCCACGCTGCCTCCATCATCTCGTAGGTTACCCGGCCAAAGAGGAGGGCATCAGCCCGCGCGAGGTTCTCGACCGCGTGACGATGCAGGTCTTCGTCCGCGACCCCTACGCGATGGTCGCAGCACCCGTCCAATGTGACGTTGATTGAATACCGAAGGGGCCGCATTACGCAAGTATACCGCCGAGGGGGTTGGCCAACAAGGTTAGCCCCCCGCTTGAATGGGTGGGGCAGACATGCTCGTGATACATTTCCATCCCGATGATTTCTTCAAACCGACCCGTTACCCTTTATTCACGAGATTGCTGCGGTCGCATCCGGCTTCGCCATCCTCCTCCGCCAAGGCTTCCGGCTTCGCTCTCCGAGCTTCGCCGGACGAGTCGGAGGACAAGAGGCTACGCCGGGATAAGGCGCTCCCTCGCGAAGACAGCCTTAGACTTTCCGGCATACGTTTACACACGCACAGCGTTCTCTACAATGACGCTCCAGGCGTTTCCTGTGAATTCGATGTAACAATCGAAGGAGCCGTAATGTCCGAGTATGAAGTCAAGGAACTCGTAGGCAGAGCTCGTAAAGACGGGCCTGCCTATGTAAATGCCGGCGTCGTCGTGGCCGAGCCCTGAGCACTCGCATGGAGAGAGCTCGAAATCTATCCCCTCCTGTATGGGCGCGCCTGACCGTGGCTCTATAGACCCGATAGATATAGTCCCCGCCCCGTCCGCATCACTTATCCTGAATGCGAGCGGGCGTCCGCCCGATTCGATGAGCCTCCCGGCTACGAACTCGTCGATGAGGGATATGTGTATATGAGAGTTTTCTTCGTGGGGAGCAGTCACTGATGGGTATATTAACAGAAGGGGCGCCCGTTTTCACGGCCGCCCCCGGTCAGTATCTCTAAATCAAAGTTATTACTGTTACCTGCTGCCTCTTCCGGCATAAGAGTTGCCGCCGTAAGACCTCACGCTGCCCGGATTGAAACTGCGCGTGCCCTGATTCATAGTCGGGCTCGTGTACTGGGACCGGCTGGTGTTCGAATACGATCTTCCGGTCGATTTCTTCGAGGAGGAGGTGTTCGACTGCCTCTGGCTCGGCTTATAGTCATATTTGGGAGCCTGCTGCCTCTGAGCCTTGTACCCGTTCGGGTTGTAGTTGTTCCTCTGCTGGAGCGCAGGCCTGTTGTACGTCTGCCTGTTGCTCTTGCCGGGGTTCTGGTACGGGTTGAACGAGTTGCCGCCGGGCGCGCGGTATGCCTTATAAGGGTTCTTGTTCGCGGGCTGCCGCTCCGGTGTCTGAACCGGCGACTGGTAGTTCCTCATCCGGTCGTTGTTGACCGCCTTATTGCCTTTCGTGCGGTTCTGGTTCTGGTCGTTATAGAGAGGCTGTCCGGAATAAGGGTTTCTCTGCCTGTTGGTCACGGTGGCGTTCCTGTCGGGTCCGCTCCGGTTGTAGTCGGGCGTGTTCTTTGCGCCGGGATAATTCCCCTTTTTCCCGTAATCAGGAGCTTCAGGGCCCGCCTGCCTGCCCGTATTCTTCTTTATCACGCCGTAATCGCCGGGCGCGGTGTTGCCGTAC
>CAYNTN010000364.1:0-1929 GCA_964399995.1 uncultured Ignavibacteriaceae bacterium
CAGCCATCGCTTGACCCTAAAAAGGTCACTGGCCGGGTGGTACGTCCGGGTCGATCATGCGACCATGACGCGTCCCATCGAGTCGGGCTGCCCCGCGCGCGGCTCGGCGACGGCTCGCCGGACGCAACCCTGGCACGGGAGCACGGCTCATGGCAGTGATCGACGGCAGCAACGACAATGATAGCCTCGACGGCGGCGTCGACAACGATACCATCACCGGCCAAGAGGGCAACGACACCCTCAACGGGTTCGGCGGCGAGGATTCCCTCGATGGCGGCGATGACGCCGATACGCTGAGCGGCGGCGACGACGCGGATACGCTGGTTGGCGGCAACGGCAACGATGCGCTCAATGGCGGCAATGACGGCGATTCCCTCGCCGGCGGCGACGGCAACGACACGCTCGAAGGCGAGGCCGGCAGCGACACGCTCGGCGGTGGCAACGGCAATGACAGTCTGGTCGGCAGCGCCGGCAACGACACGCTCGACGGCGGCGAGGGCAACGATACGCTCTCGGGCGGCATCGGCAATGACGAGGTTGCCGGCGGCAATGGCGGCGACCTGTTGGTCAGCGGCAACGGCAACGACACCTTCGCCGGCGGTGCTGGCCAGGACACGCTCGATTTTTCGACCCTGGAAGGGTCCGGCGTCAGCCTCGATCTTGCCGCAGGCGCGGCGAACGCTGGCAACGATTCGGATTCGCTCAGCGGGATCGAACATGTCATCGGCTCGTTCAACGCCGATCAGCTCCTCGGCGACGACCAGGCGAACGGGCTCACGGGCGGCGGTGGCAACGACACGCTCAACGGCCGCGCCAACAACGACACGCTCGATGGCGGAAACGGGAACGACTCCCTGGTGGGCGGCGACGGCAATGATTCCCTCACCGGCGGCAACGGCGCCGACCGCATCGAGGGCGGCAACGGCATCGACACGATCAGCTTCCTAGGCTCGCCTCAAGGCGTCTCGGTCAACCTTGCCCTCAACCGAGCCCTTGACGGCTTCGACAATACTGACACGCTGAGCTCGATCGAGGCCGTGGTCGGCTCCAATCACGCCGATCAGATCATCGGCAGCGACGGCGGCGAGTCGCTCGCCGGCGGCAATGGCGGCGACACGCTGGCTGGCGGGGAAGGCAACGACACTCTCGCTGGCGAGAGCGGCAATGACTCCATCAGCGGCGGCGGCGGCAACGACCTGCTGCTCGGCCGCGAGGGCAACGACACCCTGGCCGGCGATGCCGGCCAGGACGAGGTCAGCTACGCCGCCGATCCGACCGGGATCGCCGTCGATCTCGCCTTGGGTAGCGCCTTTGACGGTTTCGGCGGCCTCGATTCCTTGAGCGGTGTCGAGACGATCACTGGTTCGAACTCAGACGACCAGATGCTGGGCGACGGCGAGGGCAAGGCGCTGTTCGGCGGCAACGGCAACGACACGCTCAACGGCCGCGGCGGCAATGACTCGCTGCTTGGCGATGCCGGCGCCGACGAATTGGCCGGCGGCGACGGCAATGACGCACTGACCGGCGGCAATGGCGGCGATACGCTCGATGGCGGCAATGGCGATGATCTCGTCACCGGCGGCGCCGGCGGCGATTCGCTGGTCGGCGGCGAGGGCAACGACACCCTGTCTTTTCTGAGCTCGACCGGTCCCGTGACCTTCGCGCTCGGCGACGACACGGTGGGTGACGGCCTCGGCGGCACCGACAGCGTCAATGGCTTCGAGCACGTCTTTGGCGGCAATGGCGCGGATTCGCTCACCGGCGATGGCGGCGCCAACAACATCTCCGGCGCCGAGGGCAATGACACGCTCGCTGGACTCGGCGGCAACGACACCGTGGAGGGCGGCAATGGCGCGGACTCGCTCGAGGGCGGCAATGGCGACGACGCGGTCGCGGGTGGCGCGGGCGAGGATCTGATCGGCGGCGGCG
>CAYNTN010000365.1:0-1886 GCA_964399995.1 uncultured Ignavibacteriaceae bacterium
TTTTGTGATTCCATTCTTTATCTCTGTTTATGGGCAATGCATTGAATAATTTGTATTCACCATTTTCTTTTTTTGCAAAAACATTTGCTATACACAAAATATTTGGCGGTTTATCTGTTGAGTCACAAGAAGCAAAAATGGATTTGATTTGATAAAGTCCGTTGCTATTTTTCACATTCAAAATCGTAACAGGAAAACCCATGTAAAGAGAAGGTTCAAATTCACTTTCTAAAAAGTCAAAATGTTTATGTTCTGATTTCTCTTTTGAGTTCCAATGCGGGTTGTTATACAAACTGTCAGGTTTTGATTTAAGATAATTTATCCAAAGAGTTACAACCTTTTTTGTTTCATTATCTGTTGTGTCAACAAGTTTATCAATATGAATTCGGGATTGCCCGAATGTCGTTGTCGTAACTAATAGCAAGGATATTAATAAGCCAATTTTACTCATACTGTTTGAAGTCGTTGTGCCGCCAACGAGTTTCCGATAACGAAGAAGAGGGCAATCCGTACGGATTGAGCCAGCCCGTGCAAAGATAGAAGTAAAAAAAAGAAGGGTTTAGAACCACTACTGTTCGTTTACCTGCACTGTTTGTTAGAACCACAACTCTTTGTTTACCTATCAAGGTTCCCTTCTTTTTTTTATTTCTTTTAATCTTATGTTAGCTGCTGCCTTGCTGTTCCTACGAAGCACAACTGTTTGAAGTCCGCACACACTTTGTCCGAAGCGATTTACATTCAAGGCGGTGTCTGTTCGTGTTAGCACTGTGCGTTTGGGTTTTTAATTTTTTTTTTGAGCGTTGGCAAAATTATTTAATTCAATTTTTTTCTTGGGTGGAAGATTGCAAGCTCTTTTTATTTTTTTCTGCGTTGGCTTTTTGTGCGTTGGTAAAAAATAAAATGTGCTTGCAATGTGCGTTGGCTTTTTCTTTCATCAATTAAGTTTTATCCATGATTCAATTTCATTGTAAATATTTTTTTGCCACTCTCTAATTTTACTTTCAACAGGCAAAGTTATTACACTACATTCCATGTCCAGTTGCTTACCAAATTCTCTATCTAAAAATTTTCCTCTAACTGGATTCAGCTTTTCCCCAGGATATATTAAGGCAACTTTTTTCGCTTCGTAATAGTCGTGATAAACATACATCTGTCTCAAATCGTCTGGTGAAGGATTGTTGCTAAAAATATTTTTCCATTTCGTGTCCAGCACAACACAGTTGTTTTTATCTCCTTTATTGATAACAATGTCAGGACGGATTGATGTCCGTGAATTGTTTTCTTGCTTCCAAAAATATTTTGAGGTCTGTGCTGTGATTGATGTGTTGGTTGGTTTGTGTTTCTTCAAACTCACAAAAACAAAATTCTCCCAAAGTTTATTCATGTCAAACATCAAAGCCAAAACATTATTTCTTCCTCTGCTAATGTCGGGGTGGTAATGAAGTAAAAGCAACTTTGAAATTTCAATTGCTTTGCGGTAACTCTCTGTCTTGCGATTAAAATTTATTTTCTGAAATGTCTCTTCGGTCACTTTCATGTCAGGCATTTCAGGAAAATGTAACAGCAATGCACCAATTCTACTTTGAAGAGAACCATTCGTGTTGATTGCTTTCAGCAAACAAATTGTTTTGTAAAGAACGAAATGTAAAAGGTGTTCAAAGTCATAAGTTGTATGCTCAACAAAAAATCTTTCTTGATGATTAAGATTTTGTTGAATGTTTTTCTCAAACAAGATTCTTCCTTTAAGAGCAAAAACATTCCCTTTATTTCTTATTCACATTTGGTAATGTCAGACCTTACTGAAGAACACGATTCAGAGTGGGAGATAAACTATTCAAGTGGAATAGACAGTAAAATTGAAGCCGAGCACTATGACCTCGAGTTAG
>CAYNTN010000366.1:0-1882 GCA_964399995.1 uncultured Ignavibacteriaceae bacterium
GACCACCTATGCCGGGGCGCGGCTGCTCGGCGGGCCGGTGCGTTTCACGCTCGGCGCCTCGGGCCATGTCGCCGGCGTGGTCAATCCGCCCGCGGCCAAGAAATACGGCTATTGGACCGCCGACGGCCTGCCCGAGGATCCTGAGGCCTGGCTCGCCGGCGCGCAGGCGCATGAGGGCTCGTGGTGGGTCGATTGGGGCCAATGGATCGCGGGCCATGGCGGGCCGCAAGTGCCGGCGCGCGAGCCCGGTGGCGGCAAGCTGCCACCGCTCGAGGAGGCGCCGGGCTCCTACGTCAAGGTCCGGCTGGCGTAGCGACCCGTCGCGGCGCTACAGGCCCGCGACGATTCCTGGCAGAGCGGCGCAAAAGCGGTCGACGTCGCTCTCCGGCAGGGTGAGGGTGATGCGCACGAAGCGTTCGCCGAAACGCTGCGACGTATAGGCGCCGGAGCGCAGCACGAAGCCGGCGGCGAGCGCGCCGCGCACCAGCGCCTCGGCGTCACGGCCAGTGTCGGACACGTCGACGGCGAGGAAATTTCCGGATGACGGCGTCACCACGACGCGCAGGCCCGGCACGCGGTCGATCGTGGCCGCGAGGCGTTCCTGATTGCGGCGCACGGTCGCGACCACGCGCGGCCGCCACGCGTTCTTGCCGCGATAGGCGGCGATGGCGCCGCGCTGCGCCACCCAGTTGCCGCCGAGCCGGCCGACCTGATGGTCGGCGATCCGCGCCATCAGCGACGGGTGGGCGAGCGAGGCGCCGACCCGCAGGCCGGCGAAGCCGCAGACCTTGGACAGGCTCAAATTCATCACCGCGCGCTCCGAGTAGCGGATCGCCGGATGGTGCGCGTCGACGGCGAAGTCGCGATAGGTGGCGTCGTGGAGGAGATAGGCGTCATTGGCTTCGGCGATGCGGCACAGCTCCTTGATTTCGGCTTCGGTGTAGCTGGAGCCGAGCGGGTTGAGCGGATCGATGACGGTGATCAGCCTGGTGCGCGGCGTCAGCTGCTCGCGCACCAGATCGGGCAGCAGCTTGCAGGCACTGTTGGCCGAATAGATCGGCACCTCCACCACCTCGGAGCCGAGCATGCGCGCGTAATTGGCGATATGCGGCCAGCCGGGATCGGCGACGATGGTCTGGTCGCCGGGCGACAGGATCGTCGCCATGGCCTGATAGATCGCCTCGCTCGCGCCCTGCGTCACCATGACCTCGACCCCGGGAACGCCGACATCGTCCTTCATCAGCGCGCGCAACTCCTCGAAGCCATAGGGCGGCGTGTAGTTGCGATAGTCGCGGCGCTCGATCGCCGCGATCATCGCCGCGTCGATGCCCGGATCGATAGCGAGCTGATTACAGTTGTGGCCCATATGGGTCAGCGTCGGGTCGAGCGCCAGGTCCTCCCAGCTCTTGCCGCCAACGTTCAAGAATTCCATCGCGATCTTCTCCCGGCTATGTCGTCGATTGGCCGCGTCCGGCCGTCAACCGCGGCGCCACCAGCCGCCGCGCGATCTCGTCGACCTCGGCGATGACGCCGGCGACGTCGATGGTGAGGAACCTGCCGTCGCGGTAGAGCAGCTTCCCGTCGACCATCACCAGCGACACGTCGCGCCCCGAGGCGTAGAAGACGAGCGCGGTCAGCGGGTCGAGGCAGGGCGTCAGGCTGGGATTGCCGGCGAGCTTCACGCCGACGATATCGGCCTTGTAGCCGGGCGCGAGGCGGCCGAGCCGGTCGTCGCCCAACACGCGCGCGCCGCCCAGCGTCGCCGCGCGGAAGGCGTCCTTCGCGTCCACCGCCGCGGCATCGAGCCGCTGCGCGCGGTGCAGCAGGGCGCAGGCCTTCATCTCGGCGACCATGTCGGTCGAATCATTGCTCGAGGCGCCGT
>CAYNTN010000367.1:0-1847 GCA_964399995.1 uncultured Ignavibacteriaceae bacterium
GATCACGCCACGCTTCCTGAGGATGATTGCCCACGACATGATCGATGCGGCAAGCAGCAGCCCCATGACGATCTGCACGATGAGGCTCGCATCGAGCACGAGCCGCAGGATCGACAATTCTCCTCCCATCTACCCGACCTCCGCGATCACGAATTCCGGCAGCCGCGTCGGCCGCAAGGTACCCGCACCAAGACAGGCTACCCGGACATCGGCGTCTGCGAGAAGTTCCGTCCCGCGCAGCACCTGCTGCACGAAGCGCACGCTCGCACGCCCATCGGCGCGCGGCGCACACGTGACGATGAGTTCATCGTCGAGACGCGCGGGGCGCCGGTAATTCACCTGCACGCTCACGACCGAAAAGAGAATGCCGCGATCGCGCGCCAGCGCCGCTTGCGAGAGACCTTTCGAGCGCAGCCACTCCGTGCGTGCACGCTCGAGCCAGCGACCAAGCGTGCCGCCATCCATGAGCTCTTGCGCCAGAAATACGAGGCCTTCGGTTTCGCCGACTTCATGGACCGTGATCACGTTTGGATGTGTCACGCGCGCCATGGCTTGGCCTTCGCGCAGCATCCGCATTCGGTCCTCCGCCGCCGCGGCACCTCCCCGCAACACTTTGAGCGCTACCTGGCGGTTGAGCTCGCGGTCGTGCGCGGCGTACACCACACCCATCGCGCCTTCGCCCAGCTCACCGATCACGATAAAGCGGCCGACTTTCGTTCCGTAGCGAATGTCGGTGTCAGCGGCAGTGGTCACGTTCGAATATTGCCACGGCCGTGTGGCGTCAAGCGCTGCAATTCACGCGGGCGAATTCAGTCTGGTGCATCCAGCCGAGGTGTCCATACCGCACGCGCCTTCACATAGCGACCCGAAAACGGGGGGCGCCCGCCGCTAGGCCCAATAACGTAGTCAGCACGCCGATTTACACGTGCATCCGTGTTGTCAGCGGTATGGACTTTCAGCACGTCCTCGCCAAACCCCGCGACGACGATCGGCAATGCGATCCCGTGGTCGCGGAAGTAGCGTCCGATCGCTCGCGCGCGTGCCAGCGACAAGCGACGGTTTTTGTCGGCCGGGCCAACGGTATCGGTATGACCGGCAACGTAGAGCTGCATCTTCACGAATTTTTCAGATCGTTTCACGATATCGCCGATCGCCGTGATGCTCGCATTGAGCTTGGCCTCCTCGGTCGCCGCAATCACGGCACTTCCGGTCGCGAAGTTGACGTCTTCATGCTCGACGGTGACCGACCACGGAATCAGCTCGAGGTTCACGCGCGCACCGCTCACCGCCTCGGCATGCAGCACCAGCTTCAAGACGCGCGTCGCGTTGGGCTGTGTCCACGTGATGGACAACCACGTTCCGGGTGGCGGTGCGTCGTAGGTGGCCGTTCCCGTTCCGAGCTCTGCGCCGTCCTCGCCGATCGCGCTGATCGTCGCCTTGGCTGCGGGTTGGGTGAGCGTGAACTGCAGCGTGCGTTTATCGAGGTCGAGGTGGTCGGCATCGTAACCAACGCGCAGTGGCGCGCGCGTGGTCGCCGGCTTTGCAACGACCGGCGCAACGAGCAAAAGCAGCAGCAGGGCGGGCTTCATCGTCAGTAAAGGCGGTATTCGGGCGGAATCTGATCGGAGGATTCGATGACCATTCCCAGATCGCGTAGCAAGCCGTTCTTGAGCGAGTAGATCCAGCCGTGAACCGTCACCGTTTGCCCCCGTCGCCAGGCATCCTGAACGATGGTCGTGTGACACACGTTGGCGACTTGCGCTTCGACGTTGAGCTCAGCGAGGCGGTTGCATCGCTGCTCCGGATCGGCGATCGCGGCGAGTTCGTCGCGGTTCCACTGCCAAACG
>CAYNTN010000368.1:0-1836 GCA_964399995.1 uncultured Ignavibacteriaceae bacterium
TGGGCGAAATGGCTTCTATCTGCTCAACACCCTGAACGCCCATCCCCGGCATGTTTTGCCCCGAAGTTGAGATACACCCGATTGATTGGGATTGATTGTCAGCCTGTTCGACGTAAAGATGCCCTTTCTTGACAAGTTGTCAAGAAACATGTTAGATTATGCCCATGAAAACATTTACGGTGGGTGACTTCAAAACTCATTTTTCAGAAATGATCGAGCGTGTTCGCTCTGGTGAGGAAATCATCATCAGCTATGGCAAGAAAAAAGAGAACGTTGCAGTTCTCATTCCCTATGCTGCCTATAAAACCAAAAAGATTCGCTTGGGATTATTGCAGGATAAATCGTTCAAAATTCATGCTGGTTTCAAAATGACAGAGGAAGAATTATTGGGGGAAGAATTATTGGGCTTATGACTTACCTGCTCGACACGCACTATGTTCTCTGGTCTTTATTCAAACCAGATGATATTGCGGAACCTATACGTCAGATTCTCGAAAATGACACCGACACAAAACTGATATCGGGTATCAATCTGTGGGAAATCTCGCTTAAATATTCGCTGGGCAAGCTCGAACTGAGCGGCACAGATCCGGGCGAAATTTTAGATAGACTGCTTGAATCTGGATTTATGGTTGCAGAATTGGAAAGCCGTTTGTTGGCAACCTATCATCAACTGCCACGAAAAAATGACCATCGAGACCCGTTTGACCGTTTGCTGATATGGCAAGCCATTACAAGCGACTACACCCTGATTACCCACGATAGGGCAATCGATCAATATCGTGCTGATGGTCTTCGACTTTTATTGAGTTAAACAATAGAGGTCCCCTTAAACGTCCGTTTCCAAAAACAGACCTCCGGCATGTCAACCCAAGACCTCGTATTGGTAGAATCAGTCACCGTATTGCCACCACATATTGGACCTAACCTACCCCATCCTTCCAGGACAAGCGTTGGGGAGGAACCGATTCTTCGTCTACAAAGGATCACTCCCTCCTCCTGCCCTGGAAGAGTCTAGGGGAGGAGGGAGTGGTTCATATTTACTGCGCTGGCTTCAAGTTGATAAAGGTCAACATAAAGTCATGCTGCCACGAGTGCGGAAAGCCGTAGGCGTTGCCTTCCAGTGGCCAATTGGTCCAATACTTGGTGCTCATCGGGTAGCGAATGATCAACTGGCCGACGTAGATGTCGGGCATTTCACTCACCCAGAGATCCATAGCCTTAACAAAGAGATCCATCACCTTGGGGTCATTGACCTTGAGCGGGGCGATCTCTTCGACCAGCTTGTCAAAGTCGGCATTCTGCCAACGGGAGGTGGCCCACCAGATCGGCGCCGGCTCACCAGTGGGGCGGAAATACTGCGCGCCATAGATCGAGAGCATGAAATAGGGATCCATGCCCAACACGCCGCTGGGGCCTTTACAGCCAAAGGCTTCTTTTTGTTCGCCAGTCTGTACTTGACTGCCCAAGCCTGGTGAAGTGTCAAAATTGGCATCAAAGCCGGCATCGCGCAGTTGTTGGGTTAATGGTGGGCCATAGGCTTTAAGCCAATCCGGCACAAAGATGTTCATCTTAAAAGTCTTGCCATCTTTGTCGGCCCACAAGCCATCCCCATTCTTGGTCCAGCCCTTCTTGCCCATGATCTCATCCACCTTATCCTGATGGGCCGCGGTGTCATAGGTGTATTTAGAGAAGACCTCCTTCTGCAATTTCTCTTCAAAAGGCTTGAACCATTCGTAGGGGGTGAATTGATGAAGCGCAGGCACCCCGGCACCAGCTTCAGCAATTCCCACCAATTTTTCACGATCCAACGCATAGCTCAACGCCCAGCGGATC
>CAYNTN010000369.1:0-1836 GCA_964399995.1 uncultured Ignavibacteriaceae bacterium
TTCGCGTCCGGCGCCCGGCCCCTTGACCTCGATGTCCAAGGTGCGCACGCCGTGCTCCATGGCCTTCCGGCCGGCATCCTCCGCCGCCATCTGCGCGGCATAGGGCGTGGATTTTCTCGAGCCCTTGAAGCCTTGGCTGCCGGACGACGACCACGCGACGGTATTGCCTTGCGCGTCGGTGATCGTGACCATGGTGTTGTTGAAGGTCGCGTTCACATGCGCGACGCCCGAGGTGATGTTCTTGCGCTCGCGCCGGCGCGGACGCGCCGCCGCCGCGGCCGTGGTTTTTTCCTTGGCCATGATGTGCCTTGTCTCGATCCTATTTCTTGACGGCTTGCTTCTTGCCGGCGATCGGCCGCGCCTTGCCTTTGCGCGTGCGCGCATTGGTGTGGGTGCGTTGGCCGCGGGCCGGCAGGCCCTTGCGATGACGCAGGCCGCGATAGCAGCCGAGGTCCATCAGTCGCTTGATGTTCATCGCCACTTCGCGCCGAAGGTCGCCCTCGACCTGGTACTCGCGGTCGATCGTCTCGCGAATGCGCAACACCTCGTCATCGGTCAACTGGTTGACGCGCTTGGCGTCGCCGATGCCGACCTTGGTGCAAATATCGCGCGCCTTGGCCGGCCCGATACCGTAGATGTAGCGGAGCGCGATCAGCACTCGCTTGTTCGTGGGAATATTGACGCCAGCAATACGCGCCACGCTCAGCCCTCCTCGATAAGACTGGATTGATCCCGCACAGGCTTGCCGGCTGCCGACGCCAGCGGCCTCATAAACGCGCGCGGACGAGAATGCCATAGCTGCCCGCTATGGCCCTCTCGCCACCAGGAAAACCGCATTATAGGCACCTTTGCGGCCATGTCAACGCTCTCGCCGGCCTCCAGTTCCATTTCGTAACTAATTGAACCAAAAGAATTATTCTCCGCATAGGGCGTTCATGATCTGGGCCGTGACCTGGTCGATGTCGGCCATCCCGTCGATCGATCGCAGCACCCCGCGCTTGCGATAGTAGGGCAGGATCGGCGTGGTTTGGGCGTGATAGGCTTCGACCCGAGCCCGGACGGTATCGGCATTGTCGTCCGCGCGTCGGGTGAATTCGGTCCCGCCGCAGACGTCGCAGATGCCCGGCTGTTTTGGCGGCTGGTGGCGATCATGGTAGCCCGCGCCGCAGCGCGAGCAGCTGAACCGGCCGCTGATCCGGTCGATCAAGGCGGCGTCGTCGACATTCAGCTCGATCACATGGCCGAGGACGAGCCCGCGCGCCGAGAGCAGCCGGTCGAGGGCCTCGGCCTGCGGCAAGGTGCGAGGAAATCCGTCGAGGATGAAGCCCCTGGCGCAGTCCGGCTCGGCGATGCGCGCGGCGATCATGTCGATGATGATCTCGTCGGGCACCAGATGTCCGGCCTCGAGAATGGCCTGCGCCTTGCGGCCCAGCTCGCTGCCCGAATCCACGGCCGCGCGCAGCATCTGCCCCGAGGAAATCGGCACCGCCCCGAATCTCTCTTGAATACGCTTCGCCTGCGTTCCCTTTCCACCGCCCGGCGGGCCGAGCAAGACGATGTTGAGCGGCCGGCCGCTCATCCCCGCCGGCCTCGCAGCTTCGCTTTCTTGATCAGTCCTTCGTACTGATGGGCGAGAAGATGCGAATGGATCTGGGCGACCGTGTCCATGGTCACGCTGACCACGATCAGCAGGCTGGTGCCGCCGAAATAGAATGGCACCGCGTAATGCGCGATGAGAATCTCGGGCAGGACGCAGACCGCCGACAGATAGGCCGCGCCGATTACGGTCAACCTCGTCAGCACGTAGTCCAGATAATCCGCGGTGTTCTTGCCCGG
>CAYNTN010000370.1:0-1833 GCA_964399995.1 uncultured Ignavibacteriaceae bacterium
GGCTGCGAGCGGTCGGTGATCGCCGCGCTGTGGGCCCGCATCACCAGCCGCTCGATCACCACCGCCACCGCCGCGGGGATCAGCAGAACGACGCCGATCACTGCCCCGAGCTCCATGCGACCCTGCCCCGACACCTGGTTGTAGATCTCGGTCGCGAGTACGCTGTAGTCGGCGCCGATCACCATCGGATTGCCGAAGTCGGTGATGACGATGGTGAACACCACGAAGACCGCCGACACGATGCCGTAGCGCGTCGCCGGCAGCGTGATCGTGCGAAACATCCGCAGCGGTCCCGCGCCCAGCATGCGCGCGGACTCGTAGAGTCTCGCGTCGCCGATCGCGAGCGCCGCCGAAAGGATCAGGAACGCGTGCGGGAAGCTGTAGAACACGTCGGCGATGACGATTCCCCAGAAGCCGTAGATGTCGATGCCGAGGTCGAAGCTGCGGTTGATGATGCCGTTGCGGCCGAGCAGGAACAGGATGCCGAGCGCCTGCACGAGCGACGGTGCGTACAGCGGCAGGAGCGCAATCGCTCCGCAGGTTCGCTTGAACGGCATCGCGGTGCGCGCGAGCGCCCAGGCGAAGGCGTAGGCCAGCACCACGGTGATCGCGGTCGTGGTCGCCGCGACGGCGAGGCTGTTGCGGACGATCTTCGTGAACTGCTCGTCGGAGAACTCGCGCACGTAGTTCGCAAAGCCGATCGCGCCTTCCGGCGAGACGAACGACAGCCGCAGGATCGCGAACAGCGGTACGACGACGAACACGACGAGCGGCACGACCACCGCGGCCGCGAGTCCGAACACCACGAGGCGGTCGGCGTCGAACCTGCGCGCGGGCGCCGTGAGCGCTTCGGCCGGCGCGTTCATGACGCGAGCGCGCAGCGCATCAGGTTTCCCGGTCGAGCTTCAGCAGCGCGCTCGCCGGGATGCGGACCGTCACCTCGGCGCCGGGCACGAGGTCGTCGCGCCGTCCGGAGAGTTCGAGCGTCAGCGGCTCGCCGTCGATGCGAACCGCGACGCGCGTGAAGCTGCCGAGGAACACGCTGCGCTCGACGCGGGCGCGGCGGTGCTCGGCGGAAACCGGGGCGCCGTCGGCGAGTCCGACCTGCTCCGGCCTCACGCCGGCGACCTCATGCCCGTGCATGCCGCGCACGACGTTCATCCGGCCCAGGAAGCCGGCGACGAAGCGCGTCGCCGGGCGTTCGTAGAGATCCACCGGGCGGCCGATCTGCTCGATGTGCCCATGGTCCATCACGACGATGCGATCGGCGAGTTCCATCGCCTCGTGCTGGTCGTGAGTGACCATGACGGTCGTGATCGCCAGCCGCGACTGCAGCGCCTTGATCTCGCCGCGGAGGTCCTCGCGCACCTTGGCGTCGAGCGCGGAGAGCGGTTCGTCCAGGAGCAGCACCGCGGGCTTCGGCGCGAGGGCGCGGGCGAGCGCCACGCGCTGCTGCTGGCCGCCCGAGAGCTGGTGCGGCAGCCGCGCGGCCAGCTCCGAGAGGTTTACCAGCGCGAGCATGTCGGCGATGCGGCCGGGAATGTCGCTCCGCTTCCAGCCGCGGCACTCGAGGCCGTAGGCGATGTTGCGCGCCACGGTCATGTTCGGGAACAGCGAGTAGGACTGGAACACGATCCCGAAGTTGCGCTCGCGCGCCGGGATCGCCGTGAGGTCGCGCCCGGCGAACCGGATCTCGCCCGCATCCGGCGTCTCGAGGCCGGCGACCATGCGCAGCAGCGTGGTCTTGCCGCAGCCCGACGGACCGAGGAAGCAGACGAGCTCGCCCTCGTCGATGACGAGGCTCACGCCGTCGAGCGCCCGCACGCTGCCGAA
>CAYNTN010000371.1:0-1825 GCA_964399995.1 uncultured Ignavibacteriaceae bacterium
CCAAGGGCCAAATAAAAAATATTTCTTTCTTGGAGCTTGGTACTTGGACCTTGGCACTTATTGTACGATCATTTGTTCCCTTCCCGGCCCTGTTCCGATGAGTGATACTGGCACTTTTGTTTCTTTTTCGATGAAGGCAATAAATTGCTGTGCCTGCTTTGGCAGTGCGTTAAATGACGTGATACCGACTGTCGATGTTTTCCATCCGGGAAGTTCTTTGTAGACAGGTTTTCCGTTCTTCTCACCAATGCCAACAGGGATGGTTTCTTCTTCATCCAACACATCCAGTTTTGTGATGTTCCAGCACGTACACCCATTGATGGCTGCTGCCATCTGAAGGTCCGGAAGATGGAGCCAGCCGCAGCGTCGTGGACGTCCTGTCGTTGCGCCGTATTCCCCTCCCTTCTCCCGGAGCCTGTCTCCTGTTTTGCCCATAACTTCAGTCAAAAAATCTCCGCCGCCTACACGCGTGCAGTAAGCTTTAGCAACGCCAATCACGCCCGTGAGTACTTTTGGAGGTAGGCCCAGGCCTTGCAGAGCCCCCGCTGCTGTCGTATTGCTGGATGTCACAAACGGGTAGGTTCCATGATCTAGATCGAGCAGAGTTGCCTGAGCTCCTTCTATGAGAATCCTTTTTCCGAGTGATGCATGCAGATGAGGAATGGCACCGGTATCGATGCATGATGCGAGGAGTTTTGATGCTTTTTCGACACGATCGCATTCTTGATCCGTATTGAGAGAGATGCCGTATCGCTTTTGAAGATCTTCTTTCCTTGCATTCAATTCCGCTTGGAGGTTATTTTTTTTGAAATCAGCAAGAATACCCATGCGAATTCCGCGACGCTCTGCTTTGTCCATGTACGCGGGCCCTATCCCCCGTTTTGTGGTACCAATGCTTGCTCCTCCTTTACTACGTTCCGCTTCCAGTGCGGCATCAATCTCCTTATGGAATTCAAAAAGAATGTGGGCAGATTGAGAGATAACAAGACGATCGCGAACGCTGATGCCTGCCTTTTCGAGTGTTTCGATTTCTTCGAGTAATGTTGGAAGATGAATGACCATTCCTGCTCCCAGAAAGATGGGTTTTCCAGGATGCAGTGATCCTGCTGGAAGAAGATGAAAGACATGTTTCTCTCCATCCACAACAATCGTGTGTCCTGCATTTGCTCCTCCCGAGGCACGTGCAATCACATCAAAATGCTCCGTGAGGATATCAATCACTTTGCCTTTTCCTTCATCCCCCCACTGCGCCCCAATGACTGCCGTCACGGGCCCAAGTGCTGTGAGGAGCTTGTCCACAGGCGCAGAGTACCAGACTACTCTACCAAAAACGAGTCGATCTGTGTTTCCTGATCACTCCTGAATTCCAGTGCGATGCCGGTGCAGAAGGGATGTTTCTTACACTGGTCGATCAGCGGTGTCATGATCGATAATCCATCCTTCCCTGCAAAGAGCGCTTCCTTGGGTTCAAAAGCAGAGACATCGTTCATGAGCTTTTCTCCTTCAGGAATATACGGTGGATTACTCACCACAAAAAATGGCTCCTGAAGATCCATCACAGGTTCCAGGAGTGAACCATGACGAATATCAATCTGCGCATCATTTCCCCATGCGTTGCGAATGGCAACTGCCAATGCATCAATGGATACATCTGTTGCAATGATCGGCAGTGATGGAAACAGATGTGCAAGGATGACGGCAATAGCGCCACTTCCTGTGCCGATATCCACGATGATTTTCGGGTTCTCTTTTTTGAAGATCCACGATTTCGCAAGAATCTTTGTATCTATTTCTTTGCGCTGTTCTTTCTTAGTGAGAAGTGTTT
>CAYNTN010000372.1:0-1785 GCA_964399995.1 uncultured Ignavibacteriaceae bacterium
GTATGGTCATGAGTGAATGTACCGATACGCCACCGGCAGAGAAACCGAAAATAGTCACGTTATTCGGATCGCCTCCGAACGCAGCGATGTTCTGCTGCACCCACTTGAGTGCGGCGATCTGGTCCATATAAGCGTAACTGCCCTTGGGTTCTTCCGGATGTTCAGCACTCAACGCCGGGAATGCAAAATGGCCGAGGCGCCCAAGCCGGTAGTTGAAGGTCATCAGGATGACATCTTGTTTGGCAAATTCATTTCCCGCAGTACCGGGATCGGAGCCGCTTCCACCCACGAAAGCGCCGCCGTGAATCCAAACCATGACCGGCAGCTTCGCTCCCGGCTTGGTTCCGGCAGGTATCCACAAATTAAGAAACAGGCAATCTTCCGACGAGCCCTCCGCAATTGCTCCAGAACCACGAGGCCAGCCTGCCTGCGCGCAATCCGCGCCGAACTTGCTCGCGTCACGCTCGCCCTGCCACGCATGCACGGGTTGGGGCGGGCGCCAGCGGTTTGAGCCGACCGGTGGAGCAGCATAGGGAATCCCCTTGAAGCTGGAGACATTTCCCTCCGTCACACCGCGCACGATTCCGGAGGCGGTACGAACCGTCGGCGTCGGCCCGCTCTTATTGGTTTCTTGCGCGCTTGCTGAAGTAAAAAGGCTGGCTGCGATCAACCAGGGTGCGATGAAAGACATCCGATGCTTGTTGCTCATAGAATTTGCTCCGGTGACTCGAGGTCTGAGAACTTCAAGGTTGCTCTTTCCACATTCCTGCTTTTGCATGATTACTCCCTCGAATTGCCCTTCAAAACTCATTTCTTCTCGAAAACTTTTCTTGCCACGCCAATAGCGGTGACCGCATTAGGCCAGCCCGCGTAAAACGCCAGGTGAGTAATGGTCTCGACCAACTCCTCCTGCGTCACGCCATTTTCGCGCGCTCGCGCAAGGTGAGAGCGAAGCTGGTCGGGACGGTTCATCGCAATCAGCGCGGCCACCGTCGCCAGGCTGCGGTCACGCTTCGATAGCTCCGGACGTTCCCAGACATCGCCATAGAGCACGTCATCTGTTAACTCAGCGAGTTTGGGCGCGATGTCGCCCATCAATTGTTGCGCTCGCGAAGGCTGTTGCGCACCGACGCCGGAGACTGCGCGCTCAGGTGCAGCAGATGCCGGTTGTTGCGTCTGCACTGGCATGCCATATTGCGCGTCACTAACCTCTTCCATCCAAGCTGTGGTCGCGTTATCCATCTGCTCTGCAAGGGCGATATGTGTCATTGCAGAATTTGGCGCGGCTCCGTGCCAGTGTTTTTGATTGGGCGGAATCCGGACGACATCGCCTGGCCGAATCTCCTCGAGCGGACCGCCAAAGCGTTGAACCCGGCCGATGCCCTGCGTTACGATCAGGATCTGGCCCAGTGGATGCGAGTGCCATGCCGTGCGCGCGCCGGGCTCAAAGGTAACCGAGGCACCATACATGCGTGACGGCTCTTTCACCTGGAACAGAGGATCGATGCGTACGGAACCCGTGAAATTTTCGGCCGGGCCCTGCTGGGAGGGTTGCGAGCCGCTTCGCGTGATTTGGATTGTCTGCGAATCCTTGGTCTGGGTGGAAGCTGAGGCGAACAAAGAAAGCGACATGACCGTCGCGGCGAGCAGTTTCATTTTCGGCCCTTTCATTTCAACGTCTGGTGGTTTACGATGTCGCGTACGTAATCATTGGTTGGCGGAGACAAAAAAAAATCAAAAGCACACGCAAAGACGCGAAGACGCAAAGAACCCGCAAAGCTTTTC
>CAYNTN010000373.1:0-1766 GCA_964399995.1 uncultured Ignavibacteriaceae bacterium
CGGTCGGCAACGTTGTCGCCGTCGATTGCAGGACTAGTCGCGTGCCCGGTGGCGGCTGGTTGGCGAGCGGTAGGCTGAATCGGCCCGCAGGGGTATCGACCAGGGTTTGCCCATTTGCCGCGCGGCCGGCGACGACCGCTGCGAGCTGCATGGAGGTTGGCGTTGAGGCGGCCGTGCCGGGTAGAACACGCACCGCGTAGGTAGCCGGTGGGGACGATGTCCCACGCGGCGGCGGCGCCTCAGGCGCATCGGCGTCACCCGTCTGCGGCCCGAGATACGTCGCCTCGATCGGGGGTGCTGGCGCAGCCGTCGGCGCGCTCGCTCGCGCGGGATTGGAGGCCACGACAGCGACATGGAGCTGCGCACCGGCCGACTGAACTTGCAGCGTGAGCGCCGCGCCGGTCGGCGGTTGCGCCGACAGGCGCAGTCCGAGCAGCCCTTGATCGCTCTGCACCAAGATTAATCCCTGCGCGTCGCGGCCGACGACTGTGCCCGTCAGCAGCATGGCGAGATTGGAACGGCTGACATTGGGCGGCAGCTGCACGATGACGCCGGTGATGGCGGCGACCTGGCTTCCGGCCGTCGGCGTGGTTGTGGATGGGGCGGTGATCTGATTCATGGGCGCCTCGACAATCTGCCAGCGAGTGCGACGACGTCGCTGGCCGCCTCGGCGGTGGGATAGCGCGTCAAGAAAGGCGTCTGATGGCGGATCGCGTCGCGCACCCGCGGGTCGCGCCGGATGATGCCGGCGAGGGGCGGCGCGATCTTGAGAAACTGCCGGCAGGCTTTGAGCAGGATGGCATGGGTGTTCTCGCCCTCGCGCCGCGATCCGGCAAGATTGACGACCACGCGCAGGTCGGCGGGTTGCTGCTCCGCGACGGTGAGCTTGATGAATGCATAGGCGTCGGTGAGGGCAGTGGGCTCGTCGGTCGTCACCACCAGGCAGGTGCCTGCCAGCTGCGCGAGGCCGCGCACCGTCGCATCAACCCCGGCGCCAAGGTCGATCACCACGCGGTCATAGCCGCCTGCTAGCGCGGCAAGCTCGCGGCGAAGCGACTCGATCCGCGCGGGCGGCATACTTGCGAGCGCGCCCGAGCCTGAGCGGCCAGCGACGATGTCGAAGCCGCCGGCGGCAGATGGCAGCACCACGTCTGCGAGCGTGGCGCGGCCGCCGAGCACGGCCATCAAGTCGCGTTCGGGATAAAGGCCGAGCTGGATGTCGACATTGGCAAGACCGAGATCGCCATCGAACAGGAGAACACGCTGATTCGCCTTGGCAAAGGCATGGGCGAGGGTGATGGCAAGCCAGGTCTTGCCGACGCCGCCCTTGCCCGAGGCGATGGCGATGATCGGAGCTGCCGAGGACTGGGGTTCCGTGCTCACGCCACATTCTCTTGGCGCAACGCCGCGCCGGTGGCGGCGCGGGAAAGCAACCCCGCCAGGGTCGCGCCGTCGAGTGGCGTCAAGCCGCGCGCGACCTGCGGCGTCGTCCCCACTTCGGCGAGCGCGAGCCGTCCGCCATCAGCGGCAGCCAGGACCCCGCCGAGACGACGTACGGCGTCGATCCGCGTGGCGATCAGCCTGGCGCAGCCGATCGTCCTAAAGGCGGCGGCGGTGTCAGCGGCCTCGTCGCCGTCGCCGCCAGCGGCGAGCACCAAGACTGCCTCAGCCTTGCTTGCAGCGAGCAGCTCCGCAATGACGCCGAGATCGGTCGGCGCTAACGGATTGGCGGCGGCGGTGTCGATGATCGACAAGGCAGGCTGCCG
>CAYNTN010000374.1:0-1757 GCA_964399995.1 uncultured Ignavibacteriaceae bacterium
CGCAAGCGTCTCGCCGATGCCGGCGCCAGCATTACCATCACCACCTTGCGCGGCATCGGCTATCTACTGACGGACGCGACGAAGTGACTGACGCGGCGCGGCCGCAAGGCCACCACCCCTCGCTGCTGGCCATGATTGGCTGGCGCATGGTGGCGGTCAGCCTGCTGTTCCTCGCGGTGCTGATCGCGACGCTGCAGACTCGGCTCGAATCGACCGTCGACACGCTGCGCCACCAGGCGCTGGAGGCCGAGGCGCGCGATCTTGTCCGCCGTCTGGCGGTCGAGCCTGGCGGCGCGGTCAGCCTGCTCCCGGAGCCCGAGGGCGCGCCGGCGCCGCTCGCCCAGGCCTTTCGCGTGACCGATGCCCGCGGCACTACATTGCTTACCGGCGGCAGCCTGCCGGCGCCGTTCCCGAGCCCGGAGCGGGCACAGCCGATGCCCGAGGATACCGTATCGCTGAGCGACATCGCCCGCTTCACGCTGCGCCTCACCGATCGTCCGGGCGAAATTCGCGGCGTCACGCTCGATGCCGTGGTCGGCGGCCGGCTGCTATACGTGCAGGTCGGCGCCGACGAGACGCGGCGCGACTACCTGATCGACGATCTGGTCGGGGAGTTTTTCGTCAAGGTCAGCTGGCTGCTAATTCCCGCGCTCGCCTTTCTCATGCTGGTCAATCTGCTGACGGTGTGGGTGGAGCTACGGCCGATGATCTGGGCCTCGGAGCTGCTTGCCCATGTCGGGCCGAAGGAGACGGCGCTGCGCGTGCCGGAGGAGGCGCTGCCGCGCGAGTTCCTGCCGCTGTTCCAGGCCGTCAATCAGGCGCTCGATCGCCTCGATCGCGGCTTCAAGCTGCAGCGCGAGTTCACGGCTGATGCCGCGCATGAGCTGCGCACGCCGCTCGCCGTGCTCAGCGCGCATATCGACACTCTCGCCGACAAGCAGGTGGCGGCGGCGCTGCGCGAGGACGTGGCGGCGATGTCGCGTCTGGTCGCGCAGCTTTTGCGGATCGCCCAGCTCGAGAACCTGACCATCGAGGAGAACGAGCGCGCCGATCTGCAGGCGGTCGCCCTCGACGTCGCCGCCATGCTCGCTCCGCTCGCCGTCGCCGAGGGCAAGTCGATCGAGCTGGCCGAGCGGACGAATCCGGTGATCGTACGCGGCAATACGGAGGCGCTCGGCCAGGCACTGCGCAATCTGGTCGAGAACGCGCTGCGCCACACCCCCGCGGGAAAAGCGGTCGAGATCGCCGTCTCCGACGAGCCCTCGATCCGCGTCCGTGATCACGGTTCCGGCGTGCCGCTGGAGCAGCGGGAGCTGTTGTTCCAGCGTTTCTGGCGCGCCAAGCGCAGTGGTGGCGGCGCCGGCCTCGGCCTCGCCATCGTCGCCCGCATCGCCGAGGCGCATGGCGGCGCCGTCGAAGTGAGCGACGCTCCCGGCGGCGGCGCGCTGTTCACGCTGACATTGCCAAAGCTGAAACATGTAGGGGCGGGTCTAAGACCCGCCCCTACAAGCTGATCGAATGCTAAGGTTGGCTTAGGCGGCGGCGCCCAGCATCATGCGCCGCTCGGCCTCGGCGAACTTCAGCTCGGCGCCGCGGACGCGCGTCAGCAGCGAGACCACGATGCCGGTGGCGAAGGCGAGCGGCATGCTCACCAGCGCCGGGTTCTTGAGCGCGAACAGCGCCTCCTTGCAGCCGAGGATGTCGACCTGGATGGTGGGCGAGAGCCAGATCAGCACCAGCGTGCTGAAGGTTCCCAC
>CAYNTN010000375.1:0-1744 GCA_964399995.1 uncultured Ignavibacteriaceae bacterium
TTCGTTGACCGAACTCGTCGTAGAGTTTGCGTGGATCGTGGAACGCGAGCGCCGTGACGAGGCGCAGGGATTGCTCAAGCGTGGCGATGGCGCTGACGGGGCCCTGCGGCTCAGGCACTCCACCGGCAGCTCGCAACGACAATTGTTGCCGTGCATCTATTATGTGCTTAACTTTCCTTAACAATCTGGATGCTTGCTGGGATGCTGTTTTTTCGCTGTATCCAGCCGCAACAGCGGCCTTCGTGGCATTAAAACCATGCCTAGGATACTCGATGATAAAGCGTTCCTCTCTTGGTGTGAGCTTCCGTGATGGTGAATCGCTCATGTGGTGATGTGGATGGGGATAACGCCTTTCGGCTAGGCTTCGCTACGCTTCAGTGGGGAACTCCCCTCTTTCAGAGGGGCCCCTCTTTATTTGCTTGACAGAAATCTGTAGAAAAGTCAAGACCTTTTTTCCTACACCAATACAATCAATACCTTGCGACTTGACAACATTTTCGCAACAGTGTTGAATTTCTACACTGTTAAATGAATTCAAGGCGTTACGTCGTTTTTCGTGTTTCACCAGGTCGTAGGTATCCATGCTGCTCATAGCTTCAACACCTCCTGCCTGAGACGGTTTACTGCGATTTGACAGTATTTCTCCTCGATCTCGATCCCAATACATTTTCTCCCCAGATCCTTCGCCGCCCGCAGTGTGGTGCCGGAGCCCATGAAGGGATCGAGGATGGTCTCACCGGGATTGCTGAAGAGTCCGACCAGTTCCTTCATGAGCTTCGAGGGCTTCGTCGTGGGGTGCTCGTTCTGCTGCCCGCCATTGTCGTTCTTATTGAACACAAAGACGCCATGTCTGCCGCCGCCGTTCCAGGCGCTCTTCCCATCGCAGTGCATTGCGACGAACGTCTCATAGCCCATGCCCGGACGATCGCCGCTGTATTGCGGCATCCCGTCAGGCTTGACCCAGATGCAGGTCCGCTTATACTTCAAGCCCGCGAGTTCATAATCCGCTCGCCAGATGGGAGCGGCTTCGACTTGGCAAAACGTAAGCACCCAGCGCTTCGCGAGGTGGCCGAGCTGATTCGCCACCAGGAGCCGCGTCGTGGCGTCCATGGGCGCGAAGGTTAAGGGCTGGACTTCCATCACTCCGCCTTTCCGCTTCACCCGTCGTTGCGGCGTGTGCGCTTCGTCCTCATAGGGCGGATCCGTGAGCACCAGATCCACCTTGTCCAGGAGCGGGAGGATCTCTCGGCAATCCCCGTGCGCAATAGCGCAGCTCTCGTCCGCGTAGTACCACTCAATTCCTGGCGGCGGCCATTCCATCATTTCGACCCCCAGAGCACAGCCGTCGTAATACCCGCTGCGCTCATCCAGTACAATACCCTAGGCCAATTCCCCACGGTCATTGCCACGATGGCAATCACGCCGTACACGGCGATTAATCCCATCATCATTGCGGTACTCGTCATAAAATCCTCCCCTCGCTATCGATCCATCCTCCATCGATCAGCGTTTGCGCCAATCGCCGGTAGTAGCCCCTGGCTCGCCAGACCTGGCCAGTCTTGATGCCGTCGGCTATGGCGTCCACGATTTCATCCTCCGTCGATTGTCCCGCCATAAACCGCTCACGGAACGCCTCGTCAAACGGCATGCGAGGCCTCGGTCGCATGTGCGCGTGACGCACGCACGACCCTTCCGCCCCGCCACGACGAGCATCCGCGCTCCCTCGCGGGACACCGATACACCC
>CAYNTN010000376.1:0-1729 GCA_964399995.1 uncultured Ignavibacteriaceae bacterium
AAGGCTGCACGTGTACAGTATTTTTTGCAGCCGTAGACGCCAAATATTCTTGAAGCTCGCGCTTATTTTTATAATCGTCGTCTTTGAGTATCTGCAAGGCTTTCATACGAACAAGCTGGTCGGGAGACGCGGTCGCCAAAAGAAAAGCGCTTACCGTTCCTCGCGCACCTTTCTTATCCAGCTTAAAAAGTGCATCCAATGTCGCTAGGATCGCGTCATTGCTTTCAACGTCGTTCTTCCACGCATAGTCGAACGCTTCGTTTAGTGAGTCGATGTTTTCGTCCGTTGGCGGAACGTCCGCAATAAGCCCGGCCGCTGTCGCGCGCATCTGAACATCCTTGTTTTTCAATGCTGTCCTCAACACTTCGCCAAGATCATCTGTCTTAAATCGCGCAAATGCCTGAAGTGCATCGGGCCCGGCCATCATTCGTTTACCTTCGGTTGCTGGGTCCGCCTCTGCAAAGGCTTTCGCAAGTGGACGGATGATCCCGGGAGCCTCGGGTTTCATCTGTTTTCCGACTTCGCTCTTCGGCTCGATCGCGGCAAATTCACCGACGACCTGTGCGAGGGTGCTGTACTGCCGCCAGTCATTTAGCTCCGGCGAACTACCGTCTCCGCGTTTCGGCCCGACGCGAATACGCGCAATGTAAACCTCCGGCGTGTGCCCTTTGTCGAGCTTGCCGAAGTCCGCGAAGAGCTTATCAGCGCGTGCATTGTCGGTGTTCGCGAGAATTCGTCCGAGCGCGGCTGCCACCTCGATGAACTCATTCTGTTCTACGGGCTTGAAGTTTGGCTTCTTCGCCTTCGAATATGCTGCAAGCAGTTCTTCACCTCGTTTCAAAAGCGGATCGGCCGCTTTAGCATCCTTTAACGTTGCCAGCGAACGGATCGCCGCGACGCGCACGCGGCTGTCTGTATCCATCGTCGCTGCCTTGATCAGTAGATCGACCGCTTCCTTGTCTTCAGCCGCTCCCAGAACGCGGGCTGCGTTTGCCCGAACGATCGCATGAGTATGCGTTTCCAGGAGGTCACGTGCATCGCGGTTCGCATTTTTTGACCGCAGGCGGGTCAACGTATTGAGTGCCGTGGCAACGATGTCGGGATCTGTAAAAGCAAGGAATTTACGGACCGTCTCGTCCGCTCTTTCAGGACGGGCCCGAAGGGCAGCGGTCAAGGCAAGCAGGATCGTCTCCTTATTCGTGTCGGCCTTGCTCTGCAGTTCCCTCTCGAGCGAGAGGAGGATCGCCTCCTTCAAGGCCTTCGTTTTCTCCATTACACTCACTGCCGCTCGTAGTTCCGCCTGTGCATTAGCAGCGACGATCTTTCCTGCAGCCTCGACGAGTCGGCCTCGGACATTTGCTTTTTCTGCACCCGGCATCTGCGCTCTCGCGGTCTCGCCTAGAGCGATCCTGATCGCGTCCGCCGCATCGAGCGATTCGATCTCGCCAAGCGCAAAAGCCGCCGTCTCCCGAGCCTTTTCCGACGCGTCTCCATTTAGCATTCTCACTAATGCCGGCACCGCCGCCGCATCGCCGATCCGTCCTGCCGAAAGTGCGGCCCTGATCCGAACTGCCGCATTCGGACTTTTCATCAGATCCTCCAGCGTCTTGTCATATCGTCGAGCGTCTTCAGCCTTTAAGATCTGGTCCTGGGTCGCAAGCTGGATTTGCGCGTTGAAGATCGATACAGGGACTAACTGTAAGAGCGTGAGCAATATTGGCTTCATAAT
>CAYNTN010000377.1:0-1724 GCA_964399995.1 uncultured Ignavibacteriaceae bacterium
CGGGAATCAGACCGACTGGATCAACCGCCACACCGTCTACACCCACGGCAACGGGTTCATCGCCTCACCGGCCAACACCGTGCGCGGAATCGCCAACGACCCCAACCAGAACGGCGGCTATCCCGAGTTCCTGGCCAGCGTGGTGGGCGCCAACGGCAGCGTGGTCTCGCCCGGTCCGGCGCCGCTGGACCAGCCGCGCGTCTATTTCGGCCCGGTGATCGCCAACACGCCGGCCGACTACGCAATCGTCGGAAAGAACGGCGACATCGACCGCGAGTACGACTACGAAACCAACACCGAGACCAAGAACTACACCTATGCGGGTACCGGTGGGGTGCCGATCGGCAACTGGCTGACCCGCAGCGTGTTCGCCGCGAAGTTCGCCGAACGGAACTTCCTGTTCTCCAACGTGATCGGTGAGAACAGCAAGATCCTGTTCAACCGTGATCCCGCCAAGCGCGTGGAGGCGGTGGCGCCCTGGCTGACCACCGACACCACCGTATACCCCGCGATCGTCAACAAGCGGATGGTGTGGATCGTGGACGGCTACACCACCCTCGACAACTACCCGTATTCGGAGTTGACGACGCTATCGAGCGCCACCGCCGATTCCAACGAGGTCGCGGTCAACCGGTTGGCACCCGACAAGCAGGTGTCCTACATCCGCAACTCGGTCAAGGCCACCGTCGACGCCTATGACGGCAACGTCACGCTGTACGCGCAGGACGAGACCGATCCGGTGCTGCAGGCATGGATGAAGGTGTTCCCCGACACCGTCAAGCCCAAGGCCGACATCTCCAAGGAGCTGCAGGACCACCTGCGCTACCCGGAGGATCTGTTCAAGGTGCAGCGGGCCTTGCTGGCCAGGTACCACGTGGACAACCCGATCACGTTCTTCTCCGCGCAGGACTTCTGGGACGTGCCGCTGGATCCGAACCCGACGGCCAGCAGCTTCCAGCCGCCGTTCTACATCGTGGCCAGAGACCTTGCGAGCGACGACAGTTCGTCGTCGTTCCAGTTGACCAGCGCGTTGAACCGGTTCCAGCGTGACTTCCTGGCCGCCTATGTAAGTGCCAGCTCGGACCCGGCGACCTACGGCAAGCTCACCGTGCTGACCATCCCGGGGCAGGTCAACGGTCCGAAGCTGGCGTTCAACGCGATCAGCACCGACACCGCCGTTAGCCAGGACCTCGGTGTGATCGGGCGTGACAACCAGAACCGGATCCGGTGGGGCAACCTGCTGACGCTTCCGGTCGCCGACGGTGGTCTGCTCTACGTCGCACCGGTCTACGCCTCGCCGGGCACAAGCGATGCCGCGTCGTCATACCCACGCCTCATCCGGGTGGCGATGTTGTACAACGACAGGGTCGGGTACGGCCCGACGGTCAGCGACGCGCTCACCGAGCTGTTCGGCCCCGGCGCCGGTGCCACGGCCACCGACGTCGCCCCGACCGAAGGCCGACCGCAGGCTGCGGGGCAAGTAACCGCGGCCGGGCCGCCGGCCGCCGAGCCGCCTGCCGATCAGGACGGCCGCCCGGCCCAGGCCCCGCCGCCGGCAGCCGCAGTGCCGCCCAGTGGGCCGGTGCAGCTCTCGGCCGCCAAAGCCGCTGCGCTGCAGGAGGTTCAGACGGCACTGACGGCCGCGCAGGACGCTCAGCGCAGCGGTGACTTCGCCGAGTACGGTCAGGCGCTGCAGCGCCTCAACGACGCGATGAGGAAGTTCG
>CAYNTN010000378.1:0-1723 GCA_964399995.1 uncultured Ignavibacteriaceae bacterium
TGATGTCATCGGCCGGCGTACCGAGGACATGCTCGATGCCGATCAGGCGATCGACGTTTCTCTCGCCATTCATGGCGATCCCATTGGCAAGGTTCACGATCGCGGCGATCGGTGCGTCGCCCAGATCGACGACATCCAGCCCTTCGCCACCATCGAGCGTGTCGTTGCCGTCTCCGCCACTCAGCGTGTCGTCGCCGGCGAGTCCCTTGATCCGGTCGTCGCCGTCCAGACCGACGAGCCGATTGTCGCCTCCATTTCCATCGAGCCGATCGCCGAATCGGGACCCGATGACGCCTTCGATTTCGGAGAGCGTGTCGCTGCCGCCGGCGCCGTCAATCGCAATTTCGAGGCCGAGGTCAATCAGGACCGGACTGGGATCATCGCTGAAGTCGACGACGTCAAATCCGGCTCCGCCTTCGAGCTGGTCGTCACCAGCGCCGCCGCTGAGGGTGTCGTCGTCGTCGCCGCCGTCGAGCGTGTCGTCGCCGTCGAGGCCGAGCAAGCCGTCATTCCCGGAGTCGCCGAGGACGCTGTCGTCGCCGTCGTCGCCAACCAGGAAGTCATCGCCGCCGCGACCATCGATGGTGTCGTTATCGAAGGTCCCCGGTAACGCGTCGGGCCCATTGCTGCCGATGATCAGCGACATCCATGTGCTCCGCGCGGGGAGACTGGGACCCGCCCAAGGCGACGGGATGCGAGGCCATGCTAGCGGGGGTTGGTTAAGCTGCGCTTACAGTGCTCCCCCTGGTTGGCTAGGTCGGCTCGACGCCCAGCGCGATCCCCGCGATGAAATATTCTTATCGTCGACGATGACGAATATTTTCTCATTAAAACAAATAGTTACTGAGATGCCGATGCTCTTGACGGCGGCTCCGCGCTTGCTGTCCCGGCTCGATGTCCCTATCGTTTATCGCCGCACTAGCAGGGGAAGACCTTGAAATGACTACGGCTTATGACGCCATCGTGAGCGGCGCCGGCAGTACGGCCCTAGGGACGGGGTTGACAGGGGCAGTGCCGAGCGGTCGGCGGGCGAACGGCGCCGCGCAAGACGGTACCCCAGGGACAGCATCAATATCATTTGAGACCTAGCGGGAGGAGTAGCCGTGAAATCGCACGCACAGGTCGTCGTCATCGGCGGCGGCGTTGTCGGCTGCAGCGTTCTCTACCATCTGACGAAAGCAGGCTGGAAGGATGTGGTGCTGCTGGAGCGCGACGAGCTCACCTCGGGCTCGACCTGGCATGCCGCTGGCGGCATGCACACCTTCAACAGCGACCCCAATGTCGCCAAGCTGCAGAAATACACGATCGAGCTCTACCGCGAGATCGAGGAAATCTCCGGTCAGGCCTGCGGCGTCCACATCACCGGCGGGTTGATGCTCGCGGGCACACCGGAGCGGGTCGAGTTCCTCAAGTTGATGCATGCCAAGAGCCGGTATCTCGGAGTCGACACCGAGCTGGTGTCGGTCGACGAGGCGGCGAAGATCTTTCCGCTGATGGACAAGCGCCATTTCATGGGCGCGCTGTGGAGCCCGATCGACGGCCATCTCGACCCCTCGGGGGTTACGCATGCCTATGCCAAGGCGGCGCGAATCGCCGGGGCCGAGGTCAATCGTTTCACCCGAGTCACGGCCTTGGAGCCGCGGCCCGACGGCAGCTGGACGGTCATCACCGACAAGGGAGACATCCATGCAGCGGTTCATCGTCAGCTTTCTCGCTAGTGTCT
>CAYNTN010000379.1:0-1722 GCA_964399995.1 uncultured Ignavibacteriaceae bacterium
AGCACCCGGTGATGTCACCTGGTTGATGTGTATTGTTACCCTGGAGGTATCGTTCGACTGGATAAAATCGTACTGAAACTTGTTAATATAAGCGGTATTGATTTTTGCTCCGGTAGAGGTTGGAGTCACTACAATAATAAGTGAGTCCCTTTCATCCAATCCCATACTGCCGATATTCCAGATGTGGGTCATCGAATTATAGCTCCCCTGGCTTACGGTTGCAGATACAAAATTGACTCCTGAAGGCAAAACCTCCTGCAGGGTAAGACCTGTAGCCGGGACATCTGAAAAACCTTTGTTTTTGACTACCACTTTGTAGGTGATGTTGCCACTTCCAAAACATGAGCCCACAGGATCTGCTGTCTTGGTTACCTCCAGATCCGCATCAAACCGCTGTTCTACACACTGGTCCTGTGAGCTTGGCGTAAGCATGGCATTGAAATACGAGCGCTCTCCATTGACTTCATTGACACTTGAATTCCCAGCATAGGTATGTGCACCGGTATAGAAAACCAAGTGTCCCGTACCCGGTGCAAGTTTCGAAACTGACTGTCCGATTAGCGTATCAGCTGGTGCGGCACCAGTCTGTATAGCATATCCATTGTTAGCAAATGAAGAATTGGTCAAACTCCAGTTTCTCTCTGCTCCTCCTAATGCTACCGGATCAAAATTACCAAGATATTGTCCAAAGGATAAATCACTATTAGGATAGGAATAATTTGGAGCAGTACTAATATTGCGAATGGTGAGCCCATTGGTAGTTTGATAATATCCAGATGGATGGTTTTCATACGTGTTCACCGCGAGGCATTCTGCAAGAAAATTACCTCCTCTGAGCACATAAGCCCGAATAGAATCTAATACAGGTCCTGTGGATGAAGAGTGGGGTTCTGATGCAAAAGTGTAACATTCTGCATACAGGTTGGTGGCTGTACTTAAAATGGTATAGTTACTATCGACCTGGATACCTGCATTGGTCATATAAGAAGCATGAATACCCGCGTTCCCGCCATTGTTGAGAATAGCTACTTTAGGGCGTTGGGTGACAATATACCTTTGATCCACATTGGTGGCGGATGTCAATTGATATACATTTACCCGATCCGCGACCGCAAGACCATTATTAAAGCTATTGATGATAGCACGAGCTCCCACGGTATCTTGTGGAAAGATCAGGAATGGGCCCGCCCTAAAATTACGGGTAGCCGCTGCCTGCGTAGTCGGTAATATCCTGGATGCGCTTGCGGTGAAATCAATACCATTGTGCGTCTTAGCTGAATTGATCACCCATCGTAAACCGATTTTAGCATTAAGCAATTTTGTGATCAACCCGTATGCCTTGACATTGAATACGGTCCCTATGTAATTTAAGGAGTCCATAGCAATGACCATTGTCCCTGCAGGGGCTACCACAATATTGGCATCCGGATTAGGCAGGTCCGTATTTCGCAACGAGGAATTGGTCACCGTCACAAAATCAAAATCAACACACGAACCACTGGTCTGGGTCCAACGCAAAGTGACACTGGTACCAAAGGCTACACCGGTCACCGTAGAACTGGGGGACGTAGGATTGGTTATGGTGGCACTACCACTTTCTATCGTCCAGGCTCCGGTACCCGATACGAGGGTTGCCGCCATGGTAAAAGTAGACGTATTGAAGAGGGTCTGATTTGGGCCGGCATCCGTACCCGAGCATTTTGTGGCATGGGCAAACTCAGA
>CAYNTN010000380.1:0-1721 GCA_964399995.1 uncultured Ignavibacteriaceae bacterium
AATTCACTGTTAAATCATTGAACTCTGACAGCAGCCGGTTCTTTTCAATACCGGTTAGTAATTCTATGTCATCCATTCTCTTGACATCATCACTGATAATCTGAAGAAGTACGTTTTCAAAATGATCCGAGATTTCTTTTACGTATTCATCTTTAAGTAACTCTGTATTAAAGTTGAACTTAATGTCAATTCTCTGCGTGCTGCTGTCTATTTCAATTGTTAATGGAAAATTTGTTTGCTCCTGAATTTCAAGACCTTCAACACGCAAACTCCATTCATTTGATGACACTACCTTGCTTACAGGATAATTCTCAATCACTAACAAGCTGTCAAACAGATCACCCTTTATGGCTGTCCATGCCTGAATATTCTGCAACGGTGTATACTGATGCTGACGCGAAGATACCTGATCTTGTTGAAGATTTTGCAGCCATTCTATTTTATCCTGCCCGTTCCGCAAACATGTATGAATCGGAATTGTATTTATATACATTCCAACCCGATGTTCGATTCCGGGAAGATCTTCGGGACGTCCTGACACAATTACACCATAAGCAATGTCGCTGTTTCCGGTATACCGGTGCAGCAGATAGGACCATACACCCTGCATAATTGTATTTATCGTTAAGCGGTTACGTTGTACATAGCTCTGTATTTGTGCTGTTGTATCTTTGTCAGTTTGAAACATCATCGTTTTATATAAACCCGTAACCTTGTTTCGTTCATTGGTTGAATCAATAAACGGAAGGAATGTACTCTGTTCTATTCCTTTCAGATAATTTCGCCAGTACTTTTCCTCCTTTTTTTTATCTACCCTCTCAATATAATGAATATAATCTTCATAACTATCCTCTTCACTTTTTGTAATACTTTCTTTTCCAGATACCTGTGTCTCATAAGATTTTAAAAGTTCTTCCATCATTACCGGCATAGACCATCCGTCAAAAAGAAGGTGATGCCATGTCCAGATCATCCGGTAATTATCATTGCATTTACGGATCAAACTGATTCTCATCAGCGGTGCCGTTTTAAAATCAAATCCCTTCTGACGATCTTTTTCTTCATACTCCTTTATCGCGGAAGATTGTTCTTCAGGATTCATTTGACTATAATCAAGAATCTCTATCGGCAGATTCACCTTACGGAAAACACATTGTACCGGTACATTAAAAGTATCATGATAAAACGCACTTCGAAGCGCAGTGTGATTCTTTAAAACAATGTCCCAGCTTCTTCTGAACGCTTCTAAGTCTGCATTGTGTAAATCGCATCTCAACTGTCGAATGTATGTTCCACCTCCGTCTTCATACAATCCATGAAAAAGCATTCCCTGCTGCAGACCGCTTAACCGGTAAATTGACGAAATGTTTTTTGATTTATTTTCGATATTAATATCACGGAAGTTTGATAAGTATTCAATTATTTCATCCCTGTGTTCCTTAATATAATTGACTACAAATTCATCATTTTTTACAGACTGAATTTTATCTTTTGTTAACTTTTTTTTATCTCCCCTTAAAACGAGTTTACCGTTCTCAACAATCAGTGAGAAATTTGATTTTTCAAGGAACTCCAAAAACTCTTTTATCTTCATATTCTTATAATTTAAATTTTTTTCTTTTAGAAACTCATTATATCATCGCTTTCATCTACCTGTAAAAACTCATCCAGCTCCTCATAGCTTATCTCATCACCAAGTCCGTAATCCGAAGGAGTATAAA
>CAYNTN010000381.1:0-1712 GCA_964399995.1 uncultured Ignavibacteriaceae bacterium
CGGTGGTGATCAATTCGAGGTTGAATTCGCGCTCCAGCCGCTCCTGAATGATCTCCATGTGGAGCAGGCCGAGAAAGCCGCAGCGGAACCCAAACCCCAACGCCGTCGACGATTCCGGTTCGTAAAAGAACGACGCGTCGTTGAGCCGCAGCTTGTCCATCGCGTCCCGCAGGTCCTCGTACTGTGCCGAGTCCGTCGGGTACAGCCCCGCAAAGACCATTGGCTTGACTTCCTGAAATCCCGGCAGCGGTTCGCTGGCCGGCCGACCCGCATCGGTGATCGTGTCGCCGATCTGCACGTCAGCGACTGTCTTGATCGACGCGGTGAGAAAGCCGACCTCGCCCGGTCCGAGCTCGGCGATCGGCGTCGCCTTGGGGCGGTTAACTCCAATAGTTTCAATCAGATGCTCCCGGCCTGTATTAAAGAACCGCAGCTTCATTCCCTTTCTGATCACGCCGTCCACGACCCTGAACAGCACGATCACGCCGCGATACGAATCGTACCAACTGTCGAATATCAACGCCTTGAGCGGCGCGTCTGCGTCGCCCTCGGGCGGCGGGATGTCCTTGATCAGTTCCTCGATAATGTCACCGACGCCCTCGCCGGTTTTCGCGGAAGCGAGCACCGTGTGCGTCGTATCGAGGCCGATAATCGTCTCGATCTGTTCCTTGATGCGGTCGGGCTCGGCGGACGGCAGGTCGATCTTGTTTAATACAGGGACCAACTCAAGGTCGTTTTCGATGGCGAGATACGTGTTCGCCAGCGTCTGAGCCTCAACGCCCTGAGACGCATCGACGATCAGCAGTGCTCCTTCGCACGCCGACAGCGAACGCGATACCTCGTAACTAAAATCGACGTGTCCCGGCGTGTCGATCAGATTTAGAATATAGTCCTTACCGTTCTTTGCTTTGTAATCGAGACGGACGGCGTGCGATTTGATCGTGATGCCGCGTTCACGCTCGAGGTCCATATCGTCGAGCATCTGGGCCTCGATATCGCGTTCGGCGACGGCGCCCGTTATCTGCAGCAAGCGGTCGGCAAGAGTCGATTTGCCGTGATCAATGTGGGCAATGATCGAGAAATTTCTGATGTTAGCTAGATCCATACTGCACGAAACCGAATCTCTAACAATAGCAAAAGACTGAAAAAATCGCACCTCGGTGTCAAAAGCGGCATGGTGCCGGGTCGCAAACGAGATCACTTTGGGTAGCGCGGCAGGATAAGAAACATGTTCCATGAGTTCGCCGCTTATTTGGTACCTCGGGTGGCCCTTGCGGCTAAGCGAAACATCGACTTTCCAAAATATTTATTGCCCTAAACATTCGTCTTTGTTATAGTTAGGTTACAAGATACGTTTAGCAGTAATTGACGCAATTTTTGTGCGTGGGAGGAATGATATGAGACACGAATACGAACGAGAAGAGACCAGCGCGGCCACGAAGTTGACCTATCTGCTGGTCGGCGGCGGTATCGGTGCGATCCTTGCATTGCTGTTTGCGCCGAAATCTGGCGAAGAGCTCCGCGGCGACATTGCTGACGCGACCCGCAAGGGAATCGAAAAGAGCAAAGAAACTGCTGCACACCTGCAGGAAAAAGCAGGCGAATATTACGAAGTATCACGCGAAAAGGCCGCTGAGTTTTACGAAACTGCTCAGGAAAAGGCTGGCGATCTGGCCGAAAAGGCAAAGGCCGCCGCGGCTCGCACGGCAAAT
>CAYNTN010000382.1:0-1686 GCA_964399995.1 uncultured Ignavibacteriaceae bacterium
GCACCAGTACGGGAAGACCTAGGAGACCCAGGGTAGGGGAGGAGACCTAGGGGGCGGAGACCTAGGAGACCTAGGGGACACAGCTTCTTTAGGGGGAGACCTAAGGGGACACAGCTTCTTTAGGGGCCTTGGGGACACAACATCTTCTTTGCGTAGCACGCCGATGGATGCTCGCCTGTCCGAATCGCAAGGAGAAGGACGGTACCGCCAAGGAACCCACCGAAGCAGAACTGAACAGGATCCGATGTGACCCTGAACTGCTGCAAGAGACCCGTATGCGACTGAGCGATATCTCCTGGTGGATGCGGCTGATCTGCCAGAGGATCGGGATGAGCGCCAATCGAGAAGACAACGAAAAGGGGAAATTCTGGGAGGCACGATTCAAGGCCGTGCGTTTGCTCGACGAGGAATCGCTCTTGGCGTGCGCGGCGTACGTGGACCTGAACCCGATCCGCGCGGCGATGGCAGAGACGCTGGAGACCAGTGACTTCACGTCGGTCCAGCGTCGCATCCAGGCCCTGGTCGTGGACTCGACCAGGGACCAGTTCCTGGCCCCCTTGTCGATCGACGAGCGTCACGATCCGATCGGTGCTCAACCGAGCACGGGTCCTCACCGCTGCAGTGACAAGGGGTTCCTGGCCATGCGGACGATCGAGTATCTGGCACTCCTGGATTGGACGGCTCGACAGGTGGTTCGCGGCAAGGTAGGTCACACGCCCGAGGAAATTCCGCCGATCCTGGAGCGGCTCTCGATGAGCGTGGAGGTGTGGACGGCCTTGGTGACCGACTTTGGGAAGATGTTCTATCATGCGGCGGGAAAGCCGCGAACAATCGACGCGTGTCGGAGCCGAGTCGGGCGGCGGCGATTCCACGTCCCCCGCACGACTCGCCAGGTCCTGGCCTCAGTCGCATAGTCTCGGGCGCGTGCGGGATCGTGTTCATGAGCCCCCTGTCCGCCATGCGCGCATGACAGGTGACAAACCCGGAAATCGGCGTCCTACCTGGCCTACTCTGCCCTGTGAATGACTCCACCGAGCCCCTGAGGCGGTCGAGTCCCACTCTTCACCACTCCCGGCCACCCCGGCAACCTGTTCCTCCAGTCACCAAGATGCTGTGTCCCCGAATGGAACCCCGAATGGACCGGACTCCCCGAATGGACCACAGCAAGGCAGGGGTCTTGGCCCAGGCTCGCCAGAAATCCCATGGCCTCATTAATCGAGAAAGCCGACGAGTTCCTGACTGCGGCTGGGCTGCTGCAGTTTTCGGACGGCCTTGGCCTCGATCTGCCGGATCCGCTCCCGCGTGACCTTGAAAATATGTCCCACTTCTTCCAGGGTGTAGCTGTATCCGTCACCCAGGCCATAGCGGAGTTTGATGATTTCGCGTTCCCGGTAACTGAGTGTCTTGAGGACGATGTCGATGCGGGACCGCAGCATCTCCTGCGATGCACCCGTGGCGGGGCTTTCCGCGCCGGAATCGGGCAAGAGGTCGCCAAACTGGCTGTCCTCGCTGTTGCCCACGGGCCGATCGAGGCTGATGGGATAGCGACTCATCGCCAGGACCCGCCGCGCCTCATCCACGGACGTACCCGAGCGTCGCGCGGTTTCCTCCATGGTCGGCTCACGCCCCTTTTCCTGCTGCAATTGGCGGGCGACGTTGCGAACGCGCGACATGGTTTCGACCATG
>CAYNTN010000383.1:0-1666 GCA_964399995.1 uncultured Ignavibacteriaceae bacterium
TACGCGATTCCGGAGCACGCCAGGAGAGCACCCGAAAACTTAATTCGGAGTAGCGATTTTGCACCAAAAAGGCCGGAATGGTTGCGCCAAAGAGCACCAGCGCCAGCCAGGGGCTAAAGCGAATCAACAACGCACTATACGAAAGCAGGGTGATGGTGTTCTGGATCAAATAAAAGCCGCCATCGACAATTTGCAGGCTGCGCCAATCGGCCTCACGCCGGGCATTCTCCAGCTTGTCGTAATACTCAGCATTTTCAAAGTGGGTCAGATCCAGTTCCAGCGCTTTGCGGATCATTTGCCCGTTCAGCTTGAGGTTGATCTGGGCATGCAGAATGTGTTCAGCAAAATCACGTACCTGCTCGTTGGCAGTCCGCACAAACAAAAAGGCAAATTCAGCCAGCAGGTAGGGCAGGACCGTACGCAGGCCATCCCAAGCGGTCAAGTGCTGATTGGCAGCATGAACCACTGCATCGACGATCAATTTGCCCACCCACACCTGGCCCACCGGCACAAAGGCGCCGATCAGCGTGCAAGCGGCCATGGCCAACGCCGAGGGTGGGTGCGCTTGCCAGACCAAGGCGAAGGCACGCTGAACATTGAGGGCCGCATCTTTTAGTTTGCCATTGCGTTCGGCCCACCAATCACGCACTTGGGAAATACGATCTGTAAAGGGAATCGTTGTTGTCATCCGAAATACCTTCTCTAGCCACGCTGTTGTCGAGCAATCATCTACTTTTGCACATTTTTGCTATCGCATTTAAGAACATTCTTTTTCCACGTAGGGCAGGTTTCTTACCTGCCAGGCGTCCGGCAGGTAAGAAACCTGCCCTACGCGAGCAGAAACTCTTTTTCTTAAGGACTATATTTTCTACCAATCAGAGCCAAAAGACAGTAGAGTGGATACCAACAGCAGCACTAGATCTAATATGTCTAGGGCAAGCGTCGCATTACTTCTGCCAGGGGCTTGCGTGGTGCGGGCGTGGGAACAAGCGCTGGGTAGCCAAAGTAAAGCAAGCCAACGATCTCCTCGGCGGCCGGATCAATTCCGAGCAGGCTGTATGTTTGTGGTTGCTGGGTCTGTTTGCCGGTGCTCCACTGCATGCCTAAGCCTTCGGCCCAAGCAGCCAATTGAATATTTTGGATGGCGCAACAGGTGGCGGCGTAGTCCTCACGGCGTTGGAACGCGTCACTGTTCAACAAAGTGGTAACTGCAACAATGCGCGGTTTGGACATGAGTTTCTGTACGGCGCCATTCCATACCTTGTCACGCGTGGCTGCATCGGTATCCGCCCGCATGGCCTGGATTTGGGCCTCGGCGCCGGCTTGTGCCAGGGCCTGATGGGTCTCTGGCCCCAAGACGACAAAGCGCCACGGTTGGGTCATGCGATGATTCTGTGCCCAGAGACCGGCGGTCAGCGCACGTTCCAAAACAGCGTCCGGCACAGGGTCTGGTTTAAACTCCTTGATGGTACGGCGGTTAAGAATAACGTCAAAAAGTTCCACAAACTTCTCCCAGATTGAGTAAGGGTTTCATTACAAAGTTGAAGTCAAGTTTGATGAAAGTTGTGCAATGAAGGTAGTAGGACGCAAAACATCATGCCAGCGTTGGGCGCTTAATTGAGATTGTCAGACCATCCAAACCCTGGCGGCGCAGCACCGGCACGAT
>CAYNTN010000384.1:0-1659 GCA_964399995.1 uncultured Ignavibacteriaceae bacterium
AGCAAAACCGTTGAAAATTTTTCTCTGCAAAGCGTCACCTTCGGGATCTTCCGGAATTTGTCCCGGCCGTGAAGTATTGCTTTCAGTAAATATTCTGTTTCCGTTTTCATCATTAAGACTGTTAAGCCATTCCTCGGTCACTCCTTCCGGGAGAGAATCCTTTTTTTGAATCTGAGATCCGGAATTTATTTCCTTAGGAGTTTGTGAAATAGATGTTTCCGGTTTTTTCCAGTTTGCGTTTAAAAATTGAGAAAAAAAGAAGTTCATAATTAAAATGCACAGACAGAATTTGAGTTTGAAGATAGACTTCATTTTTTAAAAGGATTTAGTTAAAAAAATTTCAATCAATTTAAGGAAAACAAAATGGATCTTCAATTTTGTTTTTTTAGATTTACGTTCAACTACATCACATCTGTCCAAAACAATCTCTCACAGATTACACAGATGTTAACAGATTTTTTCCGTCCCTGCTGAGTCTCCCGCTTTAGGGAGAGACTCAGTGTAGAAAGCTTAGTTTTTAATTTGGGATTTGGAATTTCGGATTTGGAATTTATTTATCGTTTACAGTTTAAAGTCTTCCAGCAGGAGAAGACTCTCACTCCGCTGAGTCCTCCTGGAAGATATTTGAATACTGCAAATTATATAAAGGGAGAGACTCAGCGGAGAAAGCTAATTATTAGTAATTAGTAATTAGAAACTTCTGAAAAACTTTTTTGTCATCCCCGCATGCTTTTAGCGGGGATCCAATCACAAAGGTTTTGAATTAGAAATAATATTTTGTTGATTGGATTCCCGCCAAGAACACGCGGGAATGACAGCCTTGTTGGTTTTTCAGAAATTTCTAATTAGTAAATTCCCAATTCTTAATTCCTAATTCTTAATTTAAATATGGCTTCACCACTCCGACAAATGCTGAAGAATTATTATATGCAATTAATACATCGTTAAGATCGACGGCATTGTCTCCGTTTAAGTCTGCTACTACATATCCTGTCGTGAACGAGTTTGCCGAATTGTATGTCAGCAGAACATCATTGAGATCTATCGTCCCGTCCTGATTGACATCACCGCTGTAAACTCCGTATCTCAGTGGAGAAGAATCTATTCGTCTCATGTTATTTCCAAATGCCTGTGATGATGAATTTGAAAAATCATAATTTCCAGTTGCTCCTATAGTTAGATTTTCTCCCCCGGACTTACTCCATGTTTCGATTGAGTTTCTGTGTGCAACGGTAATGTAATACTGCCCTGACGGCGCATTGCCGAAAAGAAGCGCTGCATTTCCGTCAGTTGATACAACAGCTTTTGCCGAATCGACTTTAGCAAATGGTGAGATTGTATTTCTCAGATAAACATTTATTGTATCACTCACCTGCGAATCGCTTCCCGCATCATAAAAACCTTCTATGAACATTGTCATGTTTAATGAAATACCCGGCGCGGCAGCAACGGCAACCGGACTTAAATTATTGTGAATATCCTGCGCAATGATGAAGTAATAATACAATCCGCTTAACGGCGAAGTGTCAAGTAAAGTAGTGTCTGTCAATGTTGCCCATGGAGTTTCACTATATGGATCAATTGAAGGAGAAGCGCTTCTGAATAAAATGTAATTGAGTAGATCCGGCGCCGTACTTCGCTTCCAATTGATCCATATAG
>CAYNTN010000385.1:0-1655 GCA_964399995.1 uncultured Ignavibacteriaceae bacterium
GTTAAAAAAGCAACGTTATTATGTGTTGTAGCACTAAGCACACTAAGAAAAAATGATTTTAAAAAAAATATCTTTGTGCTCTTAGTGTACTTAGTGGTAAAAAAAATATCGCTTTTTAGATAGTATAAAATAAGATATGAACAAATAACATTTTCAATTTTGGTACTGGCTATGCTAGTTTAGGAGTTACGAGTAAAATTCTACTCAAAATGGTAAGAATATTAATTGCTCAATATGGAAAATTTCACAATTATTCTAACAAATGAATTGACCTTATTGTGAATTTTTTGACCTTAAAAGATAAACCCAAACTAATTTTAACCTTACCTTATTATTAAATAGTGCGAAATTGAATATATAATTTTATAGGAAGTTTATGGAATTTTAATAAAAGAACACTTAAGCTCAAGAAATAAGGTAATAAGGTCAACTTCTAAAGGATTTATTTTCTATTAAGGTTAAAAAAGAAAATAAGGTTTATTGGGTTATGTGGGTAACCCCGATTGAGGTATTTTTTAATGAACATTTTAATATAACAGAATGAAACTTTTTGGTACTGGCTATGCCAGTTGACAAGTTTACGAGTTGTTGATTTTAGTTTTATCTTACATTTCTAAACATTTCTAAACATTTACAAACTTGAATTATATTTCCAAGCTTCAAAGTATTATAAGTAAAAACAAATCTCACTTGGTCATCGGACTGGATCCTGATTTAGATAAGCTCCCTTTATTATTTTTTAAATATGAAAATCCGGTCACTGAATTTAATAAGCTGATTATTGAATCGACAAAAGATATAGTCGCCGGGTATAAACCTAACCTTGCCTTTTACGAATGCCTCCGGAATAATGGAATTGAAGCCCTCACCGAAACGGTTAAAACCGTTCCTGAAGATCTGATCAAGATTTGCGACGCCAAACGCGGAGACATGGGAAATACAGCAGAATATTATGCCAGGACATATTTTGATGATTATAATTTTGATTCTATTACTTTGAGTCCGTACATGGGGGAAGATTCGATTAAACCTTTTATCAAAAGAGAGAACAAAGCGGTTTATATATTAGCATTAACATCAAACCCCGGAGGGAAAGATTTTCAGAGACTGAAGATTGGTGATAAAGAATTATATGAGATCATAATTGAAAAGAGTCTGAGCTGGAATAAAAATAAAAATATCGGATTTGTATTTGGTGCGAATCATACAAATGAACTGAATATATTTTCATCAGCATATCCCGGGATCCCTTTACTGATACCTGGTATCGGTGCACAGGCAAATGATCTTAAAACCTTACTTCAAAGTCTTCACACAAATAACTTCGTTATTAACTCGAGCAGGAATATTATTTATTCGGCGGCAAAAGATTGTAACGAAAAAGAGTTTACAGAAGCAGTTGTAGAAGCAGTGAATAAATTGAATGAGTCTGTAAGAAACTTCCGAAGTCACAATTCAAATTTTTAAATCATTGAAGAGAAGTCACAATTCAGATCTTTCAACTCGTTGAAAGAGCGGTAAAATAATTTCTCAAATGCGTGTAAAAATATGAAGAAACCGGAAGAAACGGAAGAAACCGGAAGAAACAAAATTAAAAAAATGATATTGACTTTACATTCTGAAATGAATAGTTTCACCAAAATAAATTAATGAGA
>CAYNTN010000386.1:0-1647 GCA_964399995.1 uncultured Ignavibacteriaceae bacterium
GTCGATCACCTGGTTGATCGTCGCCATCACGCCCATCTTCATCAGCGCCTTGATGACGTCGACGCCGCGCTCGGCCATGCGGTTGGCGAGGTCTTGCACCGTGAGCGCCTCGGGCACGACGACCTCGCGCAGGACCTTGGCCGCGGCGCCCTGATTGGCCATCTGGCGCTGGCGTTCCTTCTCGCGCGCGCGGCGCATGGCCGCGAGCGAGCGCACGCGCACGCCGTCCTCTTCGTTGAGCGCCTGGACGACGTTGACCTTGGAGCTGCGCCGCCGCTGCTCGTCGCGGCGCTGCAAGGTCGTCGGCTTGCGCGGCTCGGGACGCGCGCCCGGCCGGCGCGGTCGGGCGGCGTCTTCGTCTTCCTCGGTCGCGGCCGCGGCCGGCGCGGCCGCGGCGGGGGCGGCCCCGGTGGCGGGCGTGGCCTTCTCGGCCGCCTGACGCCGTCGGGCTTCCTCCTCCTCGTTGATTCGCCGGGTTTCTTCCTCCGCGCGCAGGCGCGCCTCGTCCTCGGCCTTGCGCTTGGCCTCCTCGTCGGCCTTGCGCTTGATCTCGTCCTCGGCCTTGCGGCGAAGCTCTTCCTCCTGCTTGCGGCGCAGGTCCTCTTCGAAGCGCTTGGCTTCCTCGTCGCCGCGACGCTTGGCCTCGACATCGGCGCGGATGGCGCCCTGGAGCGCGCGCGCGCGCGCCGCCTTCTCCTCGTTGGTGAGGGCCTTGAGCACCGCCGGCTTCTTCGGAATCGTGACGTCAGCCTCGGCGGGACGACTGAGCGTCTGGCGCGCCGCCGGGCTCGCCGCCTCTACCTCCGGCACAGGCGCCGGCGGGGCCTTCTCCTCGCCGGTGCGCGCCGCGGGCGGCGGCACGATGCTGCGCTTGCGCTTGACCTCCACCTGCACGGTTTTGGAGCGGCCATGCGGGAAGCTCTGCCGCACGTGCCCGGTTTCAACGCTGCGCAGCTCGAGTCGGGGCGCCGGCTTTGCCAGACCCAAACGCTTCTTGCCGTCTTTTTCAGTCAGTTCCGTCATCGATCACCCAACCTCGCTGCCGCCTTCGTGCCGCGACCGGTCCCCCAATGGAAGCGAAGCAGAGTCCTGCCTCGCCTCCGTCGCGCGACGGAAGCCATTCAACCGCGCGAGGTCGCGGCGCAGGCGTTCGGCCAGTCTTCCCTGTCCAATCGCCGTCGCCGCGCTCGCTTCGCCATCAAACGCCGATCCACATTCCGTGCTGCTCGATCCGCCGCGGCGAGCGCGCCGAACCCATTCCTGGCAGCGGCTCGCCAATTGTCGCTCGACCTCGGCGCCGAGCTCGGGCGCCGCCCGTGCCGGCCGCCGCGCCGCCTTGGCGAAGAGCTTTCGCGCCACCGCATGATCCACCGCCTCGCGCTTCGCCGACAGCCACAGGCCGCGCACGGGCAGCGTCTCGGCGGCGTCGAAGGCGACGGCACCGTCGGCGGCGACGACGAAGCGAAGCAGCGCCGCGCGCGGCAGGACCGCGCCGGTGGCGATGCATCGCCGCAGCGGGCCGCGGGCCGCGGTGCCGGTCATCGTTGCCATCGGCTCTCGCGTCAAGCGCCCCTCGCTTCCTCGGTCGCGGCAGCGCCTTCCTCGCCCGCGAACCAATGCGCGCGCGCCGCCATGATGATGCGATTG
>CAYNTN010000387.1:0-1645 GCA_964399995.1 uncultured Ignavibacteriaceae bacterium
ATTCTTGATCGTCACCGCGCCACCGCTGCTCAAGATGGCGCCGCCGCTGCGATTGACGTCGACGTTGCTATCGAGGATGATTGCACCTTCCAAGATCAACGTTCCCAAACTATAGATTGAACCGCCACCGTCGGTATTGTTATAGCCTTGCACCAAGGTGATGTTTTGTAGCGTGAGGCTGCCATTGGCTTCCACATAAAAATGGCGTCGCTCATTGTAGGCATTCAAGACGATTTTATTGTTGGCGTTGATCACGACCGGCGTATTGATGATCTTGCCGGTGAAACCGGCGAAAAACTCGATGAAATGGATGGCGGGTCCACAGTTGAAGGTGAGGATGCCGCCGCCACTGTTTTGTACAGCAAAGAGGGCGGTGTCGAAGGTGCCTTCGCTACAACTGGCAGGGGTGCCGGTGCCGACAACGGCATCGGCCGCTTGCACGGGTCGGCTTCCCACAAAAAGCCCTGTGAGCAGGCAACAGGTTGCCAGCCAACACAGTTTGACAACGTTCTTGACCCGCTTGTTTTGTAAGCTTTGGAGAATCATCGGCTGCCTTCCTTATAAAATTTTAGAAGCTGTTTGAAAAGGTCAAGAACGAGCCAAGCGTTGTAGCATAAGACGGATCATGGTGATGTGGATAAAGATAACTTCCTCGAGTGCTCTAATCTGATACACTCTATTCAGTGACAATTCCATTTCTAGTGACAATGTTTTTGAACTGAATGGCAACTGCTAGTTTAGCCTGATTATACCCTACGCTTAGGTGGTTGGAAAGAAGTGCAGATCGGTCAATGCTTCCAATTTGTCCTCAAACTTCATCTCCGGCCAGGCCATAGCCCGCGCCAGGTAACGACGCAGGCGAACGTTGATCGGCAGACCGTTGGCCTGCCAACCGGCCAATTTGCCAGCCTGAGCGCGCTTGACGCCTATCCCCAAGAGCAGACTCAACCAGAAAAGGGGAAAACCCGCCAAATAGAGATGGGTACGCTCCCACAAATAGGGATCTTCGGTTTGGCGAGCGGCAAGATAGGGTTGAAAAAAGGCCTGCCACGCCTCATAGGTCAGCAGATCTTCCTGATTGGCGTGGGTGAGCAGGTCAGCCAGATCGCGCGCTGGGTCGCGTAGGCCGCTGTCTTCCCAATCCACCATGCCCAGCCGACCATCTGGCCGGCAGATGACGTTGGCAAAACGCGAATCGGCTCGACCAAAGGCCAGGACCGTCGGCAATGCACTCAAGGTCGCGCCCAGCGCATGCTGACGATCCAACAATTCCAAACAGCGCGCCGCGCCACGTTCGCCGGCAGGAAATTCAGCCAATGCCCAGGACTGATAATCCTGGAAAGCTTGCCGAAATGTTGCTGTAATCTCCGGCCAGATCCGCGCCTGACCATGGGAGAGCCACATTCCCGCAGTCGGAATGCGGGCCAATTGCAGCCAGTAGGCGGCCAACTGGTTCAATTCACCCGGCGTCGGCTGATGGCGATTCCACATCTCGCCATCCATAAACTCGTAGACCACAATCGGCGCCAATGCTGGATCGTAAAAGAGTGGTTGCGGCGCCAAATCCAGCGGCGCCAATAAGGTTAAGGCATCGAACTCACGCTGTGGAGCCTCTGTCCACTCTTCGGGCTTGAGAAACTCTTTG
>CAYNTN010000388.1:0-1645 GCA_964399995.1 uncultured Ignavibacteriaceae bacterium
GTCGTCGGCGACCTGCTCCAGCACCTGGCGCGCGAACGGGCCGCAGAGATTGATCACCGCGCGCGCCGAGGTGACGTCCTGCATCGCGACCGAGCCGTCGCGCGGCAGGCGGGCGGCGATCCAGCCGCCGTCGCGCACGCCGAAGCCGCTGCCGGTGACGACATAGAAGCGATCCTCGGCGAGGCGCATGATGGTGAGGTCGGCCTCGATGCCGCCGCGCTCGTTGCACAGCTGGGTGTAGACCGCCGCACCCGGCGGCCGGGCGAGGTCGTTGGCGGCGAGGCGCTGCAACGCCGCGAAGGCGCCGGGCCCCGTGATCTCGAATTTGGAGAACGAGCTTTGATCGATCATGGCGACGCGCTCGCGGATCGCGCGGCATTCGGCGCCGACCGCGGCGAACCAGCTCGGCCGGCCCTCGAAGGACGGCACGTCCTTCGCCTGCGTGCCGGCGGGCGCGAACCAGTTCGGCCTCTCCCAGCCGAAGCGCGAGCCGAACACGGCGCCGCGGCTCGCCAGCATCTCGTAAAGCGGGCTGCGGCGGCCGCGGCGACCCGACTGCGCCTCCTCGACCGGCCAATGGATGGTGTAGTAGCGGTAATAGCTCTCGACCGCGCGCTCGTGCAGATAACGCTGGCCAACATGGTGCGGGCCGAAGCGGCGGATGTCGAAGGCCCAGAGATCCATCTCCGGCGCGCCGTGGAGAATCCACTGCGCCATCGCGCGGCCGGCGCCGCCGGCGGCGGCGATGCCGGAGGTGAACCCGCAGGCGACGAAGACGTTGTCGAGCTCCGGCACCAGGCCCAATATCGGCTCGCCATCGGGCGAGATCGGGATCGGCCCGTTGATGAGATTGCGGATGCCGATCTCGCCGAGCATCGGCAGCCGCTCCGTCGCCGGCACGACGATCTGTTCGAAGCGGTCGAAGTTGGAGGGCAGCAGCTCGCGGCCGAAGTCGAACGGCACGGCATCGGCGCCGAAGGGGACCGTGTTCGGCTCCCAGCCGCCGACCGCGAAACCGCCGACCTCGGGCTTGAGGTAGAAGCCCTTGTCGGGATCACGGAACGACGGCAGGTCGGGCGCGACGCCGGCGATCTTCTCCGTCACCATGTATTGATGCTCGACCGCCGCCGCCGGCACGCGAATGCCCGCCATCTTGCCGACATCGCGCGCCCAGATGCCGGCGGCGTTGACCAGGATGTCGCAGTCGACGCGGCCCTGGTCGGTCTCGACGCCCATCGCGCGCCGGTTCTTCACGACGATGCCGGTCACGCGCACGCCCTCGATGAAGCGCACGCCGCCCGCGCGCGCGCCCTTGGCGAGAGCCTGGGTCAGGCTCGAGGGATCGACATAACCATCGGAGGGAACGAAGGCGGCGCCGACCACGCCGTCGAGGGTCATATAGGGAAAGCGCGCCTTGGCCTCCTGCGGCGACAGCAGGTGAAGCTCGAAACCGAAGCTGCGCGCGGTCGTCGCCGCGCGCTTGATCTCGCTCCAGCGCGCCGGCGAGGAGGCGATGCGCAGCGAGCCGACCGGCTTCCAGTCGATCGCCTGGCCGGTCTCCTCGCCGAGACGGCCATAGAGCGCGACGCTGTGCTGCATCAGCCGCGTCAGGTTGCGCTTCGAGCGCAGCTGGCCGACCAGCCCG
>CAYNTN010000389.1:0-1639 GCA_964399995.1 uncultured Ignavibacteriaceae bacterium
GCCTGTAGCTCAGTTGGTTAGAGCTGGCCGCTCATAACGGCTAGGTCGCGGGTTCGAGTCCTGCCGGGCCCACCATCGCCGCAACGGTCCCCCGGTCGGGGAGTAGCGCAGCCTGGTAGCGCATCTGCTTTGGGAGCAGAGGGTCGCAGGTTCGAATCCTGTCTCCCCGACCAACATTCCAATTTCAGCCATTCCCGATCAATCTCAATTCTTCCCATAAATGGCTAATTTACATTGATTTATGGAATATTTTCTATCCCATTCCGGCTCATTCAAGCCCAGGCCAGCCCGTTGGTATGCTGGTAATTGCGTTGGTATGATGGTACTGCATTTTCAGATACCAACATGCTCACCGACACAGCCATCCGCGCCCTGAAACCCGGCCCTCGCCCCATCAAGAAATCCGATGGCGGCGGCCTTTTCGTGTTGGTAACTCCGGAAGGCAGCAAGCTGTGGCGACTGGCTTACCGATTCAACGGCAAGCAGAAGCTGCTCTCAGGTGGCCCCTACCCACTCGTCAAACTCGCCGATGCGCGCAAATGGCGAGACGATGCCAAGCTTGATCTTCTTGCCGGGCGTGATCCCTCTGCGGTGAGGAAGGCCGCCAAGCAGGCACTGAAAGCAGCATCCGAGAACTCATTCGAGACCATCGCTATGGAATGGATCGAAGCGCGCCGCTGCGCCTGGTCGCCTCGCTATGCCAAAGTCATCGAAACCCGGCTGCGCGAAGACATCTTCCCTTCGCTCGGCCACGAAGCGATTGCGGAGATCGACCCGCAAATGCTGCTCGCCGCGCTTCGCAAGATCGAGGCGCGAGGCGCGATCGAGATGGCGCACCGGGTTCGCAACTATTGCAGCGAGGTGTTTCGCTTTGCGATTGCGATGGACAAGTGCCGGAGCGACCCAAGCCGCGACATTGCTCCGGCCATGAAGAAGGCGCCGCCGGTCCAGCACCGAACCAAGGTCGAAGCCAAAGACCTTCCCGCCTTCTTTGCTCGGCTGAATCAAGACCAGGGCGAGACGATGAGCCATCTTGCCCTACGGTGGACCATGCACACCATGGTCCGCACGCAGGAAACCCGCTTTGCCGAATGGAGCGAGTTTGAAGGATTGGATACGGTCGAGCCGCTCTGGCGAATTCCACCCGAACGGATGAAAATGCGCACCGAGCACCTTGTTCCTCTGTCCCCCCAAGCCGTGCAGCTCCTAAGTGAAATCGAGAAGGCCAATCCGTTCCGGGCAGCAGGCAACGCGCGACTGGGCAAATTCCTCTTCCCGGTTGCCAGCAGCAAGACTTGCACGATCAGCGAGAACCGGATGCTCGATGTCATGTATCGCATCGGCCTGCGTGGGAAGGCGACGGTCCATGGCTTTCGCGGACTCGCCAGTACCGTTCTCAACGAGTCCGGCCTGTTCGAGCCCGACTGGATCGAGATGCAGCTTGCCCACGTCCAGCGCGGGGTCCGGGCCGCATACAACTCGGCGCGCTACCTCAACCAACGCCGTGAAATGATGACCTGGTGGTCCAACTATCTGGACAGAGCTGAGTTAGCGGGACTGCGCCGAGACATTCAGACCGCTGCTTGACCATTCAACTGCGAAGGGCTGGCAGTGCGTCCATAGCCGGCAGGATCGGCGA
>CAYNTN010000390.1:0-1630 GCA_964399995.1 uncultured Ignavibacteriaceae bacterium
CGCTGGTGCTGCTCTGGCACGATCATCTCGACGAAGCCCATGGCGCCGTACAGGGGGCTGTCGTCGCCGTAGGCGGGGTCGCCGGCGACGCCCTGGCCTCCACAGGAAGCGTTTGCCGCCCGCGCGTGACGTAGGCGTCGTCGCGGGCGTCGATCTTCATATTGAGCTCGGCTCGAAGGTCGGCGATCTCGGCGTCGTTGGCGGCGCACGCTTCGACTTCGGTCTGAAAGTCGGCCTGAGTGATGCCGTTAAAGGTCGCGGACTCCGCACCCTCGAACCAAGCGTCGTTCATCTTGTTGCACTTTTCTCTGACAGTTTTATTATCAACTTTTGGCATATTGCTCTCCTTTTAACTTCGGTATTTATTGAGGTTTACAAGATCGGGCGGCTCGATCTCCACCCTCCAAACCGCATCATATACCTCATTCGGAACGCTGTCCAAGCCATTTGGAACGTCTTCCAAGTCACTTGGATCAAGATTTAAGTCGCTCGAATCATCTTTTAAGTCGTTTGGAAAGCGTTCCAAGCGACATGGATCGGAAATTAAACGACACAACCTAACATTTAAACGACCCGGAACACGATCCAACCGACCCGAAACGCGATCCGAACGAGTCGGAATAGCGTCCAAGTTCAACTATTTATGACTCGCGAGATAACGAGGGCGGCCAGCTCGGCGTTCTCTTGAGCCGGAAAGCCCACAATCATGGGCTTCTGACAGCTCGTCGTTGAATATTGCACCGCATCTGCGTAAACCTGAAAATCGAGCAGCTTCGGATAAGCGGTGGCATTGGATTTTTTATCTCCGGAGAATATCAGCCGCTGATTGGTCACACTGAACGTTCCGTTGCTTACAGGCACCAAGGCGCGCTCGGATTGTATTTGACCTCGGTGCGCACCGACGCGATAGCTGACGCCTTTCATAAGCCGAATACTGACGCCGCGAGAGCCACCCTGATAAGTGCTGCGAACAACTCTTTCTTCAAGAAGCGAGGCAGACACGCTGATGTGGCACTCCTCGTTCTTTTGGAGAAGAACGTTCTGCGGGGCAATCGAAGGCAACGTGCCCCCCTGTTCAATGAAGTGGAAGAGGCGGTAATACTGAATCTGCTGTTGCATCCAACCACGAAGCTGTGGCGACAAAGAAAACCTATCGGCGACGTGTTCGAGTGATCGGAACTCGTCGTCGGTAACTCGGCGATCTTGTATCGCTTGATAGACGAGCTGCATAAACACGTCTGCCTGTGCTTTCTGGATTTCTTCAGGAGAAAGCTCGCTATCGTAGAAGAAATGATTTATCTCAGCTAGCTCTTCCTCAGTAACTTTGCCGTCAGCGACGATTCGCCAGAGAGTGGAATTTAGCTGTTCTAGTTGTTCCTTGCGTAGCTTTCCTTTACCGAACTTATCGAAAAATCCCATAGATTCACCCTTAGAAGGTAATCACCCACACTTCCTTCAACGTCGAACTAGACCGCACCATTCCCATTCCTTGTGATCTGGACGACGTTGCCTACGACGGTGGGGCCGTACTTGACGCCAGAGGCTTTGGTGACGTTGTACCAGAAGGCCTGCATATCCCAGGCGGCGGTGGGGCAGCGTTCGGCACAGAGGCCGCAGTGGAGGCAGACGT
>CAYNTN010000391.1:0-1628 GCA_964399995.1 uncultured Ignavibacteriaceae bacterium
TCTCGAACTTCCTTGACATTCCCGACTAGACCATTAAAGTCGGGACAAATATCATCTGCGTCCATAGCTCAGCTGGATAGAGGCCGAAAAGTATTGTGATACTTTTCGGCGGCTTCGAACGATGCGATAGCATCATGTTCGAAGACAGTTGCGATATCCAGCTGAGAAGTGCCAGACTTGTTGAGGATCGGAAAAAGCATCGGATTTACTCGTTACTATCATCTGCGTCCATAGCTCAGCTGGATAGAGCAACTGGCTTCGAACCAGTAGGTCGGGAGTTCGAATCTCTCTGGGCGCATTTCACTTCGCCTTTCGGGCTTCGAGGAGCGTGTAGCGGTTCACCCCGATTCGGCGTGATTTCGGTTTCGGCTGCGTGGTTCGAACGAAACAAGCGAAAGCTATAGGCGACGCAGAAGCATTAGACGTGAGGAAGATGCCGCAACTGAAAGTCTCTATCTGGCAGCAGTTCAGCAGCAACCACAGCTCCTCCTTTACGGTTATCGGCCGATTTCAATCGGTTGAAAAGGCAAGGGAGGTCGAAGCAGAGCTCTCAAAGTTCCTACTGAGTATCCCCTCGTTCATGACCCCCTCTCACGGGATTACGCAAGAAGAGTGGGTGTTCGCCAAGAAATACGGCATAGAATGGTATCCGACCGGCCTCGATTTTGAAAATGAGGAGCCTGTTCACCGGATCGGTTCGGAAGTCAGCTTCTCTAGCGCCGATACAAGTAGCTCACCGGAGCCAATGATTGAACTTTTCAAAGGTCTCGGCGCTGAGTGCCTCGCGTGGGGCGAGGCTGAAAATCCTGCAAGCGTGCTCTCAGTGGATATAATAGTTACTGCGCCCGATGAAGAAACGGCGAGCAGGTTGGCTGAGATTGCTCCGAGCGATTTCAGAAAAATTTTGGGGACTAACGCGCCTGAGGAGGTGACACAAACGGGGCGAGAGCTTAAGTTGCGGCACAGATACGCGCATGCCGATGTAGAGCGGATGACGAGACTTTCACAAAAGCTGGAAGAGCGAGGAGCATCGAACGTTCGCCGGGAGTACTCGTGGAACTGGGAGAGACGCACATCTGACGGTTCCCCGTTGCGATTGGAAAGCTTTAATCCCACGGTCGAATGGAGCAGCTTCTTAGTTGCTGCCTCAATAACGTATAAGTACTCCGTTGAGATGGAGGATGAATTCATTCGACAGTCGTACATGGATATTGAATGTGATAACTTCGATAGTCGGCGCGAGCCGTCTTTTCGCCTCAAAAATTTACGACCACCGTTCGATCAACTGTTGCGTTCCGAAATTCGCGACTGTGAGCCGAATGCTGTTCCTCTGAAGCTGTTGCGTCTTCTCGACGCTCACCCGGATTCTTGCGATGTAATCTGGCTCGTCCCGGAAAAACATACGGCTGATGCGCGCGCTGCTCTGCGGGAAATTCTGCGGCAAAACATCGCCCAGGTCGAACTGCTCGGTCAGGGAGTTCCATATGGAGACCTGCCGCCAATTTTGTTTGACAGATTCAATTCGTCACAACGATTCGAGAAAAAACCGGCTGATATTTTGAATGAGCTGCCGCCGAACTACGAGGAAGATATCGCCGCTGAGCCGCTTCCCGAGATCCGAATCCTAA
>CAYNTN010000392.1:0-1620 GCA_964399995.1 uncultured Ignavibacteriaceae bacterium
GGATTTTCAGATGTGATGGTAGGGTCTTTCGATAATCCTATACTTACCAGTCCTACAATCCCCGGAAAAGCGTTTATTTATTTCGGAGGTTTATCAATGAATTCTACTGAAGATATTACTTTGACAGGAGTAAGTCCGGCAGATTTTTTTGGATATGCAGTTTCAGAAGCCGGAGATCTGAACGGAGATGGTAATGTTGATCTTATAATCAGTGAACCGGGAAACAACTCAGGAACGGGCCGGACTTCAATTTATTTTACAACAACACCAAGCGTTAAGCCTAATCTAATAAATGTAAAGGATGTACCAAATGATCAGGGAGGATTTGTAAAATTAAAATGGGTAAAGAGCGCTCTTGATGTTCCTGTTAACGGATTAATTACAAGCTATCTGATAGAAAGAAGTGTTCCTCCGGGAATAAGCGGTTACCAGTGGGAACAAATCGGAACTGTACTTCCTACTCAGGACAATCTGTATTACTATTATACCTGTTCAACCCCGTCTGATACCGGAATAAACGGAAACAGTACTTTTTATTTCAGAGTCACTGCATATACAGGAGCGGCTACAACCATGTACCGCTCAAACATTATCAGCGGAAACAGCATAGACAATCTTTCCCCGATGCAGGTTCAGTCATTTGCTTCTAATGCAGGTTCAAATAATGTGCTCCTTACGTGGAACAGAAATCACGAGACTGATCTGCAAAATTATTTGATCTACAGAAGCACTTCACCAACAATCAATATTAATACCGAGCCTGTCTTTGCTGCTGTTAATGATTCAACATATCTCGATACAAATCCTTTGGCAGGAACATACTATTTCATAGTTGCTCAGGATATTCATAATAATAAAAGCCCAGTTGTGTCTTTGGGAAATCAAGGTATTACTATTAATCTAACTGCAAATATAGAAGGGTTTTATAATTCATCTGCAAATACTCAGGTCAGCGATACAATTAAAGTTTATCTGAGAAATGTAAATTCACAATTTTCATTAGTTGATTCTGCAAGATCAGTTTTGAATTCAAATGGGAACGCGGTATTAAATTTTGCTGCAGCATCTTCGGGACAATACTACATTGTCATTAAACACAGGAATGCATTGGAAACGTGGAGTAAATCCGGTGGTGAGTTTATGTCAAACGTCAGTCCTGTGAATTATAATATATCAGATCTTTCTTCAAAAGCATTTGGAAACAATATTAAACAGATTGACAACTCTCCGGTAAAGTTCGGTATATACAGCGGTGATGTGAATCACGACGGGTTCATTGATCTTACGGATCTTATACTTGTTTACAATGACGGGAAGAATTTTAATTCCGGTTATATAAATTCGGATATAAACGGAGACAATTCTGTTGATCTTAAGGATCTGATTATTACTTATAATAATTCTGTGAATTTTGTTAGTCGGGTCAGACCGTGAGACGTCAAACGCGAGGCGCGAGACGTAAGACGAGAGACGCATTACGCGAGACGCAAGACGCGAGACGCAAGACGCAAGACGCAAGACGCAAGACGCGAGACGCAAGACGCGACGGTAGATGTGGGATGAATTTTCAACTTTCAACTTTCAACTTTCAATTTTTAACTTTCAACTTTTAACTTTCAA
>CAYNTN010000393.1:0-1619 GCA_964399995.1 uncultured Ignavibacteriaceae bacterium
TGGCAGGTCGAAGGCGCCTACGAGGCCATTGAAATGTATTATGACCGGGTGTTGATCTACGGGATGCGTGAAGTCTTCGATCTGGCCCAACAATATAACTTTTCTGCCGAGATCGCCAACCGTTTGCACTACTGTGGCTATGTCTGCACAGAAACGCAACCACGCCCAAACAATGCGCTGCGCCGACGCTTTCTCCGTGGCCCACACGCCTGCGCCAAGTTAGTGGTGGCCATGGCCGGTGGTGGCGCCGATGCTTACCCAATGATGCGCACACTGTTGGATGCGATGCCAGCCATTCAGAGCCGTCAACGAGTTCTGTTGGTCTTGATCACTGGCCCGTTTATGCCAGCCGAAATGCGCCAGGATTTGCAAAATCGGGCCTATGGCTTGCCAGTGCGCATTATCACTTCGGTAGATGACACCTACAGCTATCTGCACGCAGCGGATCTGGTGGTGGCGATGGCTGGTTACAACACCAGCGTTGAGATTCTGCAAACCGGTAAGCGGGCAATTCAGATTCCACGCCGCGGACCGAGCGCCGAACAGCGAACACGCACCCAACTCTTCGCCGCCCGGGGCTGGATCGACATGTTGGATCCGGATGATTTACACGCCGACCGCCTGGCCCAAATGGTCTGCAAGAACCTGAGCTTGGGGCCGTATATCTCGGCACCAACCAAACCGAATCTCGCTGGCGTGCAAGTCGCCGCCGATACCTTATTATCTATGTTACCAACGCCGACCCTACAGTTTAGTACGGTTGAAGCGCCAAGGAGTGTGGCTTATGCAATGGCTTAATCTTGATCCGAATCTGCCCACCTTGCAAATTGCAATGGATAGCGCCGCCGTTGCGCAGCGCTTTGAACAACAATGGCCAACCGCCACAGTCGACGTGAAAGTCAAAGAATGTCGCCGTCAAGATGTACAGTACATGCCGGGCCAAAGTTGCGTCGCCACCTACAGTTTGTTGGTAGAAAAGAACGGCGCCACAGAGCAGACCATCGGTGTGGTCGAGGCATCACCCAGCGGTGTCAAACATCGGCTCTTTGCCGATGACCCACAACTGCCAGCGTTGGCCTTAGCCGCCAATAGTGCAGCCTTGCGCAAACATGTAACCGCGCAACATCGGCAATACGGATCTATGGATGTGGATCAACTGGGCGCCGCCATTCCAGTACGGTACAAACCCGGTTCGCGCTGCACCTTCCGCTATGATCTGCATACAGCAGTTGGCCGGCAAAATTGCTTTGGCAAATTGCTCACTCGCAACAGCGCTCAGTTGTGGCAAACCGCAGCTACGCTGCACAAAGCTGGTCAACATCACACAGAGTTGCCACGTATCTCCCAGCCGCTGGCTTTCTGGCCAGAGATGGAGATGTTGGTACAGGCAGCGGTGGCCGGTGTGGAATTGCACACCATCGCCTTTGATGCACAGCTTGACCCCGCCCTGCGCCTGGATTGGGTCCGCACGGCTGGACGCTGCACAGCAGCATTGCATACCTTGGCAGGTCAAGAATATCGCAATGTAGCCAAAGGCGAATACACCCTGGCTGGCGATCTCGCTGATCTGGATGAATATCGCCCAGCGTTACGGCAGATCAACCCTGCGTTGGCCGAAC
>CAYNTN010000394.1:0-1618 GCA_964399995.1 uncultured Ignavibacteriaceae bacterium
CGCAGGGGGTCAAGAACCGCGTTTTGTCTATGTCGGCACCTATACCCGCGGCGCACCAGGCGGGTGGTCCGCTGTAGCCAGTGTCAACAAACCAGAAGGCGTCACCGTCTTTTCCGTCGGGGCCGGGATGGGTGATCTGAAGCTGATTCAGACGGTAGCGAGTGACAATCCCTCGTTTGTCGCCATACACCCTACTGGGGATTTTCTGTATGTGCTCAATGAAATCGCCGACTATGAAGGCAAAGAGATGGGATCTTTGGAGGCCTATGCCATCGACAATGAAACCGGCCAACTCACCTTGATCAACCGGGTTGCCGTAGGTTCGATTCCGGCTCAGTTGACGGTAAGCCCTGGCGGCGACTATCTGGCTGTGGCCACCTATGTGGGTGGAACCTACGAATTGTTCCCTATCGGCAAAGACGGTAGCCTGGGCGAAGCCAGCAGTGTGGCGCAGCAAGAAGGCAAAGGTCCACATGCGCGCCAAGACGCGCCCCACGCCCACGCCGTAGCCTTTGACCCTGGTGGCAAATATGTAGCCGGGGCGGATCTAGGCACGGATTGGGTGAAAGTTTTTGAATATACAAAGGGTACACTGACCGAAGTGAGCGCGGCTCAGGTAGCAACAGGCTCAGGCCCGCGTCACCTGGCCTTCCACCCCGACGGTGACATCCTCTATGTCATCAGCGAGCTCACCGCCACGATCACAGTGTTTGCCTTTGACCCAGAGAGTGGTAAGCTGGGTGACAAATTGCAGACCATTTCCACTGTGCCTCAGAATTTCCCGGCGGACAAAAGCACAGCGGAAATTCTGGTCCACCCGTCGGGGAAATTCCTGTATGGCTCAAACCGCAAGTTTGAAGACCATCCCTTGGCTGACAGCATTGTGGCCTATAGCATCGATGACAAAGGTCTGTTACGCTTGATCGGCCACACGACCCACGGCATCGGCTTTCCGCGTGGCTTTAGTATTGATCCAACCGGGCGGTGGCTCTATGCTATGGGCCAAAAGACCGATGCCATTGTGCAATTTTATATCGACCCCAATTCGGGCGTGCTAACGCCTACTGGTTTTTCAGCCACGGCGATGGTTCCGGTAAGTATGGCATTCAAGGCATAGTAGACGCTTATCCGCTAAGCGTTGCTCAGCCAGAGGCGCATTAATTATGAATCGTGAACGGTGAATTGTAAATTGTGAAGAACGTTGCGCACATTGTCAATCATTTACAATGCATAATTCATTATTCACCATTCATTATGCGCTGGTCGCTACCACAATTTCTAAAACCAACTAGTTCGTCAACTGGCAAAGCTGGGCTTTCGATCCGATCAGTTCACTTGCAGGTTTGGTAAAACTGTGTTGTAATATTCATTCTAACCCTTCCATTTTCACACCCGAATAAAAACCAAAGGAGGTTCGATCCCTATGTCGAAACAGCTTTCAAGACGCCAATTCTTACAGATCAGTGGTGCTGCGCTGGCCGTCGGTGCTTTGGCGGCTTGTGCCCCCGTGGCCGCACCACAAGCCGGAAGTGGGCAAGCAGCACCCGCCGCTGGAGAAAAAGTTCACCTAAAATGGGACACATTCCGCGGGCCAGGCACTGGCTGGAATGAAGAGCGG
>CAYNTN010000395.1:0-1615 GCA_964399995.1 uncultured Ignavibacteriaceae bacterium
AACAATATATAGATGTCATTACCTATTTCTTTCCCTAAACTTAGGGATGGGAACTTACAATGACATCGTTGTAAACTATTGGCATTCAATGATAACAATATATAGATGTCATTACCTATTTCTTTCCCTAAACTTAGGGATGGGAACTCGCAATGACGGCAGTTTTTCAAAGAACTCTCATAACGTTTGGAGATTGCAAGGGCAAGTTGCATCATCCCCCTGCAAAGGCGCGAAGCCAACGCATCCCCCTTCGCAAAGGCTTTATGCAAGCGCGAAGGGGAACATTGTGGCAAGGGAGAGGTTGCGTTGAGCCGTTTACGGTTTTATGCGCATCTTTAAGCCGTAAACTTCAGATGCTGAAGGTTTTTGAATATTCAAAAGGGCTGCTGGCGGCAACTGCATTTTTTTTCGCTGCGACAGTTTTTTCGCAAAACAACGGTGCGGGCGGGCAGCGCTGCCTGCCGGGGACAGATACGTTTCTTTTCCGCTATCCGTGGTTTCCGCTGAACAACGCTGCGGCACCTGCGCGGGAAACTGCAGCGCATCTGATAAGCGAAATCAATGACACTGCCGCGCTGCGCGGATGGAGCTTGCAGACAACTCCTGAAAAAATTTTTGAGCTCTACTGTGCGCGGGCATACAGTTTTATCTCCAAAGGGGAGTTTGATGATTCATTGTATAACATTTGGATTACTCTCGATTTAAACCAAATGACGGACCTCATTAACCGCTGCAAGGTGAAAGCGGTATGCGGAGCTACTGCGAAATACAACAATGCGCTTGTTTCTGCGGGTATCCCGGGCGTGCAGACTGATTTTTTCAGCTTTGGAGAGCAGAAACAAATTCATACGGTTTCTCTGTGGAGCTATGCGGGAGCGGTTTACTACTATGACGGATTAAGAAATATTACGCTGCAAAAACCTGACGGGACACCATTGGATTTCCGGGATGCGTTCCGGCTGATTGCCGAGGAAAAATATGATTCGGTGCGCCCGCGCGTCATTCCGGAGTATTTCGGACCCGATTGGGGATTGATGGAGCCGGATAAACTTACAAAGTCGCTTGGCAATTCTTCTTACACGGATGTGCGGCAGCGGTGGCCGTCAGATTATGCTTACTCTTTTGACTCTTCGTGGTTCTGCACGCCCGACAGCGCGCTGCCGCTGGGCTATTACCGCGGCAATCCTTTCCTGCGCTGGTCTGCCGCTTCAGAAAAGATAACGGACGGGCAAAAAATCCTTGACTATATTGAGCAGGCAGGCTACCGGGGAGGGAACTGTTTAACTGGTGGAGAATTTCACCCGTAACCACAAACGCTGCGCTGCAGACACTTTTGGATTCTTTAAACAAGCGATAAGGTTTTCTGTTTTTGCGTTGGTCCGGTCGGTGAAAACGACTAAAGGATTAATGGCTCATCGCAACAATGCGTATCTGATTTTTATTTCGCTGTTCAGGAAATTGCTCTGTCACTCCTTCGGAGTTTAAAAAAGGGGTTACGTAGCTCTTTTCTATAATCATTTCATCCCTTCGGGATTTTAACCCTGAAAGGGTGGCATGGGTAACTAAATTACCACCGACAAATGTCGGTGGGTTTGTAAAACTGGTCGGCAAATGC
>CAYNTN010000396.1:0-1596 GCA_964399995.1 uncultured Ignavibacteriaceae bacterium
ACTCGCATCAGTGAGTCGAGAAGGACCGGCAGGTAGTTCTCCTCGTTCAGGGTCGGAATGATGATACTCGCAGCGGGGATATCGGGCGATCGGGCAGGCATAATCTTCATGGCTCTTCGCGGATTCGAGTGGGTGAATGCGGGGCATCATAGAGGGTCGAGCATGCAAGTGAGGACCTTGAGGCGGAGGTATTCCTCGTCGCGCAGACCGTAGGCGCGCCGTTGGAAGACGCGGATCTTGTTGTTGAGCCCCTCGACGAAGCCGAGCGAGACCTTGTTCTCAAGCTTGCAGTAGGCGGCGATGCCATCCCAGTGACGCTCGATCATGTCGGCAAAGCGTTCGTATGGTTTGAGGCGTTGCCACTTGAGGCTGTCGCGCCAGTTGTCGAAGAAGCGTCGTGCCCAGCCCTCGCGCTCGTAGCTCCACAGCTGGCCGAAGCTCTCTTTCAAGAGGTAGGCAGTGTTGAGGCGCTTGTTGGCAGCCAGCAACAGCTTGAGAGAGCGTCGGCCCTCCAGGCTCAGGTTCTCGCGGCGCGACAGCAGGGTGTACTTCTGGCCCTTGATGAAGCGCCGGTCCTTGCCGGTCAGCCGCGCGTACTCGGCCTTGCGCACCTTGTCGAGGGCTTCGCCGAGATGGCGCATGATGTGGAACTTGTCGAACAGGATCGCCGCCTGCGGGGCCGCCGCCGCGGTGGCATTGCGGAACGGCTTCCACATGTCCATCACGGCGAGGCGGATTTGGCCGCATTTTTCCGGCCCCAAATCGGCGTAGAACCGCGCCAGGCTCGCCTCCGAGCGATCAGTGCCGCCAAACCAGATCGGCCGCCGAGCGAGCAGGTCACTGACGACGATGCGATAGGTATGGCCTCTGCGCACCGAGATCTCATCGACGCCGATCACCACCGGCGAAGGCGCTCCGGCGGCCGCCAGCTGCGCCCGCATGTACTGCTTCTCGAGGTCTTTGACCGTATGCCAGTCCAGTCCCAGCTCGCGCGCCACATCGCGCACCGAAGCCCGACTGCAGCGCCGCCCGACATCCATCGCAAACCGCTCCGTGTAGCGCGGATTGTCGGCCAGGAAGTCGAGACGCTCCAGCTTTACCCCGCCGCAACGCCGGCAGTCGACACGGCGCACGTCAAGCTCCAGAACAACTCGATATCCGCCACAGCCCAGATCGCGCGCGTGCCGTTGCCGACTGTCATACCAGCTCCGACAGACTTGGCCGCAGCTGCCGCAACGGGTTTTTTGAGCGCCGTTCAAGCCTGACGATCAGCGTGCCCGCGTCGCCCTCGACCTCGCGAATCGTCGCCCGTGGCCGAAAGCCCGGGTACTTGTACGCTTCCGACAGATGTCGTTTCGGCTTCGCTCGCTCACCCATGGCTGAAATGCCAGATTTCTCGGCCCGTCCGAGCAACCAAAAACTCAAGGTCCTCACTTGCATGCTCGACCCTCTATGATGCCCTGCATTCACCCACTCGAATCCGCGAAGAGCCTTAAATGGCTTGGGAAGCCTTCTTTGACTCCGAATTAAACAATCATGCTCTAGATGTGGAGCCTCAACAGGTTGTTCCCGGTCAGGCCGAGTGTGCTGATGGGT
>CAYNTN010000397.1:0-1590 GCA_964399995.1 uncultured Ignavibacteriaceae bacterium
AAAACAATGTTTGCAGGGTTTTTTGGCGGTCGGAAATCACCGATCCTTTGATCGACACCACGTTGAATAACTGTAGTTCCCGGTTTTTGAGCCGGATAAGTTCTTTGAAATAACGAGCCTTCTTACTTATTTCGAGGTAGCAGCTGCCTCCTTCGTGCGAGAAAGTGGCGGGCGGCCCAGGTCGATCAAGCGTCGCCGCACTTGTCCGACGGTATCCTCGCGTTTGTACCAATCCCAGTTGAGCGTCGGGATTTCGACTGGCAAGACTCCCGTGGCGATCAATTTCAAGAAAGTCTGCACCGCGCACAGGAACAGGGGCCAACGGCGCACGCCCTGTCCGCTGCGTCCTTGATAGTGTCCCAAACCCAGTTCCTTGACCTCATCAAAGTTGATCTCGATCTGATAACGCCCATCGTAAGCCTCAACGACCTGGCGCGGGTCCAACTCCAGATCGGTCGTCAATAAGTACCAGGGTTCAAGCGGCAGGTCGGGCACGACAATCATAATGATGCGTGCGACTTGGGCACGTCCGCGCCAAACTCCGCGCATCAGAATTTCAGCGCTCAAGACCTCGACCTTGTGCAGCTTTCCCCAAACACGGAGCGTCATCTCTTGCCGACGCAACCGATCGGGAAACTGCGTGCGCAATTGGTCGACCCGGCTTTTCTCGCCGTAGATGCGCTGTCTTCCACCCGTCTTGCTCTGCTCCGGAGCAAAGTAGACGACTTGGTTGCGGCGCATGCGCCCAATCACGAATTGCTTGAATTCGCCCAGACCGCGCAATAACCCACGGCAGAGGATGCCGCGATCAACGATCCAGCAGTTCTTGATGCCTTCCGGCAAGCGTAACTGTCGGGCCAACTCAACGGTCAATTCCGGGATCGTTCGCCCTTTGACATAGAGCAGCGCGCCGACCAGCGTGCTCGCCCAGGCGTTCACTTTGCCGGTGGACTTTTGATAGAGGTGCGCAGCGAAGACATAACAATGCCCTTTGAGATTCTTCCCGCGCCCATCAACCTTCTTTGTCCGGTGAAACCAGCCCAGACTCGCGACCTTTTTGGAGTGCGGTTTCTCGGTTTGGGTCGAGTCGGCAATCCAGAAGAGCCGTTCGGGCAGCTTGCCCGGATAAATGTAGCTCAGACTGACTTCAACCAGCTTGGCCATAAAAGCCTGGTGCGAAAGTTTATGGACGCAGAAGAGATCCGAGAGTCGCTGTGGGTGATAGTCCGCCGGAGCAAAGACCGATGCGCGAACCGTGCCGTGCTTGGCGTCACCGACCAGCACCCCAAAGAAGAGGTAGAAGAAGCTTTCAAAGACCTCGATTCGAAACAGACCGGTAAATTTTGCGATGTAAAGGACGATTTCCGGTGGTAAGCTTTCCATGAGTGGCCTCCTCATTGTGCTGTTCACACATAAGGATGGACACTCTGGGCGCAGGGAGCAAGCTCTCTGCGCCCGCAATCAAAATCGCATTTGCTGTCAAAAAAACCGGGAACTACAGTTTCGCAAGTAGCCCGCCGATTAGAACAAAGGCGACATTGATCGAAACCGAGCCCATCAGCAAAGCGCCGCACCCAATTTAAACAATCG
>CAYNTN010000398.1:0-1586 GCA_964399995.1 uncultured Ignavibacteriaceae bacterium
CTATGGCGTCATCGCCCTTCCCAGCGGAAGACGGTACTCACCGGACGCTTACGTTCCTGCAGCAACTGCGCGAGCTGAATTTCAGGCTTATCGACGGCGGCTAGACGCGATTGGAGAGCCCGGGGAATCGTTCCCGGGCTCTCTTCCTGCCTACGCATTCGCGTCGACTCACGTCGGCCCGCGCATGCCTCGAGTCACTGGCTTTCGCTGGGAACGCCTCAATCCCACAGCGAGCTCGACCCGCCGGAGTCGTGCGACCACGGGTCGCTACCGCTGCCCGACTCGTGGTCCAGGCCACTGTCGTGGCCGAACGAGTGGTCCTGCCAATCCGTGTTGAACAGGTTGCCGGCGACATCGATGCTCTCGTTCAGCATCGGCAGCCCGCTCGCCGGGTTCACGAGGTAATGCGAATCCGAGTCGAACGAATTCGACCCGAGCGATTCCGACCCGGCCGACCGGTCGGAGTCTTCGAACAGCGCGTCTGCAATCCAGGAAACGAATCCCATCTCATCCTCCGTCGATTTCGAATGTGGCGAGGGAGCGGTCGCCTGAAGCGCCGGGTCCCTCGTCGAGGCCTCGACTGCGCCGGGCTTGCCGGGCGGCGGGCCTGCCAGCCCGGGTGCTGGCGCATTGGAGCGCCGAGTGGGCCCGGGACCTGCGAACCGCAGACGGCCGCCGCTTCGGCGTGGCCGTCCCTTCGCGACTTTGCGCCGCATCATGTTTCGAGGTGAGCGGGCAGCATGCGACTGTATGTTATTGTATGTTATGTTTGTGCCAACTGTCAACCCGCCCCGACGCCAGAGGCCCGCCATGCCACGCAAGCTCGCCGCGAACCCGCGCACGAACGTCATCACGCTGCGCGTCACCCCGAAAGTGCGCTTCGGACTCGAGCTTCTCGCTCACGAGCGCAGCGAGACCTTGACGCAGGTCGTCACGTGGGCCGTGGAGTCGATGTTCGGAACGGAGCACATTGGCTTGCTCCGATATGCAGCCGGCGAGTCACGGGCCACGCGCGTCCTGGACCGGGTGTGGAGTCCGGACGAACACGAGCGCGTTGTCCGCCTTGGCGTGTACTTCCCCGAGCTTATGAGCGACCGCCAGACGTACCTGTGGACGCGCGTGCTCGAGAACGGGAGGTACTGGGCTGGGGGGAAGCCGCCGCGGAAGCCTGCACTCGATAAAGTGAACTGGCCGGCGCTCGCGAAAGACTGGGCGGAGCTAACGCGCGCAGCGGAGGAGGCTTGACCCCGCTAGGGACTGGCGTGGTCCGCGGGAAGTGACGCAGTCTGAGCAACAAGCCTGAGGGTCCAAATGGGCTTGCGGCGTGCCAGTCCCTGCTACAAAATCGAGCTACTTCTTCGAGTAGCTATCGACGGGCTCCCGTGTAGGAAGAAGTGGCGAAACTGTCCGTCCCTGGCTCGCCACCAATCACGAAGGCCCGCCCAAGCGCGGGCCTTCGGCTTTTCGGGGCCGCCCGGGTGCGCCGGCCCGGAGCTCACGGCGGTCAGGTCCGCGCTTTCGCCGCCGCCGCCCTGTCCTCGAGCGCCGCCCAGCGCTCGAACTTCTCCGCGAGCAGCCGCTCGATC
>CAYNTN010000399.1:0-1585 GCA_964399995.1 uncultured Ignavibacteriaceae bacterium
TATGACTACAAGATGCGGGTGCCCGGCAGCGTGTTCCTCATTTTCCGCGCCTTTGCCATCCTCGAGGGGCTGGGCAAGCAGTTGCACCCCACGTTCAATACCTATGAGTTCATCCGACCTTATGGGGCAAAACTGCTTCGGGAGCAACTGAAGCCTAAAAATGTTGCTGACGAGCTCTCCCACCGCATCTCATCCATCACCTCGTTCATCAACAACTTCCCCATCGAGGTCAAGGAAATCATTACGAAAACCAGCAAGGGCAAGCTGCATTTCGAAGTGGAGCACCAGGGCTATGGCTACCTGCTGAAGAAACTCGACAGCATCACCAACCGCATCTCCATCACGCTGATTATCGTGGCACTCATCCTCGGTTCATCCATTGTGATGCTCGCTGATTTGCCCGCAGCAGCCAAATCCCCGGAAGGCTATCCTTATCTCAGCCTCATCGGCTTCTTCACCGCAACCGGGCTGTTTGCGATACTCGTCTATTCTATTGTGAGGAGAAGGAAATATAAATAGAGAAAAATCTGCTCATTTATAAGTTTTAAAGCGCTTCCCTGTAAAGCCTCCTGAAATCTTCCCGCATTACAGGCTTGGGATTGTTGGGATGGCAGAAGTCGGCAAATGCCAAGTCAGCCAGTGTTTCGATATGTTCCTCATTCACACCGATTGCGCTGAGCTTGTGAGGGATTCCGATTTTAGTGTTCAGTTCAAACAACCAGTTGACCACTGCCTCACCGGTCTCCTCCCGGAGATTGAGCGTGCGTGCAATTCTCGTGAACTCATTTTCCAAGCCCGGAAAATTAAACCTCATACCGTATGGAATATTCACTGCATTTGCGAGACCGTGATGCGTGTCAAGCAAAGCAGAGAGCGGGTGCGCCAGCGAGTGAACCACACCAAGCCCTTTCTGGAACGCGATGGCGCCCATCATGGAGCCGAGCATCATTTTCGCGCGCGATTCGGGCGAAGGGCGGTTCACCGCCTCGTCAAGCGAATCAGCGATTAAATGAATTCCCTCCAGCGCGATGCCTTCGCAAATCGGGTGGAAGTTTTTTGCGATAAAGGCTTCCATATTATGCGTGAGCGCATCCATGCCGGTGGCGGCAGTGATGGCCGGAGGCAAGTCATAAGTCAGTTCCGGATCAGCGAAAACTTGCTTTGCGATTAATCTGGGCGAAAATAAAATCCGCTTTTTCTTGGTTTCATCTTCAGAAATGATGGCGCTTCTGCCTACTTCGCTGCCCGTGCCTGAAGTAGTTGGAACAGTAATAAAATAGGGTATGATCTCCGTTACGTATTTATCACCGCCAATTAAATCATCATAATCAAACAAATCGCGCTCGTGGAAGGCATTGAGCGCAATCGCCCTTGCAACATCCAATGCCGCACCGCCACCGATGCCGACAATGCTGTCGCACTCTTCGCTGCGAAAAGCATCTCCTCCATTAATAACATCGGACTTCACCGGGTTTTTATGGATATCTGAAAACACCACCGGGCTAAGGCCTTCCTGCTTCAGGTGGTCAACGATTTTCTTGAAGAATCCCAACTCTGCCACCGTGGCGTCAGTGACGATCAAAGG
>CAYNTN010000400.1:0-1584 GCA_964399995.1 uncultured Ignavibacteriaceae bacterium
AATCATCACGCCTGCGCGATCTTGACGGGTCGACGGCGGCATGACCGGTTGTGACCATGGCGTCGACTGGAGGAAGATTGCCACAGCGCGTATGCAGGCCCGGGGGAGCGACACATGAACAGGTTGTACAGGATCGTGGCGATATCCGCGATGGTCGGGGCGTTGTTCGCAGCGTGCAGCGGGGGCGGTGAGGCGCCTTCAACCCCCGATTCACAGGCGACGACCGAGGTTACCGGGGAAGACGTGCCCAGCCGCGTCTGCAGCCTGCTCACGCGCGAGCAGGTCAGCGGTGTAGTCCCGGGTCACGACGGCGGCAACGACAAGGACACGAGCGAGGCGTCGCTGCTGAAGGATGTGTCACTCGAACATTGCCAGTACCTCGCGGTCGCGGGCACTGACATGAGCCTTCTCGATGTGTTCGTATGGACGGCGACCTCGGACCTCGGCGTGGAATCGTTGCCGCCCCAGCTGCGTGCCTGCAACGACGACGACTGCCGCAAGCTCGATATGGGGACCTCGAGTTTTGTCGCCATCTGGTCCGACAGCCCACATGTCGTGGTCCACAAGGAGCGGCAGATTCTCGAGCTGTCGCTCACTGCGGATGATGCTGCGACGAAGTCCGACGCGCTCGTCGATCTCGCACGTGCAGCCGCGCCGCGGCTCTGGCCCTGAGGCGCAGCGCGAACCTCATTCCCCGGGCGGCGCGGGCGCGCGGTAACCTGAGAGGCGCGTGACGAACGCGCCCGTGGCCGGGTCCACGCACCAGCCGCGGATGATGCCCTTCTCTTCGTCACCGTCAGCATCTGACCACACGACCCAACACTCGCGCGGCGCGGGCAGCGCCTGGTCGTGCTTGACGCTCAACGCGAACTGCACCGAATCGCTCTTCTGAAAGCCCGCCGTCACGGCGGCCTCATATGCGATCGGGCTGTCGACGAAGCCGGGCGAAACGGACCTCGTCAGTCTGCACCCGTCACCGGTGCCAACGTTGGCGACATTGCCGCTGGCGAGTGCGCGGATGCGCGTGCAAGTACTCTTCGAGGGTGACTGGAAGTCGTAGAACCAGAAATCGTGCGCCGGCCCCTCGGCGAGGCTCGTGGTAACGACGACGAGCTCGGCGTCAGGCTCCCACTTGTGCGCCTCGGCGATCGCCGCCGCCAGCTTCGAGCGCGCCGTGAGCTTTCCGGCCTCGAATCCGGGCGAGACCGTAGCCACGTCGGGCTGCGCCGGCGCCGGCCCGGGCTTCTCGCCGCAGCCTGAGACCACAAGAGCGAACAACGGCATGAGCGCAATGGTTCTGTACTTCACGGCCTTCTCCTGCAGCACGACCCTGTCCTGCCTATTTGCAGGTAACGAACACGTTTACTGGATAGGTGGTGCCCACTTCCACCTTTGAATTGCGCCATAGCTCGCGAATTCCAGTCACCCGGAACTTCGGCAGATATTGCGGCAATCCCGGCTTCCAGCAGATGATCGCCGCGGTCTCCTTGTAGCCGCCCTGAGGCGAGACGGGAGCAAAATTGTTGACGGTCGAAACCTCGTACCACTCGCCATCCTCGTCGAGCACGACACCGCCCTCGCCGA
>CAYNTN010000401.1:0-1577 GCA_964399995.1 uncultured Ignavibacteriaceae bacterium
CGTTTGTTTTCTTTTGCGGTGATTGGAGTGCTGGGTATATTTTTTTTGGTGAGCGTCATCGCCTCGTCTTTTTCCGAGACAATATTGGTTGGACTGTTTGGCGAAACGAATGTGGCGCGCGAGCTGGCAAAGTGGGGAGGGAGTATGCTCGGCGCACTCTTGGCATTCATCGCCTTTGTCCTTTTGTACAAGACATTTCCGCATGTGCGTGTCCGTTGGAAACACGCCTTGCTCGGCGCGCTCGTTGCTGCCGTTCTCTGGCAGACCGCGAAATACCTGTACGAACTGTATATCGTTCATTTTGCGCGCCTAAATCTCGTTTATGGCTCGGTCGGCGCGATCATTGGTCTTTTGTTGTGGGGCTATATCTCGGCATCCATCGTCCTGTTGGGGGCACAGCTGACTGCGATGATGGGCAAATCCGAAACAAACGAGAACGGGGATTGGCGAGCAGAGGTCGGTTAGCTCTTGTGCAATTCCGCTGTATCCAACCAAATCGTAACAGGTCCGTCATTCCAGATTTCGACGAGCATTTTTGCCTGAAATTGACCGTTGGCGACGTGCAGCCCGGTGTCCCGGATTTGCTGCACAAACGTTTCGATGAGAGGTTCCGCGATTTCGGGGCGGGCTGCAGCGATAAAGTCCGGGCGGCGGCCGCGGCGTGTATCGGCATACAGCGTGAATTGGGAAATGACCAGCACCTCTGCGTTGATGTCGAGCGCGGAGAGGTTGAATTTGCCCGCGTCGTCCTCAAAAATGCGAAGGTTGGCGATTTTTTGGGCAAGAAACCCGGCGGTTTGGCTTGTATCGTCATGCGAAACCCCAACGAAAACGACCAGCCCGCGCTCGATTTTGCCCACGGTTTCGTTTTCCACTGTCACCGCGCCGCGGGTAACGCGTTGCACGAGTGCGCGCATAGGTTTGCCAAATCCTCTTTCTTTTGCTAGAGTTATTCTCACTGGTTCGTTCGACAGTGAGCGACCACGACTGGCGGCGCAACAACTGACCGGACAATTTCATCCTGTAGCTGCGCCAGAAACGTACCCCATGCGGCAGGTGCAAAACACTGACGATGCATGCCTGATAGTTTACGATCAAGCCTGTCCATCAACGTAACCGGAGAACATGATTAAACTTTTAATGTCCTGGGACATTCGGCAGGGCAAAGAATCAGAGTATTTTGAATTTACCGTACAAGAATTTGGGCCGAAACTATTGCGTTTAGGGATTCAACCCACCGAGGCATGGTATACCGTGTACGGGAACGGACCGCAGATCCTCGCCGGGGGCGTAACCGAGGACCGTGCGACGTTGGACAAGATTCTGGCTGGCGACGAGTGGGCACGTCTGAAAAAGAAATTGCTGACATATGTGACCAATTTCAATTACAAGATCGTGCAGCATACGGGTAATTTTCAATTGTGATATAAATTGCGGCGGGCATTCGACCCGCCGCAATTTTCATGTCGAGCCTGGTTTGTTGTCGCCGCTGCCCGATGCCGAGGAGGGCTTGGACTCGGTTTTCGACTCGCTCTTGGATTCGCTCTTGGACTCGCTCGCGCTTGTCTTTTTATCCT
>CAYNTN010000402.1:0-1552 GCA_964399995.1 uncultured Ignavibacteriaceae bacterium
TTCCCCCTACCTTTTCGGTATGGTCATAAATTCTGAACCCTCTCATAAGTGCCACCGTGCCACACTACCGAATCGAAGGGAAGATCCTGGTGAAGCGAGAGGAGTTCGACCGTTGGCTGTGGACTCGCACGTCGTGAAGTCGGCTGACTTCCTGACAGCAATCAAACTGAACCGCCGAGCATTGTCACGCTACTAAGGTAAAGGGGAAGCGAGATCATGACACCACCGAGCCTTGATCAACTGATCCAGGACCCCGCGAAGGCGGCTATCCTACCACCGGAGATTGCGCAGGCCCTGTTGATCGGACTCGCGTCGCTTCAGCCGTTGCTGGTTCAGCGGGCCCTCATGGGATCAGCAGACAGCGCGGGCGACGAGGATCTGCTCACAATCGGGCAAGTTGCCGCGAGACTGAAGCTCAGTCAATATCGCGCCTATGAATTGTGCCGTCACGGAGAGCTGAAGGCCATCCGATTGGGAAAATCGGTGCGGGTGAAACCGTCCGATTTGCATGCGTATATGGCGCAACATGGCGGTTGAAACTAGCAGGATACGAATCGTATCCTGTCCTCGTGGCCCGATGGGAACGCAATGAATTGGCGCTTCGAGAAGCGATGCCACCTGTGATTCGAATACTGAAGTCCCGCAATAACTGGTGACGTATGGCTTGTGTGCGAAAACGGCGCGGCAAATATGTGGTGGACTGGCGCGATGGATCGGGAGTGCGCCGCTGGAAGACCTTCGACAAGAAGACCGATGCGGATGCGCACCGTGATAAGGTCGGACCGGAAGCCCGGCAACGTTTGACACCGGCCGTTCCCGCCAGCATCACGTTGAAGGACTATGCCGAGCACTGGAAACAACTGATCGGCCATAGTCTGAAGTCGCGGACCATGGCGCGATACAGTGAAATTCTCACGCAACATATCCTCCCGCGCTTTGAGAAGGTCGCAGTTCAAAAGCTGGAGCGAGGACCTATTAAGCTCTTACTCACTGACAAGCTCAACGAGGGACTTCAAAAGCGTACCGTCCGCAATATCCATGCGGTATTGAGAACCATGCTGAATGCTGCGATTGACGATGGTCTTCTCAGCTCCAATCCAGCGGCAAAATTAGGCCGAACGCTCAAGTTAACCACATCCAAGGCGACGAGGCAGGAAGAAATCAAAGCCTTCACCAAGGAGCAGCGGCAAATGTTCTTGGCCACGGCTTTGAAGGACACGCCCCGCTACTATCCGCTGTTCTTTGTCCTGGCCGGGACAGGCATGAGGTTAGGGGAAGCCTTAGCGCTGCAAGTCGAGGATGTGGATCTTCAGGCCAAGACGATCCGCATTGCTCGTGCTTTTTCAGAAGACGGAGCGCTTGATACGCCCAAGTCTGGCCATGGACGCTCCGTAGATATCTCGAACTCTCTCACTGAGATGCTGGGATCCCATATCCGGGCACGCAAGCAAGACACGCTCAAGTATGGATGGACCGATCGTCCTTCGTGGCTATTCGTGAGCAAGGTGGGTACGCCACTCGATCCGGCCAATGTGCGCAAGGGCATGACCCA
>CAYNTN010000403.1:0-1546 GCA_964399995.1 uncultured Ignavibacteriaceae bacterium
CGACTGAAAAACAGCCGCAAATAGTTGATTTGAAAATTCAACATTCGCTTTCGACGCCGCTCGAACCGTTCACGCTGCTCGGGTATCAAATCGGGCGCGAAGCCGCAAGCACGGGCGAGACCGTGCCGCTGACGCTGTTCTGGCGCGCCGACGAGAAACCGGACGCGGACTATACGTTCCAACTCGGTTTTGGAGATTCGTTCTCGACGCCGCAGCCATTGGCGAACGCAGCGTACCCGACCTCGCAGTGGAGCGCGGGCGAAATTGTGCGAGGACAGTACGAGGTGCAGGTGCCGCCGGACGGGAACGCGTGGAATGGGAATCTGTCATTGAAACTCGCGGCGGGGGGGGATGAACGCGTGACCGATCTGCGACAGCCGTTTGCCGTGACCAGGACCGATCGCAATTTTACCGAACCGACACCCCAGGTAAAGCAGGAGGCGAATTTCAACAACCTTATCGGTTTGGTCGGGTATGATTTGTCGGCGACGGAGCTGAAAGCGGGTGAGCCGCTGACGGTGACATTGTATTGGAAGGCATTGGGGGAACCCGAAAAACCGTATACAGCCTTTGTGCAGCTGCTGGGCGCGGCGCCGCCGCCCGCGGCGCAAAAGGACTCGCAGCCGCTGAACGGCGGGCGTCCGACCGATACGTGGGTGGAAGGAGAATTTTTGACCGACCCGTATACAGTAGAAATCCAGCCCGATGTGCCACCCGGAGAATATCAGGTGTTGATTGGGTGGTACGATTCCGCCGACCCATCCTTTGCGCGATTACAGGTGCTGGACGAGAACGGGAGCGGGGTTGGGGATTTTGTGACGCTGGACGAACGCGTGGTGTTGAGCAAATGAGCGTGATGGATATCGAGTTCCGCGGCAAGGTCTGGTTCTGGAAGGGACCCGCGCCGTGGTATTTTGTCACCGTCCCCGAGAAAGAGTGCGAGGACCTGAAGGCGATATTGGGCATCGTAACATACGGGTGGGGAATGATTCCCGCCCGCGTCCGGATCGGCAGGACCCAATGGGAGACGTCGTTATGGCCCAAAGAGGGGACCTATATTGTGCCCCTCAAGGCCGATGTGCGCAGAACGGAAGAGATTCAAGAGGGTGACGAGGTGACGGTGCGGTTGGAAGTGGGTTAACGCATTGCCCAATTTTGGCCAATGTCCGTTTGGTTTAGGGGAACGCTACGGCGAGCGTTCCCTACAATTTCGGCACAGGGGAACGCTACGGCGAGCGTTCCCTACAATAACTGACGAGAGATTCGATGGACTTACGGTGTCCAGAGCGTCCCATCGGGCAGACGGCTCTGCGTCCATTCGATGGTTTTGAAATCCATCGGATATTTGGCGGCTTGGGCTTCGTCAATGTCCACCCCGATGCCGGGTTTGTCGTTTGCCCAGAGAAAACCGTTTCTCAATTCGGGCGTGCCGGGAAAGACCTGGTAGAGCGGCTCGCCAAAATGAATGACCTCTTGCACGCCGAAATTGTGGCAGGCGAGATCCAGATGGAGATTCGCGGAATGTCCGATGGGGGAAACGTCTCCC
>CAYNTN010000404.1:0-1540 GCA_964399995.1 uncultured Ignavibacteriaceae bacterium
TGAAAGTGGTATTGGATGATGAAATAAAATTCTATCCGGCCAAATTTAAAAATCTCTACAGGCATTGGATGGAAAATATCAAAGACTGGTGCATCAGCCGGCAACTTTGGTGGGGGCATCGCATACCAGCCTGGTATGCGCCAGATGGCTCGTTTGCTGTTGCAAAAACAAGAGAAGAAGCATTCACTATTCTGACCCGTGAATGGTCAATAGTGAATGGTCAATCCGGGGACTCCATTGACCATTCACCATTCACTATTGACGATATAACACAGGATGAAGATTGCCTGGATACCTGGTTCTCATCATGGCTCTGGCCCTTTGAAGTTTTCAAAGGTTATAGTGATCCGGGTAATAAAGAGGTAAGCTACTACTACCCTACCAATACATTGGTTACTGCACCAGAGATCATTTTCTTCTGGGTAGCAAGAATGATCATGGCCGGGATGGAATACAAAAAAGAGATACCGTTCCGGGAAGTATATTTTACGGGAATAGTGAGAGATAAGATCGGGAGAAAAATGAGCAAGCAATTAGGCAATTCACCTGATCTGCTTGAGATGATTGATAAAGATGGAGCTGATGCTGTACGGTTTGGCATCATGATCTCGTCACCAGCAGGCAATGACCTGATGTGGGACGAAGCAGGTAATGAGCAGGGAAGATTTTTTATCAATAAGATGTGGAATGCATTGAAACTGGTAAAAAGCTGGGAGTCCAGAATTAGTAATGAGCCCGGTAAAGAAAATTTTGCTGTGGATTGGTTTGGAAACAGGCTTAATGAAGCTAAGACTGAAATTGATGAAATGTATAAAGATTTCAGGCTTAGTGAAATTTTAAAAACTATCTACTCATTGATATGGGATGATTTCTGCAGCTGGTACCTGGAATGGATCAAGCCAAGTTTTGAGCAACCGATTGATAAAGCTGTCTATGAAAAAACTATCGACTTCTACGAGCAGTTGATACAGCTACTTCATCCATTCATGCCTTTCATTACGGAAGAGATTTATCACCAGTTAAAAGATCAAAAAAATGATCTAACTGTTTCTGAACTTAGCACAACTGGCAACGCAAATAAATTAGTATTGGCAAATGCCTCCTTTTTAAAAGAAGTGATCACTTCTATTCGTGATGCAAGAAATAAAGTGCAGATCAAACCAAAAGACACCATCAGGCTGCATATTCAAACTACTGACAGCAAAACATACAACTCCATTGAAAACATACTTGCTAAACAGGTAAACGCTGAATCCATTTCTTATGCAGATGCAGCAATAGCAGGAGCAATAACAGTGGTTGTGCAAAAAGATAAATTCCTGATTGAAACAACGACTGAACTCGATACTTCCTCACAAAAGGAACAACTCCAAAAAGATCTAGATTACCTTAAGGGTTTTCTGGTCTCTGTTGAAAAAAAGCTGGGCAATGAACGATTTATTCAGAACGCAAAACCAGAAGTGATCGAGATCGAAAGAAAGAAAAAGGCTGATGCCGAAGCAAGGATCAAAGTGATAGAAGACAGCCTTGCTGCCCTCTG
>CAYNTN010000405.1:0-1535 GCA_964399995.1 uncultured Ignavibacteriaceae bacterium
GTTTTTGCTCAGCGGCGGGCATGGATCAATGCTGCTTTATGCACTGCTTTTCTTAACCGGATATGACCTTTCGATGGACGAGATCAAGCGGTTTAGGCAGCTAGGATCCAAGACGGCGGGACATCCGGAGAACATCCTGACGCCGGGTGTCGAGGTAACGACAGGCCCGCTGGGGCAGGGCTTTGCGAACGGCGTCGGGATGGGCATCGCTCAGGCGCATCTTGCCGCGAGATTCAACAAAAAGGGTTTTCCGGTTGCGGACAATTACATCTATGCGATCTGTTCGGACGGCGACCTGATGGAGGGCGTCAGCTACGAAGCGGCGTCGATCGCCGGCCATCTTAAGCTTGGCAACCTCATTTACCTCTACGACGACAACCAGATCACTATCGATGGTTCAACGGATCTCGCATTCACCGAGGATGTGACGAAGCGGTTCGAGGCGTGCGGCTGGCACGTGCTCGAGGTTGCCGACGGCAATGATCTGAAGGCGATCGAGGCTGCCATAAAGGCCGCTCAGCGAGTTAAGAATAGACCGTCGATCATTCGCGTGCATACCATCATTGGTTTCGGGATGCCAAAACAAGGCACATCAAAGGCACACTCGGACGCGCCGGGTGAGGATGCAGTCCGCGAGACGAAACGCAATCTGGGCATGCCCGAGGACAAGAGCTTTTATGTGCCGAAAGAGGTGGCTTCGCACATGCGTGCCGCGGTTAAGAACGGGGCGGCGATAGAAAAAGAATGGAACGCGCTGGTCAAGCGCTATGAAAAGGCAGACCCGGCGGCCGGGGCGGCCTTTTCACAAATCCGGGCCGGCGGCTTGCCCGACGGTTGGGAAAAAGCGCTGCCGAAATTTGACGGCGTCGAGGCAAAAGCGACGCGTGCATACAGTGGCGACGTGATCAACGCCATCGCAGACGCTGTACCGCAATTGCTTGGCGGCTCGGGCGATCTGACGCCTTCGAATAACACTTACATCAAATCGTCGGCTGACATTCAGGCAGGCAGATTTGCCAACCGCAATGTGCATTTCGGCATCCGCGAACATGCCATGGGCTCGCTGATGAATGGCATGGCGTTGTATGGCGGTGTCGTGCCTTTTGGCGGAACTTTTCAGACGTTTTCTGATTATATGAGGCCGGCAGTGCGGCTCGCGGCGTTGTCGCACATTCAGGTCGTTTACGTTTTCACGCACGATTCGATCGGCCTCGGTGAAGACGGACCGACGCATCAATCCGTTGAGCATCTCGCGGCACTGCGTGCCATTCCTAACCTTGCCGTCATTCGCCCTTGCGACGCTCACGAGGTCCGAGAAGCGTGGCGTGCGGCTCTGAAACGCACCGACGCACCGACCGCTTTCGCGCTTTCGCGCCAAAAGGTCGCGCTGGTCGACCGCAAAAAATACGCCGATGCCAAGGGACTGCATAGAGGCGGTTATATCCTTGCCGAGGCCGAAACCAAGGCGGGCAAAGCCACCGCTCCGAAGCTCATCATCATCGCCACGGGCAGCGAGGTGGGCCTCGCGATGGAGG
>CAYNTN010000406.1:0-1531 GCA_964399995.1 uncultured Ignavibacteriaceae bacterium
TGATCGAAAAGCAGGACGACACCGTTCCCCTGTACAAAGACGCCTTCGATTTCTATCGCAGCCTGCCGCCCACGCCCGACCGCTTCATCAACGAGCGCGTGCTGGTGGATATGATGCTGGCCGACAACAGCCTCTTGTATGTGGGCGGGGCCGGCTCGTGCGCCGGCTGCGGCGAAGCCACCGCCCTGCGCATGTGGATGGCGGCCACCGCCTTCCAAAATGGCCGCGACAATATCGGCATCGTCAATTCCACCGGCTGCACCACCGTCTACGGCAGCACCTACCCCTACAACCCCTGGATGGTGTCGTGGACGAACTCGCTGTTCGAGAACGGCCCCACCGATGCCATAGGCGTGCGCGCCCGCTGGGATCAGCTGGGTTGGGACGGCAAACGGCTGTGGGTGTTGGGCGGCGACGGCGCCATGCTCGACATCGGTTTCGGCGCCCTCAGCCGCATGTTGGCCAGCGGCATGGACATCAAAGTGCTGTTGCTCGACACCCAGGTCTATTCTAACACTGGCGGTCAGGCCTCCACCGGCACCTTTACCGGGCAGGCCACCAAGATGACGCCCGCTGGTCGCGCCGAACTGGGCAAGACCGAAGCCCGCAAAGAGATTGCCCAAATTGCCATGATGCACCCGAATGTCTATGTGGCACAGACCACTGCCGCCCACATGAACCATTTCTATCGCGTCTGCATGGAAGCCAACGAATATCCTGGCCCGGCGATTATTAGCGTCTTCACTACCTGCCAGCCGGAACATGGCGTGGGCGATAACGAGGCTGCCCAACGCGCCAAGGCCGCGGTGGAAAGTCGCGCCTTCCCCTTGATCGTCTACGATCCGCGCAAGGGTACGACCGTGCGTGAGCGCTTGGATCTCAAGGGCAACCCCAATATCAATGAAGATTGGTCCGTGGATCTCAAGACCAAGAAACCCTTTACCTTTGTAGATTTCGCCCGCGGCGAAGGGCGCTTTGCCAAGCAATTTGACAAAAACGGCACCCCCACTCCTGGGTTGCTGGCTGCCGAGCAAGACCGCCTGAACAACTGGCGTCTGTTGCAAGATCTGGCCGGTGTGCTCAAGCGCCCCGAAGACAATGCCGCGGCAGCTCCGGCAGCCAATAACAAAGCCGCTGATCGGATTGCCCAGGCCAAAGCCAACGCGGCGGCCAAAGCTGGTGGCGCAGCGCCGGTGGCCAAAGCCAATGACGAAACTCCCGCGCCGGCTCCAGAACCCAGCGCACCGGCTGAAGCGCCAAAACTGAGTAGCGCCGCTGCCGACCGCATTGCGGCTGCCAAGGCCCGCGCTGCCGCCAAAGCCAAAGGCGGCTAACGGTTTGTTGATCAACTAAGCGAATTTTTTGAGTTGCAGATGCCCGGCACTGAAAAAGTGCCGGGCATCTTATGTAACGTGAAATGGAAGCTACCATGCCTGACACCCAGCCGCAACCCTCCTATGCCGGCTCGACCGATGCGGTCCATGCCGGCGAGCGTCGCTTTCGTGCCCACAACAGCTTAACTGTGCCAATT
>CAYNTN010000407.1:0-1529 GCA_964399995.1 uncultured Ignavibacteriaceae bacterium
GTTCAGGACGGAGCTGCTCTGATCCTTGAGAATCTTCTTGTGCGACGTTTCCAGTCGTTCGAATTCCTCAGAGGTGAGCACCTTGCCGTCAACCAGCGGGGTCAGGGACACGGCCCCCGCATCGTCGATGTTCAGGCTGAATCCCTTTTTCTGGGCAACCTCCTCCATCTTGTCCATCAAATCGTCGCGAACCACGGCGAGTTTGGTGAAGAGCTTGTAGGCCTTGTCGAGATCACTGCGTGTGAGCTGATAACCCATCTCTTCGTACTTCTTGTTGAGCGCGTGTCGGCCGGAATGTTTCCCGAGCACGAGGCTATTGGTTTTCACCCCTACGGATTCAGGAGTCATGATCTCGTAAGTAATGCGGTTCTTGAGAACACCGTGCTGATGAATTCCCGCTTCGTGAGCGAAGGCGTTCTTTCCCACGATCGCCTTGTTGGGCTGAACCAGGACACCGGTGATGTTGGAGAGGAGCTGGCTTGCCCGGTAGAGTTCCTCGCTCACGATCCCGGTCTCGAAGGGCATGAGATCCTTGCGAACGCGCATGGCCATGACTATTTCTTCGAGCGAAGCATTGCCCGCGCGCTCACCGATACCATTGATGGTGCATTCCACCTGTCGTGCGCCGTGTGCGATCGCCGTCAGCGTGTTGGCGACTCCGAGTCCAAGATCGTTGTGACAATGGACGCTGATGACCGCACGATCGATGTTCGGGACTCGCTCACGCAAGGTGGTCATGATCGTCGCGTACTCTGAAGGAATCGTGTAGCCGACCGTATCCGGAATATTGACGACAGTGGCACCCTCATCGATCACGGCCGTCACGATCTGACAGAGGTAGTCAAGGTCGGTTCGGGTAGCGTCTTCAGCGGAGAACTCGACATCGTCGGTGAAGCTCTTGGCGAGCCGTACGGCGCTGCAGGCCATGTCGAGAACTTCCTCTCGAGTCTTCTGGAGTTTGTATTGCAGATGAATGTCTGAGGTGGCGACGAAAGTGTGGATACGCGGAGATGCGGCGTCGGAGAGAGCGGACCATGCGCGCTCGATGTCCTCCGGTGTGGTGCGACAGAGCGCGGCGATGACGGGCCGCCGGCATACCTTTGCGACTTCGCGCACTGCGGCATAGTCGTCCTCGGAAGCAATCGGGAATCCCGCTTCAATGATATCGACGCCAAGCGCATCGAGTTGCCGCGCCATGCGGACCTTCTCCTCGAGATTCATGCTGCACCCCGGTGACTGCTCACCATCACGCAGCGTCGTATCAAATACCCGTACTCGATCTGTGTTCATCGAACCCCTCTCATACACCAAACCAAACTCATTACTCGCCGATAACCCCGGTCTGCGCCCGTACTCAGGAAATGCAGCGGCCGGGACCAGCCCCTCCCCCGCACCCGGAACTTGCCACCAGTATGCAAGACGTCTGACCATCCTAGCACCCTTGCTAATTGCTGCATATTTTATTATTTTTACGGGAGTATAAGAACTGTTTATGGCTTTTCCGGAGGTAAGGGTGGATCTGTCACAGC
>CAYNTN010000408.1:0-1511 GCA_964399995.1 uncultured Ignavibacteriaceae bacterium
CGATGTGAATCCGTCGATCACGGATTCATCGACTTTCACTTTCATGAGCCCCGATCGAATGGAGGAGCTCTTCGACCACGAGATCGAAGGGTGCTTTCTCTATTCGCGTCATTGGAATCCGACAAATAAATTTCTTTCGGACGCGCTTGCACGCATGGAAGACAGCGAATCTGCGCAGGCAAAGGCTTCGGGAATGGCAGCTATCTCGTCTACGATCGTTCAATTATGCGACAGCGGCGACGAGGTGATCTCATCACGAACGATCTACGGCGGAACTTACGCGTTGTTCAAGAATTTCCTTCCCAGATTTGGTATCACGACCCGATTCACGGATCTTGCTGATCTGGGCAAGGTAAGCTCGTTGATCAACGAAAAGACGCGTGTGATCTATTGTGAATCGATGAGTAACCCGCTGCTCGAAGTCGCGGATATTCCTGCACTTGCCGCACTTTGCAAAGAAAATGACATCAAACTCGTCGTTGATAATACATTTAGCCCAATGATCCTTTCGCCGATCAGGCTCGGAGCTGATATTGTCGTCCACAGCCTGACCAAGTACATCAACGGCACAAGTGACTGCGTCGCCGGTGCGGTCTGCGCCAGTGATGAATTCATTCATAGATTGACCGATATAAATTCCGGAGCATCAATGCTGCTCGGCGCGGTACTCGACAGCACGCGAGCAGCGAGCATTTTGAAGAATCTGCATTCACTACACCTGCGGATGCGTCAGCACAGTGAGAACGCGATGTTCCTAGCCGAAAAACTTCGTGAACTGGGCCTCCGCGTTTATTATCCCGGCTTACCGGATCACCCGCAGCACGAATTGCTGACAAGGCTTATGAATCCTGGATACGGCTACGGTGGTATGCTGGCGGTCGATACGGGGTCCCTAAAGGACGCTAATCAATTAATGACACTGATGCAGCAGGAAAAGGTCGGTTATATTGCGGTGAGTCTTGGATATTTCAAGACATTATTCAGTGCTCCCGGCCACAGTACCTCATCCGAGATCCCGGTCGAGGAACGCGAAGCAATGGGATTGAGCGAAGGTCTGGTCAGGTTTTCCGTCGGGCTCGATAACGACATACAATTATCATTTGAGCGAATTAAACGTTGTCTGGCCGTCGTGGGAGTAATATAGAAGCCCCACCCAAACCCTTGGTTTACTATGGTCGCGTCTTTTTCCGCACACGAAACTAATGTAAAATTGTGGTCTTCGTGTCCTTGAATTAAATATGTCAGAAGCAACAGCAAATGCAGCCGCGACGCGGATCGAGACGGACTCGATGGGCGAGATCGCGGTTGAGACGGATAAGTATTGGGGAGCCCAGACCCAGCGTTCACTGCTCCATTTCAACATCGGGTTCGACGTGATGCCGCGTGAGGTTATACGGGCGCTCGGCATTCTCAAAAAAGCGGCTGCGATAGTCAATTTTGATCTAGGGAAGCTGCCTGAGGACAAGATGAAGCTCATCGTCCAGGCCGCCGACGAGGTGATCGAAGGGAAA
>CAYNTN010000409.1:0-1502 GCA_964399995.1 uncultured Ignavibacteriaceae bacterium
CGCAGGATGTTCGAACGCTGTTGCCCCCTTACCACTGCGAAATCCTGGGGAGGCTTGTCCACATGTGGCGCAGCCAGTCGGCGGGCGACATGACGATGCGCCGCTGCGAGCACGGTGCAGCATTCGAACTGCGAATTCTCTCAAGCCTTTCACGTGACCCTACGGCCTTCCTGTCAAAGATCGGTGAGCTCGGCTTCCTGTATGTCAACCCGGCAACGGCAGGCAAGATGATCTACCCGGTGGCCACGGCGGAGGGTGCACAGTCAACGGCCACATGCTTCATCCTCGCCCACCACACCATGCGGAGGCTGGTGCTGTGAGCAAGGCGGTGCCATTCGAGCAGATCCTGCGCCCGCTTTTTGAAGCACGGGCTGTGGTGGCGTGGCTGCTCGCCATGCTGTGGTGTCTCTGTTGGGGCTTGGCGCTGAACTTCGGCGGGGTCACCATATTTCTACTGGTGGCTATGTGCGCGGCGTTGGCGCTCTGGCGCTTCAAGGGCGCCCATGCCCTGGCGAAAATGAAAATGTCGCTGATCGGTAAACCGGTATCTTTCATCACAACGGGCCAGCTCATGAGAACGCTGCCATCACTCGGCTCTAACCTCTGGCTTGGCTGGGGCTACCGCTGGGAGCCGCGTCACACGCGGCGGGCGCATGAAGTCATGAAGCGCGACCAGGCGGATATTTACCCGGCCCAGTGGATGCTGCGCATGCTCGGTGAGAAGCGCAACCCGGCCAATGAGCGGGGCATGCAATGGATTCATGGGCTCGAACAAGTCGAGCAGGATGTGCTGGCTCCATTTGAAGCGTTGAAAGGTCACTGCGCGGTCATCGCCACGACGGGCTCGATCAAAACGCGCCTGGTCTCTTTGATCGCCTTTCAGTTGGTGGCGCGGGGCGACACTGTGATCGTCATCGATCCAAAGGGCGACCCGGAGCTGCGCAAGATTTGCAAAGCGTGTGCCGACTCGGTGGGCCAACCTGAGCGTTTCTTGATGATGCACCCCGCGTTCGCATCGCAGTCCACACGCATGGACCTGTTGAAAAACTGGGATCGCGTCAGCCAAGTCGCGTCCCGCGTCTCACTTGTCCTGTCCGCCCAGGAGGACAGCACCTTCAAGGAATTTTGCTGGAACGCTGTGCACTCCATCACAAACGGCATGAAGTATGTGGGGCGGCGCGTGAGTATCGCCACGCTCAAAACATCCATGCAGTCGCGCGTCAGCGTCGAGCGCCTCACGGAAGAGGCCCTGACAAAGTTCTTTCGGGATGAAGCGCCGTCGCTGCGCGACCGCATCCAGGAAGAAATCAACAAACAGGGCTTTGCCCAGAAACCTGCACGCGGCAAAACAGCTTTCGTCGTTGAGACTGGCTCAGCAGAGTTGACGGCCATGATTCAGGTCTTCAACAAGGATCTGGGCGAGGACCATGCTGATGCCCGCCGGCGGGGCGTGGTTGAAAAGCCGGAAGAAATTCGTGGCCTGATCGCCATCCTTGAAGCCA